>JBDLVU010000027.1:0-27768 GCA_039804665.1 Pseudomonadota bacterium | reverse complement strand
CGCCTGACCTCCCCATTTCCTTGACTTTTCCACAAGTGCGGCCTAGCTGCCGCTCTTTCCTGCCATTCTCGTTTACCGGAGTGCCCGCATGGCGCGCGTAACCGTCGAAGATTGCGTCGACAAGATTCCCAACCGTTTCGACCTCGTGCTGATCGCTGCCGAGCGTGCGCGCGCGATCTCGGGCGGGGCGGAACTGACCGTTGACCGCGACCGCGACAAGAACCCCGTCGTGGCCCTGCGCGAAATCGCCGAAGAGACGGTGCGTCCCGCCGTGCTCAAGGAAAACCTGATCCAGTCGCTGCAACGCGTGCTGCCGGATGACGACGATGAAGTCGATGACATCGGCTCGCTGTCGCAGTCGGCCGAAGCCCTGCGCATCACCGCCGCGGCGCCGGTGCGCAACACCTCGCTGGGCGCCGATTACGACGGCTGATCCGGGGCTGAGTTCAGAACGACCTAAGGGGGGTCTAGATCGACCTAGGCCGGTCTGCCCCCTTTGAACCGTCATCTGGACGGGTCGAAACATACCCAAAAACGCGCCGGGGATATTCTCTGGCGCGTTCTTGTTTGTGGCCCCACCGGTTGCCACATTCCACCGCATGGCCAGCCATCACCACCGCTCCCGATCGGGCGAACGAAGCACGGTGAAGGCGGTCCTCGGCCCGACCAACACCGGCAAGACCCACCTCGCCATCGAACGGCTGTGCGCGCACTCCAGCGGCGCCATCGGCTTCCCGCTGCGGCTGCTGGCGCGCGAGGTCTATGACCGCGTGTGCGCCATCAAGGGGCCGAATCAGGTCGCGCTGATCACCGGCGAGGAGCGCATCGAGCCGAAGGATGCGCGCTGGCACTTGTGCACCGTGGAAGCGATGCCGAGCAGGCCCGATCTGGCCTTCGTGGCGCTGGACGAGGCGCAGCTGGCGGCCGATCCCGAACGGGGCCACGTGTTCACCGACCGGCTGCTGCACACCCGGGGGCGCGAGGAGACAATGCTGCTCGGCTCTGCCACGCTGGAGCCGATGGTGAAGGCGCTGGTGCCCGAGGCGGAGATCGTATCGCGCCCGCGCTTTTCCACGCTGAGCCACGCCGGCGCGAAGAAGCTTTCCCGCATTCCGCCGCGCAGCGCCATCGTGGCGTTCAGTTCGGAACAGGTCTACGCGATGGCCGAGATGCTGCGGCGCTTTCGCGGCGGCGCGGCGGTGGTGATGGGCGCGCTTTCCCCGCAGACGCGCAACGCGCAAGTCGCGATGTATCAGGCGGGCGAGGTCGATTACCTTGTCGCCACCGACGCCATCGGCATGGGGCTGAACCTCGATGTCCAGCACGTCGCCTTTGCCGGGCTTTCCAAGTACGACGGGCAGCGCCACCGCCGGCTAACCACGGCGGAAATGGCGCAGATCGCGGGGCGCGCAGGCCGGCACCATCAAGATGGCACGTTCGGCACGCTTGCCGGGATGGGTGGGCACAACCCCGAGTTCGCCGACGAGGAAGTCTATGCCATCGAGGAACACCGATTTCCCCCGCTGACCCGCCTGTTCTGGCGTGAGGCCGAGCCGCGGTTCGATTCGGTGCAAGTGCTGATCGACGATCTGGAAAGCCTGCCCGACCGGCCCGAACTGGTGGCCCCGCCGCAGGCCATCGACCTTGCCGTGCTGAAACGGCTGGCCGAGGATGCCGAGGTTGCCGCCAGCGTGCGGGGCAAGGGATCGGTGGCGCGGTTCTGGAACGTGTGTTCGCTGCCCGATTTCCGCCAGCAGGGCGCCGAAACCCACGCGCGCTTCGTGGCCCGGCTGTGGCAGGACCTGCGCCACGGCTATCTGGGCGCGGACTATGTGGCGCAAGCCATCGCGCAGCTGGACAACCCGGCGGGCGATATCGACACGCTGCAAGGGCGCATCTCCGCGATCCGCAGCTGGAGCTATATCGCGCAGCGGCCCGACTGGGTGCTGGCGCGCGAGGAAATGGCCGCCCGCGCCCGCGCGGTGGAAACGCGCCTATCCGACGCGCTGCACGCGCGGCTGACCGAACGCTTCGTCAACCGCCGCACCACCGTGCTGATGCGCAAGGCGGGCGGCGATGCTTCGCTGCTGCCGGTGCGGGTAAGCGAAGCGGGCGCGGTGCTGGTGGATGACGAACCCATCGGCCATCTGGAAGGCTTCCGCTTCGTGGTCGACCCGCTGGCGCGCGCGGTGGATCGCAAGCTGCTGCTGGCCGCGGCCGAACGCCACCTGCCCGGCCTGATCGCCGCCCGCGCGCGCGAACTGGCAGCGGCCGCCGCGCGTGCCGACGGGCTGGCGCTGGAAGACATCGGCATCGTGTGGAACGGCATGGTGGTGGCACGGCTGGAGCGTGGGAAGACGCTGCTGGAACCGAAAGTGCGGCTGGACCCGGCGCTTGAAAAGTTGCCGACCCGCGAACGGGCAGAGCTGATCGCGGGCATCGAGGGCTGGCTGGCACGCCACGCGGAAAAGCCGCTGGCCCCGTTGCGCAAGCTGGCCGAGGCAAGCCGCGCGGAAAGTTCCGGCCCGGACCTGCGCGCGCTGTTGCTGCACATGGTGGAAGCGGGCGGCGTGCTGGCGCGCGAGAGATCGGGGCTGGAGCGACTGGACAACGCGCAGCGCGACATACTTCGCCGCCACGGCGTGCGCGTGGGCCCGCTCGACCTGTTCCTGCCCGCAGCATTGCGCCCCGCCGCGATGGGGCTGTGGAGCAGACTTGCCACCTTGCGCGGCATTGCCCACGCCACGCCGCCGGCAGGGATGCCGACTGTGATGGAGGCGAAGCGTCCCGTTCCCGGATATCGCCGGCTGGGCGCACAGGCGCTGCGCGTGGACCTGGCCGACCGGCTGGTGCAGGACGCGCACAAGCGGCGGCTGGCGGCGCCGGGACGCCGGGTGTTCCTCGACCCGGCGGTGGCCCGGTCCATGGGGCTTTCCACCGCATCCTATGCGGCGCTGCTGCGTCTGGCCGGCTTTCGCGTGCACATGGGGCGGCCCCTGCCCGAAAAGGCATTCGGCCCGCCCGCACCGCCGTTGTGGGATTGGCGCCCCCCGCGCCCACACGAAGCGGCGCCCGAACGCAAGGCCCCCGGCCGCCCCGAAAAAGCGCGTGCCGCCCCAGTTAACCCGGCCAGCCCCTTTGCCGGGCTGGCGGAGTTGATGCGGGGATAACGCGCCCATGCGAATCGACAAGCTGCTGTGGTTTCTGCGGCTGGCGAGCAGCCGCAGCTTTGCGCAGGAATGGGTTGCCGCCGGCCACATCCGGCTGAACGGCCGCAGGATCGACAGGGCCAGCGCCAGCGTGCGCGAGGGCGACGTGCTGGTTCTGCCGATGCGCCAATCGGTCAGGGTGATCGAATTGGTGAGCATGCCAACGCGGCGCGGCCCCGCCTTGGAAGCGCAGGCATGCTATAGGGTGCTTGACGGGAGTGGCTTGACGGGAGAGGGCAACCCCCTCTAGCACGGCCGCAAACAGATACCTGAGGGAACCAGCTGCAATGACCTATGTCGTCACCGAAGCCTGCATCAAGTGCAAGTTCATGGACTGCGTCGAGGTCTGCCCCGTGGATTGCTTCTACGAGGGCGAGAACATGCTGGTGATCAACCCCAGCGAATGCATCGACTGCGGCGTGTGCGAACCGGAATGCCCGGCCGAAGCCATCCTGCCCGATACCGAAAGCGGGCTTGAGCAGTGGCTGGAACTGAACGCGAAGTATTCCGCCGAATGGCCGAACCTGACCGCCAAGAAGGACGCGCCGGCCGACGCCGACGAGCACAAGGGCGAAGACGGCAAGTTCGACAAGTACTTCTCGGCCGAACCCGGCGAGGGCGACTGAGCCATTCGGGCGATTCGTCCGGAGTCTCCAGACACCGGCAATCGCTGTCCAAAATGACCCGAAAACCCCTTCGGCGCCGTCCGTAAGGGGTTTTTCGGCGCATTCGGTGCCCCGCAGGGGTGGTAATTTTATTACAGAGCTGCTATGTAGGCCCACAAGCGTCGGGCTTTTTAGTCATGCCCGGCGTGTTGCAACACGAACAAGGCAGGACAGGCGGCAAACGGATCGCAGGGCTTCGCAGACCGCATAAGACGGTCGTCTGCCGGACCTCACCCCACAGGTCTGGAATCAGCCCCGGATTTTCCGTTGGGCGTCCTGCCCACAGCCGCCCCCACCCAGCCTGCGTCGAAAGGATATGCAATGGCAACCAAGGCACTGGCCTTCGATGTTGGGGATTACGTCGTTTATCCGAAGCACGGTGTCGGCCGGGTGGTCGAACTGCAGAATGAAGAAATTGCGGGGATGAAGCTGCAGCTTTATGTGCTGCGCTTTGAAAAGGAGCGCATGACGCTCCGCGTTCCGGTCAACAAGGTCGAAGCGATCGGTATGCGCAAGCTGTCTTCGGACAAGACGCTGCGCGAGGCGCTGGACACGCTGAAGGGCAAGCCCAAGGTGAAGCGCACCATGTGGTCGCGCCGCGCCCAGGAATACGAAGCCAAGATCAATTCGGGCGATCTCGTTTCCATCGCGGAAGTGACGCGCGACCTGTTCCGCGCCGACGACCAGCCCGAGCAGTCCTATTCCGAACGCCAGATCTTTGAAGCCGCGTCGTCGCGCCTTGCGCGCGAACTGGCCGCGATGGAAAAGACCGACGAGCCGGCCGCGCTGAAGAAGATCCTCGCGATCCTCAACGAACACGCGCCGAAGTACTACGAAACCGCCTGATCGATCCCGAAGGGATCGGCCGCAAGGGCCGTTGTAAAAGGGCCGCCGGGCAACCGGCGGCCCTTTTCGTTTGCGCGTTCCACCAACCGCCGAATCCGTTCGGCGGGCGACATGGCCCGAATGCCGCAAGACGCCCTATCCTGCGCGAAAGCCCAAGGAGATTGCCATGATCCAGCCTCTTGTCCGCACCCTTTCCAGCGTGGCTCTGGTGGCGCTGGCGCTGTCCGCGTCTGCCTGCGAAAGCAGCCCGATGAGCATCGACGGGCATCGCGGCGTGCCGCTGGCCGATCTCGATCTTGGCGGGACGGCGCCCGAGGAGATCACGCTGCTTGGCCCCGATACGATCCACATCGTGCAGGGAGACAGGCTGGCGATCCGCACCGAAGGCGACGCACGCGATTCCTTGCGCTTCGTGCGCAGCGACGGGAAACTGGGCGTGGGCCGCGCCAACGGACAGGAAACGGGCACCGCCACGATCGAGGTAACCGTGCCGGCGGCGCGGCGTCTGGTCCTTGCCGGATCGGGGGCAATGACCATCGACGCACTGGGCGGCGACGCGGTAGGCGTCACCATCGCGGGATCGGGCCGGGTAGACGCCGCGCATGTGGAGGCGGGCAACCTGAAAGTCGACGTGCTGGGATCGGGCACGCTGAAGGCGGCGGGCAAGGTCGATGGGCTGAAGCTGACCGTGGCCGGCAGCGGCGCCGCGCAGATGCCGGGCCTTGCCGTGGGCCACGCCGATGTGAACGTGGCCGGATCGGGCAACGCCGGCTTCGCATCGGACGGGCAGGTGAAGGCCAGCATCATGGGATCGGGCGAAGTGCACGTGACCGGCCGCGCCACGTGCAAGGTGAACGCGATGGGTTCGGGGCGGCTGGTCTGCCAGCCTTGAGGCAGGTCGCTCAGGCGGCGGCGCGGCGCAGGCGATCGTTGATCGCAACGCCGATGCCGCTGTCGGGCACGGGCGCCACGGCAACGCGGGGCTGCCTCGCATCGGCGGCGGCGTGAAGGCAGGCGTAAAGGCGCGCGGCCGCTTCGGCCAGATCGCCCGTTGCCGAAAGCGTGACCGCGCCCGGTACCGCACCGAACCCGATCAGGAATTCGTCCGCTTCGGCCGCCACCGCGCCCAGCCGGACAGGTTTGCCGGGCGCATAATGGCTGGCGAGCTGCCCGGGCGCTTCGATCCGGGATGACGTCATGGCGTCAGTAGCGGGGCCGAGAAGCGCCGCAATCCGCGATTCCTCGATGGGGCCGGGGCGCAGCAGGGCCCAGGTGCCATCGGCGCGCAATCCGACGATGGTCGATTCGATGCCTTGCGCGGTTTCCCCGCCATCAAGGATCAGGTCCACCCGACTGCCGAGTGAAGCGGCCACATGCGCCGCCGTGGTGGGGCTGACGGCGCCGCTGCGATTGGCCGACGGCGCCGCGAGCGGCAGGCCGCATTCGCGCAGCAACTGCTGCATCACCGGGTGCGCAGGGCAGCGCAGCGCGACCGTGGGCAGGCCTGCGCTGACCGCCGCGGCCAACCCCGCATCGGCACGGCGCGGCACCACCAGCGTGAGCGCGCCCGGCCAGAATGACGCCGCCAGCACGCGCGCGCGATCATCGAACAGCGCGAGCCGTTCGGCCGCGGCGAGATCGGGCACGTGGACGATCAACGGGTTGAAATCGGGCCGCCCCTTGGCGCGATAGATGCCGGCGACCGCGCCATCGTCGTCGGCGCGCGCGGCAAGGCCATAGACCGTTTCGGTGGGCACGGCGACGGTTCCGCCCGCGGCCAGAACCTCGGCCGCACGGGCAAGACCGGCCCGATCGGCCATATGGACGTTTGGAGGCTTTGTCGCTTGCATCGCGGGGCGCTATAGCCGCTCCCGAGAGGGAAGGACAACGACACATGAGCTTCACTGCCCCCACCGCCGACCAGCTGATCGCCATGCGCGTGAGCGCCGGGATCGAGGACCTCGCCGCGCACGAGCGGTTTGCCGCCGCGACGCCCGACCTCGTGGCCGCGATTGCCGAAGGCATCGGCGCGCTGGCCGAGGGCGAATGGGCGCCGCTGAACCGTGCGGGCGACACGCAGGGCGCGAAATGGGACAATGGCACGGTGACGCTGCCGGCAGGCTTTGCCGAAGCCTATGCCGCGTTCGTAGAGCAGGGCTGGGGCTCGATCTCCGGGCCGGTGGAGCATGGCGGACAGGGCCTGCCGTTCACGCTGGCAACCTGCGTGCTGGAAACGCTGGGCGCGGCGAACATGGGCTTCACGCTGCTGCCGATCCTCACCGTCGGCGCGATCGAGGCGCTGCACCATCACGGCAGCGCCGAGCAGCAGGCGCTCTACCTGCCTAAACTTGTGAGCGGGGAATGGTCGGGCACGATGAACCTGACCGAACCGCAGGCGGGATCGGACGTGGGCGCGCTGCGCACCACGGCCACGCCGATCGGCGAAGGGCCGCACGCCGGCAAGTATCGCATCAGCGGGACCAAGATCTTCATCACGTTTGGTGAGCACGACCTCAGCCGGAACATCATCCATCTGGTGCTGGCGCGCACGCCGGGCGCGCCGGAGGGATCGCGCGGGATATCGCTGTTCATCGTGCCCAAGTTCCATGTGAATGCCGATGGCAGCCCGGGCGCACGCAACGACGTGCGCTGCGCCAGCATCGAACACAAGCTGGGCATCCACGCCTCGCCCACATGCGTGATGACGTTCGGCGACGGCTCCATGTCCGGGGGCGAATGCATCGGCGAGATGGTCGGCGCGGAGAACGCAGGCCTTCGCGCGATGTTCACGATGATGAACTCGGCGCGGATCAACGTGGGCAGCCAGGGCGTACAGGTGGCCGAACGCGCGCTGCAACAGGCGCGCGCCTATGCGCAGGGGCGCATCCAGAGCCCCCGCGCGAGCAGCGCCAGCAAGGCACCGGTGGCGATCATCGAACATCCCGACGTGCGCCGCACGATCCTGCGCATGCGCGCGCTGACCGAAGGGGCGCGGGCGCTGCTGTATTACACCGCCGGGCAGGTCGATCTCGGCGCGCTGGGTGACGAGGCCGCGCAGATGCGCGCCGAAGTGCTGGTGCCGATGCTGAAGGCGTGGGGCACCGACGTGGGCTGCGAGGTGGCCAGCCTTGGCATACAGGTGCACGGCGGCATGGGCTTCATCGAGGAAACCGGCGCCGCGCAGCATTACCGCGATGCCCGGATCGCGCCGATCTATGAAGGCACCAACGGCATTCAGGCCGCCGATCTGGTCACCCGCAAGCTGGGTTACGAGAACGGCGGGGTGCTGCAGGCGCTGCTGGCCGATGTGATCGCCGAGATGGATGACGTGCCCGAAGTGGCCGCGCTGGCAAAGGATGCCGCCGCCATCGGCGCGTGGATGGCAAGCGGCGACGCCTCGCTGGATGACAGGCTGGCGGGATCGGTGCCGTTCACCACGATGTGCGCGGTGGCCGTGGCGGGCTGGCAACTGGCCCGGCAGGCCCGCACCACGGGCGACCACGCCAAGACCGCCGTCACCAAGTTCTTCAACCGCACCGTCGCGCCCGAGGCGCGTGGCCTTGGCGCGGCGGCGATGGCCGGCGCGGCGCTGGTCTACGACCTCGACAGCGCCGCGCTTTGACCGGACGCCTTACTGCGGCTTGGTGAGGTCCGAGGTATCGTCCTTGCTGATGCGGAACTTCGGCGTTCCGGTCGGCTTGGGCGGCAACGGGCGCGAGGCGATGGGGGTGATGGCGGCGGCCGGCTTCGCCCCCGGCGCCACCACGCGCCAGATCACCCCGCCGGTGTCGTCGCTGACAAGCAGCGCGCCGTCCCTGGCAAAGGCGACCCAGGTCGGGCGGCCCCGCGCCTTGTCATCGCTCGTCAGGAAGCCGGTGAGCACCGGCACGGGCGGCGCGGGCAGCACGTTGCCGCGATCGTCGAAGCGCACGAACACCACGTCGTAACCGGACAGCGGACGACGGTTCCACGACCCGTGCCGCGCAATGAACGCGCCGCTGGCAAACCGATCGCCCATCAGGTTGCCCCCGCGCGAGAACGCAAGGCCCAGCGCCGCGACGTGTGCGCCGAGCGCGTATTCGGGCTTGCGCACGTATTCTAGCATGTATTCCGGCATCGGTTCCTGCACGCGCCAGTCGATGTTCTTCTTCCAGTAGGCCCACGGCCAGCCATACTGCGCGCCCAGCGGCACGCTGGTAAGGTAATCGGGCACAAGATCGGACCCCAGCATGTCGCGTTCGTTGACCGTGGTCCACATTTCGCCCGTGCGCGGGTTCCAGTCGAGCCCGTTGGGATTGCGCAGGCCCCCGGCGAATTCGCGCGAGCTGTGCCGGGTGAAATCATATTCATGAATCGCGGCGCGGCCCCGTTCCTGATCGATGCCGTTTTCGGCGATGTTCGACGCGGAGCCGACCGTCACATAAAGCCGCTGGCCGTCTTCGCTGAGCAGCAGGTTGCGCACCCAGTGCATGCCGCCGCCGGGCAGGTCCATCAGCTTTTCCGGAGCGCCGGAAAGGCTGGTCTGCCCGGGCTGGAAGGCCCACGAAACGACCCCGTTGGTGTTGGCGACATAAAGCCGGCCTTCACGCAGGACCATGCCGAACGGCGATTGCAGCGCCGGGTTGGTCATCTCGAAGCGCTGTTCGGCCACGCCGTCACCATTGCCATCGCGCAGCACGACGATCTTGTTGGGCGAAGGGTCGCCCGCGCCGGCCGCCTTGAACAGGTACTTGGCCACCAGCCCGGTCAAGCCGCCCATGCCGCGTGACGGCGGCGCGTTGGTTTCAGCCACCAGCACGTCGCCATTGGCCAGAACCACCACGTTGCGCGGGTGATCGAGCTTGTCGGCAAAGCGGGTGACCTGAAGCCCCTGCGCCGCGACGGGCGATTCGCCCGCGCCCCAGCCGATCGGCCGGGCAATGCCGATGGTCGGGAAATACTGCGGCTCGGGCTCGGCCAGCTTCGGCTTGGGGCCCGTGGTTTCAACCAGCGTGTATTGCGCATTGTGCGGGCGCATCAGCCAGAACAGGAAGGCGCCGACCACGGCCAGAAGCATGGCGACGAAAACGAGGGCTTTTTGCATCTTGCTCATGGCGCCGGAAACTAGGCGCGAGGCGCGCGTCCCGCAACCTGTGGATGTCGCCACGGTTTTGCGCATGTTGCGCGGCGCGACTTTTGCCGGCGGCCGCGCTAGAGTGGCGCCATGTTCGATTTTGCTCCCCTGCCCGGCCAACCGAAGGCCGAACTCTACCGCGAGCTGCGCGAAGCCGCGCTGGCCCTCACCGAAGGCGAGCGCGACGGCGTGGCCAACATGGCCAACCTTGCCGCGCTGATCGGCCTGTTCCTGCCCGATCTGAACTGGGCGGGATTCTATCGCATGGTCGAGGGCGAACTGGTGCTCGGGCCATTCACCGGCAAGCCCGCGTGCATCCGGATCCCGCTGGGGCGCGGGGTGTGCGGCGCGGCGGCGGCGACCGGCGAGACGCAGCTGGTGCGCGATGTGCACGCCTTCCCCGGCCATATCGCCTGCGACGCAGCGAGCCGGTCCGAACTCGTCGTGCCGGTGGTGCGTGATGGTGCGGTGATCGCGGTGATCGACCTCGACAGCCCGGTTCTGGCGCGTTTCGATGCTGAAGATGCCGCCGGCGTGGAAGCGCTGGCGCAGGCGATCGCCGCGCGCATGTGAACCTCTGCGGCAAAGCGCCCCGTTTCGGGACAGGCGCATCGGGAACCTTGGTTTCGCGGCACTTGGGATGGTAAACACCGGGTTAACCGTCCGGGTCTTTGCCCGGCACCCGAGGGACCGTCATGAGCCGTCTGTTCAAGAGCGTTATCCTGCCCGCCTGCGCGCTGATCGGCGCCGGGCCGGCACTGGCCCACGATCATCACGAAGGCGGCGCGATGCCGCTCCAGGGCGTGTATCAGGGCACATGGCAGGGCGGCAGCTGGAATGGGCAATGGATGCCCGCCGCACCGGCAGGGTCCGGCACGCCATATTATCCGCCGCAAGGCTACCCCGCCCCGCAGGGTTACGCCGAACCCGATACCCACGCGCGCGAGATGCTGGAACGCTGCCAGTCGTATCGGCGGGACAACGGCGTTGGCGGCGCGGTAATCGGCGGTGTCGTGGGCGGCGTGATCGGCAATCGCGTTGCGTCCGGTAACCGCACGCTGGGCACCGTGGCCGGCGCAGCCGTCGGCGCCGTTGCAGGTTCGGCCATCGACAAGGCCGAAGACAACGGCCGCGATCGTGAATGCGCGGACTTCTGGCGCAGCTATTCGGCGCCGATGCCGCAGGGCGGCTATGGCGCCTATCCGGGCTATGGTTATGGCTATCCCATGGGCTATGTCATGGTGCCGGTGATGATCCAGCAGGGACCCGCCAGGCCCTGCGTGGAAACGCGCACGGTGACCTACGAATATGTCACCAGCCCGCGCCGCCGCTTGATCCCGCCCCGGGCACGCCCCCACGACAAGCGCGTGAAGGAAAAGCGGGTCTATACCGGCAGCTGACCGGGGCGTTCGATCGCGGTTTCAGGGCAACACGCCCTCCCCCGGCCCCTCCCGCAAGCGGGAGGGGAGAAGGCGGATGCCTCCTGCAGCCGCTTACAGCTTGCGCCCGATGAGTTCCTTCATGATCTCGTTGGTGCCGCCAAAGATGCGCGTCACGCGGGCGCCGCGCCAGGCGCGGGCGATGGCGTATTCGTTCATGTAGCCCGCGCCGCCATGCAGCTGGAGGCACTTGTCCATGACCTCCCACTGCAATTCGGTGTGCCACAGCTTGGCCGCAGCGCCCTCTTCCGGTGTCAGCTCCTTCTTCAGGTGCCGCGCCAGCGCCCAATCGAGGTGCGCCCAGCCGACCTGAAGCTTGGTCTTGAGATCGGCCAGCGTGAAACGGGTGTTCTGGAAATCGAGGATCGGCTTGCCGAAGGCCTTGCGATCGCGGGTGAATTCCACGGTATCGTCGAACGCCTTTTGCGCGGAAGCCTGCGCACCGATGGCAATCGACAGGCGCTCCTGCGGCAGCTCGCTCATCAGATAGATGAAGCCTTTGCCCTCTTCACCCAGGCAATTGGTGATCGGAACGCGGACGTCCTCGAAGAACAGCTCCGAGGTATCGGCCTCGTCCATGCCGATCTTGTCCAGGTTGCGGCCGCGCTTGAACCCTTCGCGCGTGGCTTCCACCAGCACGATGGAAATACCCTTCCATGCGGGCTGGACCTCGGTATCGGTCTTGCAGCAGACGAGGATCAGGTCCGCGTTCTGGCCATTGGTGATGTAGGTCTTGGACCCGTTGATCACATAATGGTTGCCGTCCTTCTTCGCGGTGGTGCGCATGCCCTGAAGGTCCGATCCGGTGCCCGGTTCGGTCATGGCGATGGCGGTAACCACCTCGCCCGACACCATCTTGGGCAACCAGGTTTTCTTCTGCTCTTCCGAGCCATAGGTGACGAGGTAGTTGACCACGATATCTGACTGCAGGGAAAAGCCCGTGGCGACGCGGCCGTAGTAGCTGCTCTCTTCATCGACGATGGCGTTGTAGCCGAAATCGAGGCCCAGACCGCCGTATTCCTCGGGCACGGTCGGGCACAGCATGCCGAGTTCGCCCGCCTTGGGCCAGATGGCGTGGGGGACGATGCCCGCCTCGGCCCATTCGTTGGCGTGGGGGGCGATCTCGGATTCGAGGAACTTGCGCACCGTCTGGCGAAACGCCTCGTGGTCCTCGGTGTAGGCACTGCGGGGGATCAGGTCGAGCGACATGGCAAGCTCTCCGGCGTTATGCTTTCGTTGGACACGAGAAAAGCAAAGCCGGAGAGGCAGGTCAACAAGAATTAATCGATTGATTAAGTGGTCAGATGGCCCCGCCGGTAAGGCGCTGGCAGATCAGGTCGAGCTGATCGAGCGTCTTGTAGCGAATCACCACAGAGCCGGTGCGCGGATCGGGATCGGCGTTGATCTGCACTTTCAGCCCCAGAAACTCTTCAAGATGCTGCTGCACCGCGACGATATCCGCCCATTCCCCGGGCGAGCGATCGGCACGCGCCTTGCGCGGGGTGCTTTCGGGCCGGCCAGCGCGTTTGGCAAGACGCTCGGCGTCGCGCACGGACAGGCCCTTGGCGACAATTTCCCGGGCGATCGGCAGCGGATCGGGCAGGCTCGCCAGCGCACGGGCATGACCCATCGACAGCTGCTCGCGCTGGAGCATGTCGAGCACGTCTTCGGGCAGCGACAGCAGCCGCATGAGGTTGGCGACATGGCTGCGCGACTTGTCGACGAACGTGGCAATTTCCTGCTGCGTCAGGCCTTCGTTCTCGGACAGGCGGTGATAGGCGCGCGCCTCCTCAACCGGGTTGAGATCCTCACGCTGGAGGTTTTCGATCAGCGCAAGCGCGGTGACCTCACGATCATCCAACTGGCGGACGATGGCCGGAATTTCGTGCACACGCGCGCGCTGCGATGCGCGCCAGCGGCGTTCACCGGCGACCAGCTGGTAACGGTGCGGCCCGATCGGCCGAACGACAACAGGCTGGATCACCCCGCGCGCGGCGATTGAGCGCGCCAGTTCGTCGAGCGCTTCTTCGTCAAAATGGCGGCGTGGCTGATCCGGATGCGGTTCGATTTCGGCGACCGGCAGCATGGCCAGGCCCGACTGCGGCACGGGGCCGGCGGAAGGAGCCGCTCCATCGGCCGGCGCGCGGGCCACGGCTTCCTCGCGCCGCGTTTCGCCGAGCAGGGCACCCAGCCCTCGCCCCAGCGCCGCGCGCTTGACCGGAGCCGCCTTTACGCCCTCATCGCTCATGCTGCTTTCCTTCTTGCGGGCAGACGCCCGATCAGTTCCCGCGCCAGTTTCATATAGGCCTGCGATCCCGAGCAGGAATGATCATAGATCAGCGCAGGCAGGCCATGGCTCGGCGCTTCCGACAGGCGAACGTTACGCGGGATCACCGATTCGAACACGAGGTCGGCAAGGCACGAACGCACATCGTCCGCCACCTGATCGGTTAGGCGATTACGGCGGTCGTACATCGTCAGCACGATACCGAGAATGCCCAGGTCGGGATTGAAGCGCTCTTGCACGCGCTCCACCGTCTGGAGCAGCTGGCTGAGACCTTCGAGCGCGAAGAACTCGCACTGCAACGGCACCAGCAAGGTATCGGCCGCGGTCAGCGCGTTGAGCGTGAGCAGCCCCAGCGACGGCGGGCAATCGATCAGGCAGATTTCGTGACCAGCATCTGCGGCCAGCGCGGCGCGCAGCTTGCCAGTGCGATCATCGGCGCTGACCAGTTCGACTTCGGCGCCCGACAGGTCGACCGTGGCGGGCACGAGGTCCAGCCCCGGAATGCGCGTGGGTTGCGCGCACTCGCTGATCGGCATCTGCTCGATCAGCAGGTCGTACGAGGAACAGCTCCGGTCGGCCGTGGGGACGCCGAGCCCGGTGGAGGCATTCCCCTGCGGATCGAGATCGATCAGCAGGACCTTCCAGCCCGTAGCCGCAAGCGCGGTGGCGATGTTGATGGCGGTCGTCGTTTTGCCGACGCCGCCCTTCTGGTTCGCAATCGCAATCGTGATCATCGGCGCTGGCCTTTACCCTTGCGAACGTTCGCCCCTGCCCGCGCGGTGGCGGGCCTCCCGGTCAGGCGTCCAGTGATGACGCCGGCGTCCGGGTCGGTCAGCGATTGTTCCACGTGGAACACATGCTGCCATTCGGCCGGGAGCACTTCCAGTTCATGCCGGGCCTTGGCCCCTTTCGGCAACAACCAAAGCGTATCGGGTGTGGAAAAACGCGCGGACAACGCAAGCAGCTTATCCAAAGGTGCAAATGCGCGCGCAGAAATGACCGAATGAACCTGATCGGGCAGATCTTCGACCCGCGCGAGCGTGACAGTGACGTTCGCTAGGCCCAACTCTGCGGCCGCGCGGGCGAGCCAATCTGTGCGCAAGCGACGCGAATCGACCAGGGTGATTCGCCGCCAAGGCTGCAACGCGGCAATCGCGAGCCCGGGAAAGCCCGCTCCGGTGCCCAGATCGATCCATGAGCCATCCGGCACTGTTTCACGTGGAACAGCGAGGAGCTGCGCCGAATCGAGAATGTGGCGCTGCCATACGTGCGGCAGCGTCGCGCGGGCAACGAGGTTCTGTCGCTCGTTCTCCGCCGCCAGCAACTGCGCAAGGTGACCGAGACGATCCATCGCCGCGTCATCAGCGCCGAGCGTATCGCGCAGCCAGTCTTGCGCTTCGGCTTCACCCGGCAGGATCATGCGGCAATCCTCCGGCGGGCATGGACCAGAAGACTGGCAAGCGCGGCCGGGGTGATTCCTGCGAGCCGCCCCGCAGCGGCGAGCGTATCCGGGCGCGCCGAGGACAGCCGCTCAACCATTTCGCGCGATAGCCCGGGAACGTCGGCGTAGGGGAAGTCGTCGCCCAGCGGCACCGAATCGCTGGCGCGCAGATCGCGCAGCTCGGCATCCTGCCGCGCAAGGTAAGGGGCATAGGCGGCGTCTTCCTCCACCTCCTCCACCAGCAGGGGGTCCAGCGGTTCATCGCCCAACCAGGGGCGAAGGCCGTCCACCGTTACCTCGGGAAAGCGCAACCACTCCATCAGCGGGCGCCGGACACCATCCGCGCGAACACCAAGCCCCGCGCGGGAGAGATCGGCAGGCGTCACCGGCGTATCCAGCACGGCTTCAAGCCGGGCGCGGACCTCGGTCCGTTCAGCAAACCAACGGGCCCGGTCTTCACCAATACAACCAACCTGCAAGCCAATCGGGGTCAGGCGCGAACTGGCATTGTTTGCGCGCAGCCGCAGGCGGTATTCGGCCCGGGCGGTTAGCATGCGATAGGGTTCGGACACGCCGTGCAGCGTGAGATCATCGATCATCACCGCCATATAGGAATTGGCACGGTCAAGTTCGGGCGCGGGACGGCCCAGCACCGCTGCGGCCGCGTGCAGCCCCGCGGCGAGTCCCTGCGCGGCGGCTTCTTCGTATCCGGTGGTACCGTTGATCTGCCCCGCGCAATACAGGCCGGGCATGGCCCTGACCTCCAGCGAGCGACGCAGGGCACGCGGATCGACGTGATCATACTCCACGGCATAACCGGGGACGGTGATCTCCACCCGCTCCAACCCTTCGATGCTGCGCATCATCGCCAGCTGCACATCGGTCGGCAGCGAGGTGGAAACGCCGTTCGGATAAACGGTACCGTCGTCCAGCCCTTCGGGTTCAAGAAAGATCTGGTGTCCATCCCGATCGCCGAAGCGGTGAATCTTGTCCTCGATCGACGGGCAATAGCGCGGCCCCTGCGCGCCGATGGCGCCGGTAAACAGCGGCGACCGATCCAGCCCCGCGCGAATGATATCGTGCGTGCGCGCATTCGTGCGAGCGATGGCGCAGAACACTTGCGGCAGCGGGCGCGCCGGCGTGAGCGGTGACATGGTCCACGGCTCGGCATCGCTGGGCTGTTCGGGCAGGCGCGCCCAATCGATGGTGCGCCCGTCAAGGCGCGGCGGCGTCCCGGTTTTGAGCCGGGCCATCGGCAGCGCGGCATCGCGGAGCTGGGCAGCCAGGCGGTGGGCGGAATTTTCGCCGATGCGGCCGCCTTCCATCCTCTCTTCCCCGCGAAACAGCCGCCCGCCAAGAAATGTCCCGGTGCACAGGATGACCGCGCCCGCGCGAAGCTGCTGTCCATCGGCCAGTTCGACGCCGGCAACGATATGCCCGGACAGAACAAGCGCCGCCGCTTCACCCGGCACCACCGTCAGCCCTTGCTGCGCACCGATCATCTGCTGGATCGCGGCACGGAAAGCCTTGCGGTCAGCCTGGACGCGCGGTCCCTGCACGGCACTGCCCTTGCTGCGGTTGAGCATGCGATAATGGATGGCCCCGGCGTCGGCCGCGCGGCCGATCAGGCCGTCAAAGGCATCGACCTCACGGACAAGATGCCCCTTTCCCAGCCCGCCGATGGCCGGGTTGCAGCTCATGGCGCCAATCGTTTTTGGATCGAAACTGACGAGCGCGGTGCGTGCGCCCATGCGCGCGGAAACTGCGGCAGCCTCTACACCGGCGTGCCCGCCGCCCACCACGATGATATCGAATTCATGCATGAAGGCGCGATACGCCGTTTGGAGAGTCGCGTCAAAGCACGTGCGTGTTCCACGTGGAACACATCAATATCACGTGATGCACATCGCCTTGGTCGCCCAAACCCGCGCGACGAGAGTGATGCGCTTCCTGCGACGATCTCACCGAGGTCTAAGGCGGGGCTAAGCAGCCCTAGGCTCGATCTGGCTTTGGCAAGGGCAATCCCATGGCGCGCCTCGTTCAAGTCCATGACGGGGCAACGCCGCATCCTCCGGTCAGGTCCAGCGCAAGGGATAGTCCATTAGCCCGCACCCGCGAGGCCATCGCTGTTCCACGTGGAACATCACTTTCCGATACAGAACCGCCCGAAGAGCGCATCGAGCATGTCTTCCGTGCCGGTACGGCCAATCAGGGCATCCAACGCACGACGGGCCAGCCGCAGGTCCTCCGCCGCCAGCAGAGGATCGTGCTGGGCGACCGCGTTGTGCAGGGCCCTTGCCACATCGGCCAGCAAGCCATGCTGCCGGCGGTTGAGTGCCGCCTGCCCCGGCTGCGGCAAGGCCGCACGGGCGTGGGTGACAAGCGCAGCGCGCAGGGCGGCCATCCCCTCACCCGTGGCTGCCGAGATGCGATGATCCGGGGTTTCCTTTCGCACGTGGGCCCGGTCGACCTGCGCGGTGATTTCCCATAGCGGCGCGCCTTGGGGCCCCTGCCCTTCTTCACCCAGCCACAGCACCAGGTCTGCGCCAGTGGCTTCGGCGCGCGCGCGTTCGATGCCGATCTGCTCGATCGCGCCCGCGCCTTCATCGCGCAGCCCGGCGGTATCGACGAACGTGAAAGCGACGCCATCGAGCGCGACCGAGCGCATCAGCACATCGCGCGTTGTCCCGGGTTCGGCCGCCGTGATGGCGGCTTCCGAATCCACCAGCGCGTTGAACAAGGTGGACTTGCCCGCGTTGGGCGGACCGGCCAGCACGACGCGGAAGCCTTCCTTCAATGGTTCCGCACGCGGGCGGGCCAACCAGTCACCGATATCTGCGGCGAGCGTCGCACAGCCTCCCGCGAAGCCCGGGGGCAGGCACGCTCCTGCGTCGGCAACGTCGTCCTCGTCGGCAAAATCGAGCGCGGCCTCAAGACGGGCGGAAAGATGGAGCAACGCATCGCGCCAGTCGTTGACCGCCCGGGACAGTGCACCGCCGGCGACGGCCTGCGCAGCGCGACGTTGCAGTTCGGTTTCGGCGGACAGGAGATCGGCCAGCCCTTCGGCTTCGGCAAGGTCGATCCGACCGTTGGCGAACGCGCGGCGGGTGAACTCGCCGGGCTCGGCGCGGCGCAAACCGGCAACCCGCCCCAGCGCCGCCTCGACCGCTGCGACCACCGCACGGCCACCGTGAAGGTGGAGTTCTGCGGTATCTTCCCCGGTCGCGGTGCGCGGGCCGGGCAGCCACAGCACCAGCGTCCGATCGAGCACGTCGCCGGAGACGGGATCGGCCAACGTGGCAACGCTGGCGCGGCGCGGCGGGGGCAAGGCGCCCGCCAGTGCGGCAAGCGCGATCCCGGCGGCAGGGCCGCTGATGCGCACAACCCCGATGCCCGCCGGTGGCGAGCCTGAAGAAAGCGCGAAGATGGTGTCGGCAGGCATGCGCTTCGCTTAAGCGGATTTGCGCGGGGAAGCCAACACGCGGCGCGCGGTCAGTCCTTCTTCGGCTTGCCGAACCCACCCATCGCGGCGCCGGCACCCTGTTCCATGAACTGCTTGAACAGGTTCATGCCCAATTCGCCCATCGGCGCGATCTGCTTGGCCATGCTGGTCAGCTGGTCCATGCTGGTGACGCCCTTCATCGCGTTGGCGATGGCATCGACATAGACATCGTTCGCCTTGGACACATCCGGCAAACCCATGAAGCGGCGCGCTTCTTCGGGAGTGCAGTCGATCTCGACCTGAACTTTCATGGCTGCTCCTGCGTTGTCCCGGCACGGCGGACGAAACTGTCATGCCACCTTGGCAAAGTCCACCGGTACGACCAAGCTGGCATTCAGGCCAAGAACGCAAGGAGTATGACATGGGCGAGAAAACCACCCTTCCCGCGCTGGACGGTAACGGGGAGATCCCCGTCTACCTGGCAACCCCGGCCGAGCAGAGCGAAGCGGCGATCATCGTGATTCCGGAAATCTTCGGCGTGAACGAAGGTATCCGCCAGAAGTGCGACGCGTGGGCGGCACTCGGCTATGTCGCGCTGGCGCCGGATATCTTCTGGCGATTTGCGCCGGGCGTGGAACTGAACCCCGACGTGCCCGAACAGATGCAGGAAGCGTTCGGGTATTTCCAGCAATACGATCCCGACCTTGGCGTGCAGGACATCGAGGCGACGATCCGCTGGCTGCGGCACGAACAGGCGGTGGACAAGGTCGGTCTTGTCGGGTTCTGTCTGGGCGGCCGGATGGCCAATATGTCGTCCACGCGCACCGATATCGATGCCTCGGTCGGCTATTACGGCGTGATGATCGACCAGATGCTGAACGAGGCGCACGCGATCGCGCGGCCGCTGGCGCTGCATATCCCGACGGCCGATCACTTCGTCGGGCCGGAGGCGCAGAAGGCAATCCACGATGCGCTGGATTCGCATCCGCGTGTGACGCTGTGGGATTACCAAGGGCTGGATCACGGCTTTGCCGCAGAGATGGGCAACCGGCGCGACGAGGCGGGCGCGCAGCTTGCCGACGGGCGCACGCGCGACTTCTTTGCCACGCATTTGAAGTAACCGCCGGCAACGCGGGGGGCTTGCGCCGGATCAAGGATGCTGCCCCCGCGTTGCAGCAAGGCTGGTGGGAGAGGAGACAGATATGCAACTCGGACTGGCCGCATGGCACCGCTACATGCTGGGGAACGATCCCGAGCTGCTGGCCGAACTTATCGCCGATGACGCGGTATTTCATTCGCCAGTGGTCCACACCCCGCAGGAAGGCCGGGACAAGGTGCTGGTCTATCTGGGGGCGGCGTCGGCCGTTTTCGGCAACGGCACCTTCCGCTATGTACGGGAACTGGTCGACGGGCCCGAAGCGTGCCTGGAATTCACCGCCGAGATCGATGGGATCACCGTGAACGGGATAGACCTGATCCGCTTTGACCTGGAAGGGCGCATCGCCGACTTCAAGGTGATGGTGCGGCCGTTGAAGGCGATCGACGTCGTCTGGAAGAAGATGGCCGAGCAACTGGAAAACACATGAAAAAGGGGGCCGGCGATGAACCGGCCCCCTTTTCAATTTCGTTTTTGAAACAGTGTCTTACTGATTCATCGTAGCGAAGAAGTCTTCGTTGGTCTTGGAATCCTTCATCTTGTCGAGAAGGAACTCCATCGCGTCCACGGTGCCCATCTGCATAAGGATGCGGCGCAGGACCCACATCTTCGAAAGCTGATCCTTCGGGACGAGCAGTTCTTCCTTGCGGGTGCCGCTCTTGCCCACGTCGAGCGCGGGGAAGATGCGCTTGTCCGCCACCTTGCGGTCGAGCACGATTTCGCTGTTGCCGGTGCCCTTGAACTCTTCAAAGATCACTTCGTCCATGCGGCTGCCGGTATCGATCAGCGCGGTGGCGATGATCGAAAGCGAACCGCCTTCCTCGATGTTGCGGGCAGCACCGAAGAAGCGCTTCGGCCGCTGCAGCGCGTTGGCATCGACACCGCCGGTCAGCACCTTGCCCGACGAAGGCACAACCGTGTTGTAGGCGCGGCCAAGGCGGGTGATCGAATCCAGCAGGATGACCACGTCGCGCTTGTGCTCGACTAGGCGCTTTGCCTTTTCGATAACCATTTCAGCGACTTGCACGTGGCGGGTGGCGGGTTCGTCGAAGGTGGAGGAGATCACCTCACCCTTCACGGAACGCTGCATGTCGGTGACTTCTTCCGGACGTTCGTCGACCAGCAGGACGATCAGGAACACTTCCGGATGGTTGTCGGTGATGGCCTTGGCCATGTTCTGCAGCAGCACGGTCTTGCCGGTGCGCGGCGGCGCGACAATCAGCGCGCGCTGGCCCTTGCCCTGCGGGCTAACAAGATCGATCACGCGGGCGGACTTGTCCTTGACCGTGGGATCGAGCGTATCGAGCTTAAGCCGATCGTTGGGGTACAGCGGCGTGAGGTTGTCGAAGTTGACGCGGTGGCGCACGGCCTCCGGATCGTCGAAGTTCACCTTGATCAGGCGCGTGATGGCGAAATAGCGTTCGCCATCCTTGGGCGCGCGAACTTCGCCTTCAACGGTGTCGCCGGTGCGCAGTCCCCATTTGCGGACCTGGTTGGGCGAGACGTAGATATCGTCCGGACCGGCAAGGTAGTTCGCTTCGGGGCTGCGCAGGAAGCCAAAGCCATCGGGCAGCACCTCGATCGTGCCGATGCCGAGGATCTCCTCGCCATCTTCGGCCACTTCCTTGAGGATGGCGAACATCAGGTCTTGCCGGCGCATGGTGCTGGCGCCTTCGACGCCCAGTTCCTCGGCCATTTCGACCAGGTCAGCCGGGGTCTTTTTCTTGAGTTCCTTGAGATGCATGTGCGGTATTCCGTAAAGAGAAAGGCCGGCCGGAAGGTCATGGGGCTTGGAGAAAGCGGACCTCGGTGCGGCACGCGTCAGGCGCGCGCAGTTCCGGTAAGCACGGGCGAAATAGGCGCTGCGCAGGCCAGCGTCAATCGGGGATGCGCGGGAACGCAGGCAGGGTGCGGTGCGTTGAACGAAGGCTTAGAAGGAGAGGGAACGATGTCGATCCACCTGCCCCCCCAAACCAGCGCTTTTCCGCGCACCGCCACCGATCAGCCTTCCGACAATGCGTGGGGTTCGCAGTGGCGCCACCTGCCGCGCACGGCCCGGCCGCTGATTCGCAACAGCGCACAGGGCAGGTTGCGGAAGCTGGGCGATTAAGACCGGGTGCCCGATCAGAAGGGCTTCAGGATCACCAGAATGACGATGAGGGCCGCGGTTATGCCCGGCACTTCATTCAGCATGCGCAAGGTGCGGCCGGTCAGCTTGCGCCGGCCTTGCGCCAGTTCGCCGGCATAGTTTGCCAGCCAGATGTGATAGGCGGTGAGGATCAGCACCAGCGCCAGCTTGGCATGCAGCCAGCCCGCCACGAACCAGCCGCCGTTCACCGCAAGAACCAGCCCGAATAGCCAGACCATGGCGAGCGAGGGCCACATGATGATGCGCATCAGCTTGCGTTCGCGGTCCACCCAGATCGCGGCTTCGGCGGAGCCTTCAGCCGATTCCTGATGGTAGACGAAATAGCGGGGCAGCATGAACAGGCCCGCCATCCAGAAGATCACGAAAATGACGTGGCCGGCCTTCAGCCAGAGATAGATCATCGACAGCACCTGAGCCATGAAACGCACACCCGTTCGCTGCGCATCCTGCCACCCTTCCCTCGCTCTTTTGCCTTACGCGCAAGGCTTTGCAAGAGACCTGAAGGGGGCATGGCCGCCGCCCGGCGCGCGGTCAGGGATACTTGAGCTGGATGGTCGTGGCGAGATTGGTGCGTGAAATGTGGATGCGCACCGCGCGGAAAGCCGGCAGGCTGGCAATCGTCGGCGGGTTGTTCGAAAAGCCGAACCCTTCGGTCGGAATGCCGAGCAGCCCGCCGCGGTTGATCTTCTGCGATGCATCCTCGTCATGATAGATCGCGATCGCGTAGATCCCCGGCTTGGGCACGAACAGGCAGAACTTCGTCTGGCCCTGCGTGGCAGGCGTGCGCCCGACGTACATCGATCCGTGCTTCACCAGAAAGCGGCGCGAATCGTCGGCGTAAAGCGTGGCGGCGATCAGGCCGTCGCTGTTGCGTACGCCGTCGACGGTCAGATTGATCCAGGTGTCGCTGGCCGGACCAACGCAGGCGGGGGTCGCATGCGCAGACGCCGCCCCAGCGAGAAGGCCGGCAAAAAAAGCTGAAATGGTCGCGGCCGCGGCGCGAACACGTCTCGGCAAGGTCATGGCTGAAGGTCCCGGTATTGTTTTGAAAAGGCGGCGCGGAGGCTCCTGAACGTGCTACGAACCGTTGGGCTTCCCGCCCGGTTGCCCACCCGGCAACCGTTCGTCCTCAATAAAATGTCGATTCGGCGTTGAACCTATGCTGAACTTTTGGCCGGCGCCATCCCATTTCGCAGGCTGCAAGCCTTTGCCCGGCGCAGAGTGAAAAGGTGAATCGACCGCGCTCTATGCCACGCCGATTCGCTGCGACGGGCCAAGCTCGGCGATTTTCCCCCCGGTGAGCGCGACCACGCGATCGGCCGCTTCGGCCAGAATGCCGCGATGGGCAATCGCCAGAATGGTCATGCGACCGCGCAAGCGGGCCAGCGCCGCCGCCACGGCGCGTTCGTTGGCGGAGTCGAGCGCGCTGGTCGGTTCATCGAGGATCAGCAGCGCGGGATTGCACAACAGCGCGCGGGCAAGCGCGATCCGCTGGCGCTCCCCGCCCGAAAGGCAGGCACCGCGATCCCCCACCACGGTGTCCAGCCCCTGTGGCAAGGCTTGCACAAAATCCGCCGACGCATCGGCCAGCGCGGCCTGCATCTCGGCCTCGGTGGCGCCGGGCCGCGCCCACAACAGGTTTTCCCGAATGGACGCGTGGAACAGCAGCGCATCCTGCTGGACATAGGCGACCGACCGCCGCCAGCGCACCAGATCGGCCGCATCGAGCGCGGCGCCATCAAGCACAAGGCTGCCGGACTGCGGGACGAGCAGACCGCCGAACACATCGGCGATGGTGGACTTGCCCGCACCCGAAGGCCCGACCAGCAGCGTGGTGGTGGCCACCGCCAGCGAAAGCGAGACCTGGTCCAGCACGGGACCATCGCGGCCCGGCTGAACCAGAGTGACGCCACAAAGCGCGATGGTGTGGCGGGGGACGGGCAGAGGCTGGGGACGCCCTGCGGGTTCGTTCACCGCGGCGAGCTGCGCCATCAGGTCCGCCGTGCGGGCAAGCGCAGGAACACCATGACGCCAGTCCTGCCATGCTTCCTGAAAGCTGGAGAGCAGTGGCCAGGCCCGGGCAAACAGCGCGAGCAAGGGCACGAGGACCGGAATGCCGATGTGCAGGCGGGTCACCGCCAGCCATCCCCCCGCTGCCAGCGCCAGCGCACCGGCCACCTGCAACAGCGCCTGCCCCGCGCCATGGCTGGAAAGGTAGGCAAGCTGCGCATGGCGAAGATTGGCGAAGGCGGTGGCGAACGATGCTTCGGCGCGCTCTTCGGCGCCCAGACTCTTGATCAGCTTGAGGCCGCCGAGCGTTTCCGCCGTGCGGGCATGGACATCGTCAAAGGCGCGGTTGACGCAATCGCCCAGATGCCCGGCACGCCGGCGCAGGCCGCGATAGGCAACCACCACGAACACGCCCATCGCGCCAAACAGCCCCGCCGCCGCTGGCGACAGGATCAGCGCGGTCACCCCCACGCCGCAAAGAATCACGGCGGCAGAGGCTGCGCGCAATGCCTGATCCAGCGCCCAGCCGACGCGATCCACGCTGGTGATCAGCAGGTTCGCGCTGTCGGATTGGCGCATGACGGACAGCGCCTGCCAGCGCGCACGGAGCAGGAGGTGGAAGGCGCGCGCGCGGAGCCTGTCCACCACGAGGAAGCCGAGCCGTTCGCCTTCGATCTTGCGATGGAAGTTGAGCGCCGCGCGCACCGTCACGAGCACCACGAACAGCGCGAGCAAGGCGCCCGGTCCGGACGGCAGCCCTGCCCGCGCGGCGGCAGTGAGCAAGGGCTGCAACGCGGCCGGAAAGGGCAATGTGCCGCCGCCGATGGCAGCGACCAACGGCACCAGCAGGACCAGCCCCATACCCTCGGTCAGCGCAACGCCGAGCATCAGGCCGGCCACCATGGCAAACCGGGCACGCGGGACGCACGACATCAGCAGGGCAAGGCCCTGCGCGTCCCTGCGCCCATCCATGCGCACGTCCCCGCCCTCGCCCGCGATATTCAGCCGTTCGCCCACCAATCGCTCCGCACTAAGGCGATGTCCTACGGGGTTCGCCTGAGCCTTCATCGCGCATCGGGCACGCGGATGCAGGCACCGACGGCTTCGTTGTGGACCTAACTGCTCGGAAATGGCGCGAATCCGGACATTGCGTGTGGAAAAAGCGACGTTCCGCGCTTGTGACGCCGAATCGCGGTGGGTATCGCCATGACGGGCTTGTGGAAGGGGTGCGCGGTCGCGTCTGCGTTACCGGCATGTCTGCCTCAGGCCCGCGAACGTCCGCCCGTCCCCTGCCCGACCGGATTGCACCATGCCCGCCCCGCTGATTTCTCCCTCGATCCTTTCCGCCGACTTCGCCCGGCTTGGCGAAGAAGTGCGCGCGATCGACGTCGCCGGGGCCGACTGGATCCACGTGGACGTGATGGACGGCCACTTCGTGCCCAACATCACCATCGGACCGGGCGTGGTGAAGGCCCTGCGGCCGCACACCGCCAAGCCGTTCGACGTGCACCTGATGATTTCACCGGTGGATACCTATCTGGAAGCCTTCGCGGCGGCCGGGGCGGACATCATCACCGTCCATCCCGAAGCCGGGCCGCACGTGCATCGCACGGTGCAGGCGATCAAGGGGCTGGGCAAAAAGGCGGGCATTTCGCTGAATCCGGCAACACCCGCGAAGATGCTCGACTACCTGATCGACGATATCGACCTTGTGCTGGTGATGAGCGTGAACCCCGGCTTTGGCGGGCAGAGCTTCATCTCCAGCCAGCTTCGCAAGATCGAAGCGGTGCGCAAGATGATCGACAAGACCGGACGTGACATCCACCTTGAAGTCGATGGCGGCGTCGACCTGACCACCGCCCGGCTTTGCGTGGATGCCGGGGCCGACGTGCTGGTGGCAGGCACGGCCACGTTCAAGGGCGGACCCGATGCCTATGCCGCCAATATCGCCGCGCTGAAGGGGGCCGGTTGACACGATGGACCAGACCGGCCTCTCGATCGCCCGCGGCGCCAATGCCGGACACGATGAGGCCGGGCGTGATCCTGTTTCGGTCGGCCGGGACAATCCGATCACTGGCGGGGAACCGAAAGGACCCACCGCCATTCCCCTCGGACCGGGCGATGAACCGCTGCGGTCCGCAACACTCCCACAGGCCCGCACCGCGAAAAGGCCGGCAAACCCGATGACCGAGCAATCGGAATCCAGCGAAATCGGCGTCATCGAACCCGGCCGGGCGCTGGCGCTGGCAGATTTCTCGCCGCCGGCAGTAGGAACGGCCGACCGGCTGGCAAGGCTCGCCTACGGCATGGGCCTGCCGCCCGGGGCGCTCAATCCATTTCGCAAGCGCGCCAACCCGCGGCTGACCGCCACGGTGACCAACCCGTTGCTGGGCGATGCGGCTGCCGGCACGGCACTGCGTGCGGGGCATTTCCTGTTGCACGGGGTCAAAGCCCCGATTGCAGACGTGGAATTCACCGGCCCACGCCTTTCGCCGCCGTTCGAACGGATGGTGCATGGCTTCGGCTGGCTGGCCGACCTCGAAACCTGCGCCGCCCGGCCGCAATGCGTGCCGGTGGCGGAACGTATCCTTTCGACATGGCTTAGCGCCAATCCGAAGCCGAACGCCAGCCCGGCATGGGATGTGGGCAACACCGGTCACCGCCTACTCAGCTGGCTGATCCATGCGCCGCTGCTGCTTTCCGGCAATGACCGCAAGTTCCGCGCGCGCGTGTTGCACGCAATGGCGGACACCGCGCGCTGGCTGGACCGCAATGTCGGCCGCGCCGACGACAAGCTGGGCGAAGTCGCGGGCTGGAGCGCGATCACCGCCGCCGGACTTCTGCTGGCCGATGGCCACGCGCGCAAGCTTTTCGGCGAGGCCGGGCTGATCAAGGCGCTGGGCGACATGGTGGGGGACGATGGCGGCGTGCTGTCACGCAGCCCGCTCTGCCAGATGGAAGCGATCGCACTGATCGTGCGGCTGAAGGCCTGCTACGCCGCCGTGCGCAGCGAAGCGCCGCACCAGCTCGACACGATCCTGACGCTGCTGGTGCCACCTTTACTGGCATTGCTGCACGGCGATGGTGCGCTGGGTTCGTGGCAGGGCGCCAACGCGGTTTCTGCAGAGCGTATCGAAGCGCTGGTGAAAGCCAGCGGCGTGCGTACCCGGCCGCTGCGCGATGCGCGGCAGTGGGGCTATCAACGCGTGACCGCCCGGGCGGCGATCCTGCAGTTCGATGCCGCGCCGCCGCCGCTCGCCCGCCATGCGCGCGATGGCTGCGCGTCCACGCTGGCCTTCGAATTCAGCCACGGGGCGGACCGGATCATCGTGAATTGCGGCGGCGCCGCGGTGGCCGGTGGGCAGATTCCGCTGCGGTTGGCGCAGGGCCTGCGCGCCACAGCCGCGCATTCCACGCTGACGATCGACGATTTCAACTCCACCGCCGTGCTGATCAACGGAAAGCTCGGCAGCGGCGTGTCCGAAGTGGACATCGATCGCCGCACGCTGTCGTCCGATCAAGGCGCCACCCGGCTTGAGGCGAGCCATAACGGCTATGTCGCCCGCTATGGCCTGATGCACCAGCGCATCCTGATCCTGCGTGACGACGGCACCGAGCTGCGCGGCGAGGATCTTCTGGTTCCCACGGGCAAAAAGGGAAAACGCGGCACCATCGGCGTTGCCTTGCGATTTCACCTCGGCCCGCATATCGAGCTTTCGCAAGGCCGGGACGGCCTCGGCGTCACACTTGCGCTTACCGACGGCAGCCTTTGGCAATTCCGTTCGGGTCGCGATCCGGTGACGATCGAGGAAAGCCTGTGGGCCGACGGGCAGGGACGCCCCATGGGCACCCGCCAGCTTGTCGTCGCGGCCAAGGTTCCGCGCAGCGGGGAGACATTCTCCTGGCTGCTCAAGAAG
This sequence comes from Pseudomonadota bacterium, assembly GCA_039804665.1. Classification (GTDB taxonomy): domain Bacteria; phylum Pseudomonadota; class Alphaproteobacteria; order Sphingomonadales; family Sphingomonadaceae; genus Novosphingobium. Next base: position 94 of record JBDLVU010000027.1, on the reverse strand, counting down.
ATGCGATAGATAGGAATTCGCTTTGAGCAATGTGACGATCAAGCGGGCGCTGCTTTCGGTGTCCGACAAGACCGGCTTGGCCGATCTGGGCAAG
>JBDLVU010000026.1:0-29505 GCA_039804665.1 Pseudomonadota bacterium | reverse complement strand
CGCGACGTCAATTTGCCTCGTTAGCGATGGGTGCCAGTTTTATTGCTGCTCTGCCGCCAGTGGCCAATGCGGCAGCGACTAAAGAATCCAAAGTCGAAATCAAAACGCCCGATGGCACCGCCGATGCGTATTTCGTTCATCCAGCCAGCGGCAAGCATCCTGCTGTACTGGTGTGGCCTGATATTTTTGGCTTGCGTCCCGCATTCGAACAAATGGCGAAACGCTTAGCAGAATCCGGTTACTCGGTGTTAGTCGTGAATCCGTTCTATCGCACCAAGAAAGCACCGGTTGCTGCCGAAGGCGCGAACGTGGTCGTCAACGATATCGGTACATCGCTGGGCGGCGAAGGGCGCGATACCAGTGCTGCCGATGCCGTGGTGGCCGAAATAAACGGCAGTGGCGGCCGGGCCATCGCCAACTACGAGGACATCACCGACTGGGACGCGGCCAAGCGCATCGTCGATGCCGCGCTGGCGGCGTTCGGTGACCTGCACGTGGTGGTCAACAACGCGGGCATCGTGCGTGACCGCATGTTCGTGTCTGCTACGCTCGATGAATGGGATGCCACCATGCACGTCCATCTTCGCGGTCATTTCTGCCTTGCCCGCCACGCCGTGAACTACTGGCGCGTCAAACAGAAGGACGGCCGCGATCCCGACGCGCGGATCATCAACACCTCTTCGGGCGCAGGCCTGCAAGGCAGCATCGCGCAGGCCGCATACGCCACCGCCAAGGGCGGGATCGCCGCGCTCACGCTGGTGCAAGCCGCCGAACTGGGACGCTATGGCATCACCGCCAATGCCCTCGCGCCGTCTGCCCGTACGCGCATGACCGAGCAGGCCTTTGCCGAGAAGATGGCGACGCAGGGTGCGGGTTTCGACGTGATGGACCCGGCCAACGTCGCTCCCACCGTGGTCTGGCTGGGCAGCGCGCAAAGCGCCCATGTCACGGGCTGCGTGTTCGAACTGGAAGGCGGCAAGATCATGCTGGAAGACGGCTGGCGAGAAGGTCCGTTCGTTGACCAGCAGGCGCGCTGGCAGACGGCTCAGGTCGCCGACGTGGTCGATCGCCTGCTGGCAGAGCGCGTTCCCCCGCGCAAGGTGTGGGGCACCGCCTGACCATGGAATTCGCCTTCACCGAGGAACAGGCCATGATCGCGGACACGGTTCGCGGTTTCTTTGCCGAACACGCGACCAGCGAGCGCACGCGCGCGGCGATGGTCGCCACGGGCAACGATGCCGGTATCGACCGTGCGCTGTGGGCGGCGTTCGCCGGTGAACTGGGTCTTGCCGGCGTGGGTCTTCCCGATCAGCACGGCGGCGCAGGGCTGGGCATGATCGAATTTGCGTTGGTGGCCGAGGCTGCTGGCGCGCAAGTCGCCGCGCTGCCTTTGCTGGGTCTTGCCATGGCCGGCCGTGGGCTTGCGGCGGGCGGTTCCGAAGAGCAAAAGTCGGAATGGCTGCCGCGTCTTGCCTCGGGCGAAGTGGTCGCGGCGGCGGGATGGGCGGAAAGGCTTGAACAGCGCGATGGCCGCCTGACCGGCACGTTGCGGTTCGTGCCGCACGGCGCGGCTGCGGACCTGCTGCTCGTCTATGCGAGTGACGAGGCCTGGCTGGTCGATCCAAAGGGCAGCGGCGTCGCCGTAACCGGCCATGTTACCATGGACCAGACCCGGCCGCTTGCCACGGTGGTGCTTGACAATGCTCCGGCTGAACGGCTGGCGGATGGCGTCGCGGCGATGGCCGGCGCGTTGGCAGCCGGCTGGATCTGCCTGTCGGCCGAAGCGCTTGGCGGGGCTCAGGCCACGCTGGACCGCACGGTCGCCTACTCCAGGGAGCGTGTGCAGTTCGGCCGTCCGATCGGATCGTTTCAGGCCTACAAGCACCGCCTGGCCGATATGATGGTGGAGATCGAGCAGGCGCGCTCTGCGGTTTACTGGGCAGCCTGCGCGCTGGACGAAGGCAGCGAGGAAGCGACGCTTGCGCTGCACGCAGCAAAGTCGTTTTGCGCCGATACCTTTCACATGTGTGCAGGCAACATGATCCAGCTGCACGGCGGCATCGGCTTTACCTGGGAGCACGATGCGCACCTGTTTTTCAAGCGTGCGCGATCGATCCTGACCTTGCTGGGCGATGGGCCATGGCACCGTGAACAGGTGGCTGCGCTGATCCTGGGAGCGGCGGCATGAAGCTTGGATTTTCCGCGGCTGACGAAGCTTTTCGCACCGAGTGCGCCACGTGGTTGCAGGCCCAGATGGCAGGGCCGTTCGCCGATATTCGCGGCATCCCCAATTTGTGTGACGGGATCCCGCGCCGCAAGGAATGGGAACAGCAGCTCGCTGCGCACAAGTGGTCGTGCATCGGTTGGCCGGCGCAATGGGGCGGGCGCGACGCCACGCTGGCGCAACAGGTGATCTTTGCCGAGGAATACGCCCGCGCCGGCGCCCCAAACCGCATCAATCACATCGGCGTCGAGCTGGCAGGTCCTACGATTCTGGCGTTCGGGACCGATGAACAGAAGGCAAAATACCTGCCCGGCATCGCGGCCGGCACGCAGATCTGGTGCCAGGGCTATTCCGAGCCGGGCGCGGGATCGGACCTTGCCAACGTCAAGACCAAGGCGCGGCTGGAAGGCGACATATGGATCGTCAACGGCCAGAAGGTCTGGACCAGCCTTGCGCATTATTCCGACATGATCTTCGTCGTGGCACGCAGCGAGGAAGGATCGAAGGGGCCAAAGGGCATCTCGTTCCTGTTGATGGACATGGAGCAGCCCGGCATCGAGGTGCGACCGATCCGCCAGATCAACGGAGAGGCTGAGTTCAACGAAACCTTCCTCACCGACGCGCGCTGTCCGGCCGATGCGATGCTGGGCGCGCGGGGCGATGGCTGGAAAGTGGCAATGGCGCTGCTCGCGTTCGAGCGCGGAGTGTCCACGCTTGGCCAGCAGATGCAGTTTCGCAACGAACTCGATGCTGTGATCGACGCCGCCCGGGCCAATGGCAAGGCGTCCGATCCCGTGGTCCGCCAGCGCATCGCGCAGGCCGAAATCGGGTTGCGGCTGATGCGCTATGGTGCGCTGCGGATGCTGTCCGCCGCCGACCCGGCGGCCATCGACGGCGCAGCGCTGACCTACAAAATCCAGTGGGCCACGTGGCGGCGCGATCTGGGCGAATTGGCGATGGACGTGCTGGGGCAGGAGGGTGAGATCGCTGCGGGCGATGCCTATGCATGGTCGATGCTGCCCAACGTCTACCTCTTCAGCCGGTCCGACACGATTTATGGTGGGACCAACCAGATCCAGCGCAACCTGATCGCCGAACGCGGCCTCGGCCTGCCGCGCGAACCGCGAGGTGACCTGTGAGCGCGGCGGTGGTCATTCCGGAGCGTATGCGCGCCATCGCCATCGACACTTTCGGCTGTCCGGGAGAGGCGACCGTGCACGGCGTGCCCACGCCGAAGCCCGGCCCGGGCGAACTGCTGGTGCGCGTGGCTGCCGTGGGCGTGAACCCGGCGGACTGGAAGGCGCTGATGGGCTGGCTGCCTTTTGTCGGCACCGCGATGCCGCTTGTCACCGGCTTCGACGGTGCAGGCACCGTGGCCGCATTGGGCGAGGGCGTGCACGGGCTGGCCGTGGGTGACCGAGTCGGCTTCATGTCCTCCATCGCGCTGGGCCGCGGCGGAAGCTATGCCGAATTTGCGATCTGCCTTGCCGATCATGCCGCACGCCTGCCCGATGGCGTATCCATTGCCGAAGCGGCGACTGCCCCCGTCGCGGGCATCTCCGCGCGTGAGGCGTTGGTGTCGCAAGGCCGCGTAGCCTCGGGCGAAGCGGTGTTCATCAATGGCGGTTCGGGGGGCACCGGCCTTTGGGGCGTGCAGATCGCGCGCGCAGCAGGCGCCCGCGTCGCCGCGACCGCCGGTCCGGCCAACCAGTCGCTGCTCGCCGCGTTCGGCGTCGAATGCTCGATCGACTACCGCAGCGATGATGTTGCGACACGGCTTCGTGAATGGGCGCCAGACGGCGTGGACCTTGTGCTCGATACGGTCGGGCAGGGCAGCCTGTCCGATCCCGCCGCGCTGTTGCGCAAGGGCGGACGCTACCTCGCCATCGAAACGATGCTGCCTGACGAAGCGCTACCTGATGCGGCGCGGATGGACGAGTGCGGCGTCACCGCCTTGCGCGTTTCGGCCAGTTGGGAACGGCTCGGCCTTCATCTTTCCGCCCTGTACCAGGCGATGGTGCGAGGCGCGATGCGTGCCTTGCCGTTCGCAGAACTGCCCGCGACCCATGCGGGTGAAGCGCTGGAGCGCGTGCGCACCGGCCATGTCAGCGGCAAGCTTGTGCTCTCGCTTGCCAGCGACAGCGACTGGGCGATGCCCGCCGCACAACCTGAGGAACCCGTAGCATGACCGTGCCTGTCCCCGCCTATCCCACCCCGCTCGGCATGCTGAAGGGCAAGACGGTTGTTGTTACCGCTGCCGCCGGCACTGGCATCGGCTTTGCCGTGGCCAAGCGCGCGGCCGAAGAGGGTGCCAGGCTGCTGATCAGCGATTTCCACGAACGCCGGCTGGGCGAAGCGGCCGACCGCATCGCGGCGGAGGTTGGCTGCGAACGCCCGGCAACCTTCGTCTGCGACGTGACCAGCGAAGAGGCGGTGCAGGGCCTGCGCGATGCCGCGATCAACGTACTGGGCCGGATCGACGTGCTCATCAACAATGCCGGCCTCGGCGGTGAGGTTGAGGTGGTCGCCATGACTGACGACCAGTGGAGCCGCGTGCTCGACGTCACGCTGACCAGTCTGTTCCGTATGACACGCGCCTTTTTGCCCGTCATGTATGCGGCAAAGTCGGGCGTAATGGTCAACAATGCCTCGGTACTGGGCTGGCGCGCGCAAAAGGGGCAGGCGCACTATGCCGCCGCCAAGGCAGGCGTGATGGCCTTTACACGCTGCGCCGCATTGGAAGCGGCCGACCATGGCGTGCGCATCAACGCGGTTGCGCCCAGTCTTGCCATGCACCCCTTCCTTGCCAAGGTGACGACCGAGGAAAAGCTGGCCGAACTCGTCAAGACCGAAGCCTATGGCCGCCCGGCAGAGGTGTGGGAAGTGGCGAACGTGATGCTGTTCCTCGCCAGTGATTTGTCCTCCTACATGACCGGGGAGATCGTCCCGGTCTCCAGTCAGAAAGCCTGAGCCATGCCGCTGGTATTCCACAAGCCTGCGGACCTGATCGGCAGCGAAGGCACGAAGCTTGGTCCGACCGACTGGCTGGCGATCGAGCAGGACCGCGTCGATGGCTTTGCCGAGGTGACCGGCGATCATCAATGGATCCACGTTGATGTGGAGCGCGCCCAGGCCGGTCCATTCGGCGGCACCATCGCGCACGGCTATCTCACGATGAGCCTTGTGAACCATTTCCTGCCGCAGCTGATCGAGGTGCGTGGCTTTGCCCATGCCGTCAATGTGGGGGCGGATCGGCTTCGTTTCCTGAACCCGGTCAAGGTTGGCAGCCGCATTCGCGGCGTCGGCGAAATCGTTTCGGTCGAAGAAGTGAAGGGTGCGATTCAATCGGTCGTGCGTGTCACCATCGAGATCGAAGGTCAGGAAAAACCCGCCTGCGTGCTCGACACCATCAGCCGCTATTTTCCGGAGTAAATGCGATGCCAGATCCCGTAAAGATGGAAGCCGCCGTCCACGAATACGTCGCAGCCTTCGATGCTGGCGCGCCCGATCGTGTGGCGGCGTTGTTCGCGCCGGACGCCACTGTCGAGGACCCCATCGGCACGCCCCCGCACGTGGGGCATGACGCCATCCTTGGTTTCTACACCGCCTCGATGCAGACAGGCGCGAAGCTTCGGCTGGAAGGACCCGTGCGTATCGCCGGCGATTATGCAGCCTTTGCGTTCAGCGTCCTCCTCCACCTGGATGGCAAGGACATGCGCGTCGACGTGATCGATACGTTCCGCTTTAATGATGCAAGCCAAGTGATTGAGATGAAGGCCTACTTTGGCCCGTCCAACATGCACGGCTTTGCCTGAGAGGATTTGACATGCGCGAAGCAGCCATCGTTTCCACCGCCCGCACCGGCGTGGGCAAAGCCTATCGTGGCGCCTTCAACGATACCGAGGCCCCCGTTCTTTCCGCACACGTGGTCAACGCCGCGCTGACCCGTGCCGGCATCGATCCGGCGCGCGTGGACGATGTCTACCTTGGCGTTGGCAATCACTGGAACACGCAGAGCTACAACCTCGGTCGCCTGACTGTCCACGCGTCGAACCTGCCGGATACGACCAGCGGCTTCACGCTTGATCGCAAGTGCTCGTCTGGCCTGAACGCCATCGCGCTCGCCGCGCGCGGCATCATGTGCAACGAGATCGACGTCGCCGTGGCCGGCGGCATGGAAAGTATCTCGCTGACGCTCAACAAGCATGCGCCATCGTTCCGTAACCGCTCGGAATTCGTCAAGGCGCACGATCCCTATGCCTATATGGTGATGATCGAGACGGCCGAGATCGTTGCCGAACGCTACGGTGTCAGCCGCGAGGAGCAGGACCGCTTCGCCGCGTTGTCGCAACAGCGTGCAGCCGCCGCGCAGGCCGCGGGCAAGTTCGATGACGAGATCGTTCCGATCACCGTCACCAAGGCGCTGTTCGACAAGGAAGGCAACGAAACCGGCAAGGAAGACGTTACGCTTGACCGCGACGAAGGCGTTCGCGCGGGCACGACCTACGAGGCGCTGGCCGGCCTCAAGCCCGTGTTCAAGAACGGGCAGGTCATTGCCGAAGGCAAGCACGTGACCGCAGGCAATGCCAGCCAACTGTCGGATGGTGCATCGGCGCAGGTGCTGATGGACCTCGATACCGCGCGCGCCGAAGGTCGCCCGGTGCTGGGCATCTATCGCGGCTTTCAGGTGGCGGGTTGCGGGGCGGACGAAATGGGCATCGGCCCGGTCTTCGCCATTCCCAAGCTGCTCGACCGCGCGGGGTTGAAGCTTGAGGATATCGGCCTGTTCGAGATCAACGAGGCGTTTGCCAGCCAAGCCGTCTATTGCCAGCAGAAGCTGGGCATCGACCCCGAAAAGCTCAACGTCAACGGTGGCGGTATCGCCATCGGCCATCCCTTTGGCATGACCGGTTCGCGGCTGGTCGGCCACGCGCTGATCGAGGGCAAGCGGCGCGGGGTGAAGTACGTGATCGTGTCGATGTGCGTGGCAGGCGGCATGGGCGCGGCCGGCCTGTTTGAAGTGGCCTGAAGGCGGAAAGACCAGCCATGACCGAGGCGATGGGCACCTGGCCCAAGACCATTCCCGGCGCCGCAAAGGCCGCTGCCGAAACCTGGCCGGATCAGCCCGGCCTGATCGTGGGTGAGCGGACCTGGAGCTTTGCGCAACTGTGGGCCGATGCCCGTGCCGCCGCCTCGGCCATGCTGGCCAGCGGGATCGGCCATGGGGATCGTATCGCGATCTGGGCGCCCAACACGCGCGAGTGGATTCTCGCCGCGCTGGGCGCCCAGGCGGTCGGCGCCACGATCGTGCCCATGAACACGCGTTTCAAGGGCAACGAGGCGGCTGACATCCTGCGCAGGGCGCGGGTGAAAATCCTGTTCGCGCCGGCGGATTTCCTGGGGCAGGACTATGCCCGGCTGATTGCGAACGAAGATCTGCCCGATCTGGTCGAGACGGTTTATCTCGACCGCGATTTCGATGCTTTCGTCGCGCGGGGCAGCGGGGCAGCGGATCCGGCGGTCGATGCTGCGCTCGCGCGTGTCTCGCCCGACGATATTTGCGATATCATCTTTACCTCGGGCACCACGGGCCGGCCCAAGGGCGCGCTGACTGCGCATCGGCAGGCGACGCAGATATTCGGTGACTGGGCAGTCCGCGTGGACCTGCGCCCCGGCGATCGCTACCTGATCGTGAACCCGTTTTTCCACACCTTCGGCTACAAGGCTGGCTGGTCCGCCTGCCTTGTACGCGGGGCGACCATCGTGCCGATGGCGACCTTCGACGTGGCCGAAATGGTGCGACAGATCGAGGTGAACCGCATCACCTTCATCCCCGGCCCCCCCACGATCTATCAGTCGTTGCTGCAGGAACTGGCGGGCGACAAGGCGCGTGACTTTTCCTCACTTCGCGTCGCGGTAACGGGCGCCGCGCCCGTTCCGCCGGCGCTGGTCGAGCGCATGCGCGTTGAACTGGGGATGCAGAATATCGTCAATGGCTATGGCATGACCGAATGCGGCTGCATCGCCATGACCCGGCAGGGCGACGATGCCGAAACGATCGCCAACACCTGCGGCTATCCGCTGCCGGGGCTAGAAGTGCGCTGCGTGGGCGAGGACGGGCAGGACCGCCCCGCTGGCGAGCCGGGCGAACTGTGGGTGCGCGGCCACGGCGTGACGCGAGGCTATCTCGACGACCCGGTTGCGACCGCAGAGGCCATCGATGCGCAGGGGTGGCTGCACACCGGCGATATCGGCACGATCGACGCGCGTGGCTATCTGAAGATCACCGACCGCAAGAAGGACCTGATCATCTCCGGTGGCTTCAATGTCTATCCGGCCGAGGTGGAGGCGCTGCTGTCTGCTCACCCTGACGTGGCGATGTGCGCGGTGATCGGCGTGCCGGACGAACGGATGGGCGAGGTGGGGCGCGCCTTCGTGGTGCCGCGTCCGGGCCGGACGCCCGACGAGGCCGCGCTGATCGCGTGGTCGCGTGAGAACATGGCCAACTACAAGGTGCCGCGCAGCTTCGTGATCGTGCCGGAATTGCCGCGGAACGCCGCGGGCAAGGTGCTGAAGACCGAATTGCGCGGATAGCGGCCCCGCCTCAGGCCCCGCGCAGCCGGCTCGGTGTCGTCCCGGTCCAGCGGCGAAACGCGGCGCGAAAGCTGTCTATGTCGCGGAAGCCGAGCCGTTGGGCCAGATCCTCGACCTTCGGCGCATCGTGTTGCAGCAGGCCCAGCGCCACGTCGCGCCGCGCTTCGTCGCGGAGCGCGCGCACCGATGCGCCTTCGGTCGCCAGCTGCCGGCGCACGGTGCTCACGCTCTGCCCCGCCTCGGCGGCGATGGCTTCCAGCGATGGCAGCGGCTCGCCCCGGTTGAGGCTGCGCACGTAAAGGCTGCGGACGCGGTCGCGCAGCGCCATCGCCGCCAGACGCCGCGAAAGGAAGTCGAAGGGAAACTGCTCCAGCAGCTTTTCCAGCTCAGCGGGCGAGCGCATCAGCGGTCGGTCCAGCAATGGCGCGGGAAAGGCGATGGTGTTGATCGGGCAATCGAAGCGCAGCCGCCCGCCGGAAATCTCGTTCAGCGCATCGTGCGCGTGGCGCGCGCTGTGCGCCAGCTCGACCGCGAAACTGTCCTCGCCGATGCCCAGCAACCACGCATAAAGGCGGCTGAACGCAGCCATGCCAACCAGGTCCGACAGGAACGCGCCAAATGTCCGGCGACGGCGCAGCGTGTCCACTTCCACGGTCGCCGTTCCATCCCGCTCGATTAGCCGCATCGCGCTCAAACGTTCGACGCGGGTTTCGAAGAACACGATCTGGCGCTCGATCACCTTGCGCAAGGTGGGGCTGGTTATCACGCAATGGCACATCAGGCGGAATTCGCGCGGGTGCATCTGTGGCTTGCCGTCCTGGCGGCTGGAATGCCAGCCCACGCCGATCACGCATTCGCGGTAGATCGCCACGAGATGACGCTGCGCAATCAGCGCGGGGCGTTCGCCCGAGAGATCCTCCATCGAATGTGGCACCCGCGCGCGCCGCAGGATTTGTAGCGGATCGGCGCCCGCGCGTTCGGCGCGGCGCAGCAGGTCCACCACTTCCCCCAGCGTGATCGCGGCCCGTCCGGTTTCGGGTAGAGGCATGGACGATAATCCCGGCTCTGTTGAACGATAATCCCTGTATGTCATCAAGGGGCGTCGGTCTAGTCTTCAGGCAACGGCAAGGCATGCCGGCACAGAGGATCGACATCGCATGACCGGAACCGGAATTGCCCCGGCAGCGGGCTGGCAGGCGCCAGAGCGCCCCGAATGGCTGGCGCGCTTTCTCGACGAAACGCGCGCATGGGACGCATCTGGCGTTGCCCCGCTTGAGTTCGACGAACTGGTCGCGACCGCGCGCCGCAGCACCGGTCTCGATGATTTCGGCACGGACGATTGGCAGGACGCGCTGCGAGTTTTTCTGCGCGCGGTGGAAACCGAGGCAGAGCTTCATTTCTTCGGCCGCATCTGGACCCGCAACGATATCCTGCTGTTTCTTGAGGCGCGTCTGCGGATCGAGGCAGCCTATGCCGCCCATCCTGAGATCGAGGATGAAATCATCGATCGCCCGGTTTTCGTGACCGGCCTGCCGCGTTCGGGCACGTCGATCCTGTTCGAGCTGCTGGCGCAGGACCGGCAACTGATGGCGCCTGCCAACTGGGAATTCGTGCTGCCGTGTCCCCCGCCCGAGGCCGCCACCTATCGCAGTGATCCGCGCGTGCCGCGCGCGCACGACCTCATCACCCAGCTCGGCCGCGTGGCGCCGGGGTTGAATGCGATGCACGAACTGGGTGCGTGGATTCCCAACGAATGCTTCGTTGCGCTGCGCATGAGCTTCCGTTCGGGCCACCTCTCGGCCAGTTGCCAGGTTCCCAGCTATAACAACTGGTTGTTCGGCGCCGACATGGAGCCGGCCTATCGCCACTACAAGCGGTTGCTGAAGCTGTTGCAGTGGCGCAATCCGCGCGATCACTGGCTGCTGAAATCGCCCGAGCACGAAACCTTCCTGCCCACGCTGTTCAAGGTGTTCCCCGATGCCCGCGTGGTGCTTACCCACCGCGATCCGGTGCGGGCGCAGGGCTCTGTCACCAGCCTGCTCGGTACCTTCTTTTCGATGCGTAGCGACAAGCCGTTCGATGCGGCCGCATTCGAGGAACTGCTCACGCCCGAAGGCACGGCAGGCCGCCTCAACCAGACGATAGCGTGGATCGAGGACGGTACCGTGCCTGCCGCGCAAATCACGCATTCGCGCTATGCAGACCTGATCGCCGACCCACAGGCGGCGCTTGAGCGGATCTACGCCGGGCTCGGCCTGCCCTTTACCGATCAGGCACGCACGGCGGTCGCCGCGTATCTTGCCGCCAAGCCCAAGGGCAAGTTCGGCGCGCACCGCTATGCGGTCAGCACCGATGCCGCCACGCGCGCACTGTTCGCACCTTACCAGTCCTATTTCGACGTTCCGACCGAATGAGGTGATCATGGACAAGCGACTGAACGGAAAGATCGCGCTGATCACTGGCGCGGGCAGCGGCATCGGCCGCGCCAGCGCGCTGCGTTTCGCCGCCGAAGGCGCGGTGGTCCACGTCAACGATTGCAACGAAGCCGCCGTGCAGGCGGTGGTGGCGCTGATCCGCGAGCGCGGCGGCATGGCCGAACCGGCGGTGGCTGACGTCACCGATCCCGTGGCGGTGCAGGCGATGGTCGACCGGGTGGTGGCCGCGCACGTGCGGCTGGACGTGCTGTTCGCCAACGCCGGCGGGCAACAGCCCATGCCGACGCACGAAATCGGCATCGAGGGCTATCACCGCATCGTCGCGCTGAATCTCGATTCGGCGTTCTATGGCGTGCATGCGGTGCTGCCGGTGATGATGCGGCAGGGTGGAGGCGTGATCCTTGCCACCAGTTCGGGGGCGGGGCTGGGCGCGGTAGACGGGCTGGCGATCTATGGCGCGGCCAAGGCGGCGCTGGCCAGCCTGATGGGTAGTGTCGCCACCGAATATGGCCGCTACGGCATCCGCGCCAACACCATTTCGCCCGGTCCGATGGATACGCCCGCGCTGCGCACGTACCTCAACACCGTGCCCGATGGCGCGGACATCTTCGCGCGGCAGGTGCCCGTCGGCAGGCTGGGCACGGGCGAGGACATCGCGGCGGCGGCCGCCTTCCTCGCCTCGGACGATGCCACCTACGTCAGCGGGGTGGTGCTGCCGGTCGATGGCGCGGTCCACGCGCGGCTCGCTTCGCCCCGGTTGCAGGCGGGCTGAACCGACACCCGAACACGATCAAGGAGAACGAGGATGGATCTGGGGCTTACAGGCAAGACGGTGATCGTCACCGGCGGCAGCGGCGGGATCGGCCACGGCCTGCTGGTAGAATTCGCGCGCGAAGGGGCGAACGTCATCTCGGCATCGCGCGATGTCGCCACGGGTGAAAAAATCGCCGCCCGCGCGCGTGAGGCGGGCTGTGCGGGCACGATCCTGCCGGTGGCGACCGACGTGACCGACCGCGCCAGCGTGGACGCGATGGTGGCTGTGGCCAACGCGCGGTTCGGCCCGGTCGACGTGCTGGTCAACAACGCGGGCGGCGTGGCCGCGATCGGCCCGTTCGAGGAAATGGAGCAGTCCGCCCGCGACTGGGAAATCGCGCTCAACATCAACGGCGTGGTCAATTGCACGCAGGCCGTGGCGCACGACATGCTTTCGCGTCAGACGGGTAGCGTCATCAACATTTCGTCGAATTCGTCGCTGGTCGGGGAATCGGGCCTCGGCATCGTGCACTATGGCGCGGTCAAGGGCTTCGTGAACAGCTTTACCAAGATGCTCGCCTACGAATGGGGACCGAAGGGCGCGCGCGTCAATTGCATCGCGCCGGGCTGGATCGTGCCCTATGCGAACGAGGACGTCGCCTCGGGCAGCTTCTGGAATCGCCTGTCGCTGGGCAAGCCCGAAGACATGGACGCCGCGCTGGCCGACGGCACGCTGTTCAACATGAACAATATGCCGATCCGCAAGCTGGGCCGGCCCGAAGACATCGCCCACTACGCGCTCTACCTCGCCTCCGAAGTATCGCGCTACGTCACCGGACAGATGATCTCGATCAGCGGCGGCCACGCCATGCCCTGAGGGCATATGCCGCCGGCACCACTGCCCCACCTGCGCCGTCCCCTTTTCCACGGGAGTTCCCGCGATGACCGATCACGAAACCCGCCTACGCGATGCGTGGCATGCCTTCTGCGACGAACTGAAAAAGGCGGGCGATATCCCGTTGCGACCGATGGCGCCGGGTACGCCGGTGGACAAGGCCGGCGCCTATCGCCTGTTGGCCCGCAACATCGGGCTGGCGCTGCAATTCGAGATGGACAACGTCGACCCGCTCCATCCCGAACTGCTTCATTACTTCGATCCCATCCGCAAGCAGGGCGGCGACAACACCGACGCGCTCTATGTCGGCGGACCGATCAACGGCACCGACACCTATCGGGTCAGCGGCAAGCGGGGCTCCGCCCGGTATTTCAGCATTACGGTGGTGGAGCAGGGGGACACCCCATGGGGCGGCGGGGTGGCGGCCACGCTGTTCGGCGATCAGTTGCATGTGGAGGACGATGGCAGCTTCGAACTGATCGTCAGTCCTGATCCGAAACCGGCAGATCGGCCGGACCTCAACTGGCTGCAATCGACGCCTGCCACCTATCGTCTCACGTTCCGCCAGTTTTTCGCGGATTGGGAACGCGAAGACCCGATGGAGGCGCGGATAGACCGGCTGACGGGCGATGACGCACCGCCGCAGCTGAGCCCCGAAGGCGTGGTTGAAGGACTGTCCGCCGCGGCGCACTGGGTCAACTGGTCGGTCACGTATTGGGCGGACATGATCGAAAAGTGGAAGGTCCAGCCCAACACGTTCCTTTCCTATCGCCAGCTTGAAGACCGCAAGATCGATGCGACACCGGGCGGTGAGCCGATCATCGCCTACTGGATGCTGCCGCCGGACGAGGCGCTGATCGTGCGGGTCCGCCCGCCACGCGCGCAATACTGGGCGCTGGAGTTCGGCAATTACTGGTGGGAGACGATGGATTACCGCTATCGCCTGTCGAGCACCAATTGCCATCACGCCGCGCTGGAGGACGATGGCGAACTGATCGTGGTGATCGCGCACGATGATCCGGGCGTGCCCAACTGGCTCGATCCGTCAGGCCATTCCGAAGGCTATATGACATTCCGCTGGATGCTGGCGGAAAGCTGCCCGATCCCGGTGGCGCATCAGGTGAAGCAGGTGGATCTGTTCGATCACCTGCCCGCCGATATCCGCCGCATCACGCCCGAACATCGCCGCGAACAGATCGCCGCGCGTCGCCGTGGCATCACGCACCGCTTCAAGTGGTAGGGACTGCCGAAGAGGGGCGCCTTCCGGGCGCCCCTCATTCGCCAAGAGCAGCGATCTCCGCCAGGACCATCTGCGCGTGCTCCTTCCGGCAGATCAGCAGGTCGGGCATGTAGGTGTCGCTCTGGTTATAGACCAGCGGCGAACCATCGATGCGCGAACAGTGCAGGCCGTGCGCCAGCGCCACCGCAACCGGCGCGCAGGAATCCCATTCGAACTGGCCGCCCGAATGAAGGTAGATGTCGGCCTGCCCAAGGATCACGGCCATCGCCTTGGCCCCGGCGCTGCCCATCGGCACAAGCTCCGCGCCGATGCGCGCGGCAACTTCGGTCGCCTCACGCGCCGGGCGGGTACGGCTGACCACCATGCGCAGCGTTTCGGGCGCGGGCGGCACGGCGACCGGCGCATCGCTGCGCAGCACCACGCCGGCTCCGGGCAGGGCAACGGCGCCCAGAACCGGCGCGCCATCGACGGCTAGCCCCACATGCACGGCCCAGTCGGCACGCGCTTCGCCATATTCGCGCGTGCCGTCCACCGGATCGACAATCCACACGCGCGAGAAGGCGAGGCGGTCGAGGTTGTCCTTTTCCTCTTCGGAAAGGAGGCCATCCTCAGGCCGCTGTTCGCGCAAGGCGTGGCACAGGAACTGGTTGGCGGTGGCATCGCCCGCCTTGCCCAGCGCCTTGAGGCTCAACACATTGCTGTCGCGCACGGTAATCAGCAGGCGCCCGGCCACATCGGCCAGATGGGCGGCGAGATCGGCGTCGGTCATGGTCTGGTCATCCATCAGATTTGCGGCGCCCAGCCGAGCAGGTGGTTGACGATGCGCTCGGCAGCGTCCTCGGGGCTTTCGTGCGTGGTATCGACGCGAACCTCGGGGGCTTCGGGCGCTTCATAAGGGCTGTCGATGCCGGTGAAGTTCTTCAGCTGGCCCGAACGCGCCTTCTTGTACAGGCCCTTCACGTCGCGGCTTTCGGCCACTTCCAGCGGGGTATCGATGAACACCTCGACGAAATCGCCCTCTGGCAGCATCTGCCGCACCATGTCGCGTTCGGCGCGGAACGGGCTGATGAACGCGGTCAGTACGATCAGGCCGGCATCGGTCATCAGCTTGGCCACTTCGCCCACGCGGCGGATGTTCTCGATGCGGTCCGCTTCGGTAAAGCCCAGATCCTTGTTCAGGCCGTGGCGCACGTTGTCGCCATCCAGAAGGAAGGTGTGCTTGCCAAGGGCGTGCAGCTTCTTCTCGACGAGGTTGGCGATGGTCGACTTGCCCGAACCGGAAAGCCCGGTGAACCACAGCACGGCGGGCTTCTGGTTCTTCAGGCTCGCATGTGCCTCACGGCTGACGTCCAGCGCCTGCCAGTGCACGTTCTGCGCGCGGCGCAGCGAGAAGTTGAGCATCCCCGCCGCGACGGTGGCGTTGGTGATCTTGTCGATCAGGATGAACCCGCCCAGCGTGCGGCTGTCGGCATAGGGTTCGAACACGATGGCCTTGTCGGTCGTCAGTTCGGCCACGCCGATGGCGTTCAGTTCCAGCGTCTTGGCCGCCAGATGCTCCATGGTGTTGACGTTCACCACGTATTTCGGCTGCTGCACGGTGGCCGAAACGGTCTGTGTGGCAAGCTTCAGCCAATAGGCGCGGCCGGGTATCATCGCTTCGTCATTCAGCCAGACGAGCGTGGATTCGAACTGGTCCGCGGCCTGCGGCGGGTTGTCCGCCATGGCGAGGACATCGCCGCGCGAGCAGTCGATCTCGTCGGCAAGGCAGATGGTGACCGATTGGCCGGCCACCGCCTCGTCCAGATCGCTATCCAGCGTGACGACGCGGGTGACGGTGCTGGTCTTGCCCGAAGGCAGCGAGCGCACGGCATCGCCGGGCTTTACCGTCCCGGTGGCGATCAGGCCCGAAAAGCCCCGGAAATCGAGGTTGGGACGGTTCACCCACTGCACCGGCATGCGGAACGGCTTGTCCGCATCGACCGACGAAAGCACGTCCACGGTTTCAAGGTGTTCGACCAGCGTCGGTCCCTTGTACCACGGCGTGTTGGCCGAAAGCGTGGTGATGTTGTCGCCCTTGAAGCCGGAAATCGGCATCGCGGTGAAGCTTTCGATCCCGATCGAGCGGGCGAACTCGGTGTAGTCCTTCACGATGGCGTCGAACACGGCGTGGTCGTAGTCGACAAGGTCCATCTTGTTGACGGCCAGCACGATGTTCCTGATGCCGATCAGGTGGCACAGGTAGCTGTGGCGGCGCGTCTGCACCAGCACGCCCTTGCGCGCGTCGATCAGGATCACGGCGAGGTCGGCGGTCGATGCGCCAGTCACCATATTGCGGGTGTATTGTTCGTGGCCGGGGCAATCCGCGACGATGAACTTGCGCTTTTCGGTGTTGAAGAAGCGATAGGCGACATCGATGGTGATGCCCTGTTCGCGCTCGGCGGCAAGGCCATCGACCAGCAGGGCGAAGTCGATCTCCTGCCCTTGCGTGCCCACCTTCTTGCTGTCGTTTTCCAGCGCGGCCAGCTGGTCCTCGAAGATCATCTTCGAATCGTACAGAAGCCGCCCGATCAGCGTGGACTTGCCATCGTCCACCGACCCGCAGGTGATGAAGCGCAGCATCGTCTTGTGCTGGTGCGTTTCCAGATAGGCGTCGATGTCGTCCGCGATCAGCTGATCGGTGACATAGACGGGTTCTTCCTTGGTGATCTGGTCGGTCATCAGAAGTACCCCTGCTGCTTCTTCACTTCCATGCCGGCGCCGCCGGCGTCCTTGTCGATGGCGCGGCCCTGGCGCTCGCTGGTGGTGGTCAGCAGGGTTTCCTGGATCACCTCGGGCAAGGTCTTGGCCGTACTCTCCACCGCACCGGTCAGCGGGTAGCACCCGAGCGTGCGGAACCGGATCGAGCGCATCACCGGCTCTTCGCCGGGCTTCAGCGGGAAGCGGTCGTCATCGACCATCAGCAGCATGCCGTCGCGCTCCACGGTGGGGCGCATGTCCGCAAAATAGAGCGGCACGATCGGCACGTTGTTGAGGTGGATGTACTGCCAGATGTCCAGCTCGGTCCAGTTGGAGATCGGGAACACCCGGATGCTCTCGCCCTTGTTCTTGCGGGCGTTGTACAGGTTCCACAGTTCGGGGCGCTGGTTCTTCGGGTCCCAGCCGTGGCTGGCCGTGCGGAAGCTGAAGATGCGCTCCTTGGCGCGGCTCTTTTCCTCGTCGCGGCGGGCCCCGCCGAACGCGGCGTCGAAGCCGTACTTGTCGAGCGCCTGCTTCAGACCTTCGGTCTTCCACATGTCGGTGTGCAGCGCGCCGTGGTCGAACGGATTGATCCCGCGCTCCATGGCTTCGGGGTTATGATAGACCAGCAGGTCCATGCCGCTCTCGGCCGCCATGCGGTCGCGCAGCTTGTACATCTCCTGGAACTTCCACGTGGTATCCACGTGCAGCAGCGGGAACGGCGGCGGGCTGGGGTAGAACGCCTTGCGCGCCAAGTGCAGCATCACGGCGCTGTCCTTGCCCACGGAATAGAGCATCACGGGGTTTTCCGCCTCTGCCACCACTTCGCGCATGATGTGGATGGCTTCGGCCTCAAGCCGTTGCAGGTGGGTCAGGCGGGACTTGCTAATCAATTCGGACATCTTTCCCTCCGCTGGAGCGGTTGAAGGCTCCATTGCCGGATTCGGTTGACGCCAAAGCTCCCATATGGGAGCAAGGCCTATGACAATTCTTTCGGCCGACCAAAGGGAGCTTTTGCTGCCGCTGGTCGAAGGCATTCATGAAAGCCCGCCGTGGCGCGCGTTTCTGCGCAATCTGGTGGCGCGCACTTATGCACGGCGGGCCTTCCTGATCGTGACGCTTGCTAACGCGCACCCGGCGGATGATCCTTATGTCGTGCACGTGGCCGCGCCGCGTGCCGCGCAGGAACCGCCCATCGATTTCCGCCGCATGGATGCGCTGGGCCTTCATCCTTACGGGGCGATGCGGCCCGGTCGCATTTACGCGCTCGACGAGATCCTCGATTACGATGACCGCAGCAAGCTGGCGCGGCAGCAGGCGGAACTGGAGGAAATGCGCATCCGGTTCGGGCGTTTCCTGCGTGTGTCGGCCGGGGGCGTGGCCGACGCGTGGCTTTTGCTCGTCCGCGAGCAGGAGGATTTTTCAGCCAGCGCCGTGTCCACGCTGGCGATGATCGAGCCGCACCTTGCCGTGGCCCTGCGCACGCTGGTCGCGTTGATCGAACAACGCCTCCAGACCGCGATGGCGCAGTCCGCGCTGGAGCGGCTCGGGGCGGGGCAGATCGCCTTCGACGCTTCGGGCCGGATCATGGCGGCCGATCCGCAGGCCGAACGCATGCTGTCATGGACGCGCGACATGGGCGCAGGGGGGCGGCGGTTGCAGCTCTTGCCCGACGTTGCCCGTGCGCTCGACGCGCATTGCGCCGAACTGGCGAGCGACGCCCAAGCCGGCAGCCGAGCGCTGTTGCTCGACGAACGGCGCGGCCTGTGGCTGCTTTTGCGCAAAGCCGCGTTGTCGCTGGCGGAACCGCGCGCCGCGCCCGCCGCCATCGGCATGTTGCGGCTGGACCGGCGCGAGGATGCGCAAGGGGCAGTGCGCACCATCGCGGCGATGCACGGCCTGTCCCAGCGTGAGGCGGAACTGGCGCACGCGCTGACGCTGGGTGAAAGCATTGCCGAGGCGGGCGAACGCCTGGGCCTGACGCGCGAAACCGCGCGCAACTATTCCAAGCGGATCTATGCCAAGACGGGCGCCCTGGGGCAGGCCGATCTGGTGCGGATCGTGCTGACCGGCCTTGCGCCGTTCAGCTGATCTGGCTCACCGCCTCCGCGATCCGTTCCACCACACCGCTGCGCGCCAGCCGCGCTTCGCTGGCGGGATCGAGCGTGAGGCCGATGGTGCGCGTCTGCGCAAAGCCTGCCAGCGGATGGCCGACGATGCCGGGGCGCAGCAGGCTTTCTGGCATCACCGTCAGGCCAAGCCCTGCGCGCACATAGCCGGCGATGCGTTCCTCGCTGGCGCTGCGCGCGGCCATGAACGGGCGGATGCCGCGCGCGGTAAAGAACTGGCTGACCAGCGGCAGCGCCTCGCAACTGCGGCGCACCAGCATGGGTTCGTCCACCAGCTGTTCGCAGGCGATCGGCCCGTTGCCGGCCAGCGCGTGGGCGGCGTGCATCACCAGCAGATAGGGTTCGGTGAACAGCGGCCGGTGGCTGCGGTGCGCGGCGCCTTCCACGGGGCCAAGGATCAGGTCCACCCGCCCGCGATCGAGCAGCGCGGGCAGTTCGCTGGGCCGCCGCTCCACCACTTCCAGCCGCAGCCCGGGCTGGGCAAGGCAGGTGGCGACGACGCGTTCCAGCGTGGCGGCGGCCACGGTGCTGGCCACCCCCAGCCGCACCAGCGCCGCCGGCTGCACGCCTGCGATGGCGCGCTGCGCCTCGATGAATTCGGCCTCGATCCGGCGGGCATGGGGCACCAGCCGCGCGCCGGCGGCGGTCAGCTCCACCCGGCGGTTGCTGCGGTTGAACAGCACTTGCCCCGTCACCTGTTCCAGACGGCCGATGCCGGATGAGACGGTGGGCTGCGAAACCCGGCACAGCGCGCCCGCGCCAGAGAACGTGCCGGTATCGACCACGGCCAGGAAATAGCGCAGCAAATGGCGTTCAATCATAGAACAGATCTATACAATGCATCGCCCTGCGCCAAGTTTTCCTTTGCCACGGTTGTGCTATCCTGCCGCTCAGGAAGAGGAGCCAACCCGATGCGTGCCACCCCCGATCTCGATTTCGGCCTCACCGAAAGCGCGTTGATGATCCGCGAGGCGGCGAACCGCTTTGCCGACGAACAGATCGCGCCGCTTTCCGCAGAGATCGACGCCAACGACCGCTTCCCGCGCGAATTGTGGCAGCCGATGGGCGAACTGGGGTTGCACGGGATCACCGTGGAAGAGGAATGGGGCGGCCTCGGCCTCGGCTATCTCGACCACGTGATCGCGGTGGAGGAAGTCTCCCGCGCGTCCGGTTCGGTCGGGCTCAGCTATGGCGCGCATTCCAACCTGTGCGTCAACCAGATCCGCCGCTGGGGCAATGACGAGCAAAAGGCGAAGTACCTGCCGAAGCTGATATCGGGCGAACATGTGGGTTCGCTGGCGATGTCGGAAGTGGGGGCGGGATCGGACGTCGTGTCGATGAAGCTGCGCGCCGATGCGGTGGCTGGTGGGTTCCGCCTGAACGGCACCAAGTTCTGGATCACCAACGGCACCTATGCCGATACGCTGGTGGTCTATGCCAAGACCGCGCCGGATGCGGGCAGCCGCGGCATCACCGCGTTCCTGATCGAAAAGGACATGCCCGGCTTCTCCATCGGGCAGAAGATCGACAAGATGGGCCTGCGCGGCTCGCCCACCTGCGAACTGGTGTTCGACGATTGCTTCGTGCCGGAAGAGAACGTCATGGGCCCGCTGCACGGCGGCGTCGGCGTGCTGATGAGCGGGCTGGACTATGAACGCGTGGTGCTGGCCGGGATGCAGATCGGCATCATGCAGGCCTGCCTTGATTGCGTGATCCCCTATGTTCGTGAACGCCGCCAGTTCGGCAAGCCCATCGGCGCGTTCCAGCTGATGCAGGCGAAGATCGCGGACATGTATGTCGCGATGCAATCGGCGCGCGCCTATGTTTACACCGTGGCCAAGGCCTGCGACGCTGGCCAGACCACCCGCTTCGATGCGGCAGGCGCGATCCTGCTGGCGAGCGAGAATGCCTTCCGCGTGGGCGGCGAAGCGGTGCAGGCGCTGGGCGGCGCGGGCTATACCAAGGACTGGCCGGTGGAACGCTACCTGCGCGATGCCAAGCTGCTGGATATCGGCGCGGGCACCAATGAAATTCGCCGGATGCTGATCGGCCGCGAACTGATAGGGGCGAATTGATGAGCGCGCCGGTCCTGCCCAGCAACATCGACCTTTCCAGCCCGCAGGCGCAGGCGCGGGCGGCGCACAACCGCGCACTGGCCGAAGAACTGCGCGCCCGCGTGGCGCAGGCCGCGTTGGGCGGCGATGCGCGCAGCCGCGAACGCCACGCTTCGCGCGGCAAGCTGCTGCCGCGCGACCGGGTGGAGCGGTTGCTCGATCCGGGCGCGCCGTTCCTTGAAGTGGGGCAACTGGCCGCGAACGGTATGTATGGCGATGAAGTGCCCGGTGCCGGGATCATCACCGGGGTGGGCCGGGTGTCTGGCCGCCAGTGCATGATCTTTGCCAACGATGCCACGGTGAAGGGTGGCACCTACTTCCCGATGACGGTGAAGAAGCACTTGCGCGCGCAGGAAATCGCCGCCGAAAACCGCCTGCCGTGCATCTATCTGGTGGACAGCGGCGGCGCCAACCTGCCCAATCAGGCTGAAGTATTTCCAGACCGCGACCACTTTGGCCGGTTCTTTTACAATCAGGCGCGGATGAGCGGGCAGGGCATCCCGCAGATCGCCAGCGTGATGGGCAGCTGCACCGCCGGCGGCGCCTATGTGCCGGCGATGAGCGACGAGACGGTGATTGTGAAGGGGCAGGGCACGATCTTCCTTGCCGGCCCGCCGCTGGTGAAGGCGGCCACGGGCGAGGAAATCACCGCCGAAGACCTCGGCGGCGGCGACCTGCACGCGCGCAAGAGCGGCGTGGTCGATCATCTGGCCGACAGCGACGACCACGCGCTGACCATCGTTCGGGACATCGTCAGCCACCTTGGCCCGGCGGGCGATGCGGGCGTGGCGAGGCTGGCGCCGGTGCCGCCAAAATACGATCCGGCCGAACTTTACGCCATCATCCCCGAAGACGTGCGCGCGCCCTATGACGTGCACGAGGTGATCGCGCGGATCGTGGACGGCAGCGCGTTCCATGAATTCAAGGCGCTGTACGGTTCCACGCTGGTCTGCGGCTTTGCCCACATCTGGGGCATGCCGGTGGCGATTGTTGCCAACAACGGCGTGCTGTTTTCGGAAAGCGCGCAGAAGGGCGCGCACTTCATCGAACTCGCCTGCCAGCGGGGCATTCCGCTGCTGTTCCTCCAGAATATCAGCGGCTTCATGGTCGGCGGCAAGTACGAGGCCGAGGGCATCGCCAAGCACGGCGCGAAGCTGGTGACGGCGGTGGCGACCGCGCAAGTGCCCAAGATCACCGTGCTGATCGGCGGCAGCTTTGGCGCGGGTAACTATGGCATGTGCGGGCGTGCGTACCAGCCGCGCTTCCTGTTCACCTGGCCCAACGCGCGCATCAGCGTGATGGGCGGCGAACAGGCGGCTTCGGTGCTGGCCACCGTCCACCGCGATGCGGACAGCTGGACACCCGAACAGGCTGAAGCCTTCAAGGCCCCGATCCGCCAGAAATACGAAGACGAAGGCAATCCCTATCACGCGACCGCGCGCCTGTGGGACGACGGCGTGATCGACCCGGCGCAGACCCGCGATGTGCTGGGGCTGGCGCTGGAGGCGTGCCTTGAAACCCCGATTGCCGAACGCGCGCCGTTCGGCGTGTTCCGGATGTGAGGAGCCACGGCATGATCCAGTCCCTCCTCATCGCCAATCGCGGCGAAATCGCGTGCCGGGTGATCCGCACCGCGCGCCGGCTCGGCATTCGCACGGTGGCGGTCTATTCCGATGCCGACGCCCATGCGCTGCACGTGCGCAGCGCCGATGAAGCGGTGCACATCGGCCCCGCCGCCGCGCGCGAAAGCTACCTTGTGGGCGAGCGCATCATTGCGGCCGCGCTGGCTACGGGGGCGGAGGCGATCCATCCCGGCTATGGCTTCCTGTCTGAAAACGCGGCGTTTGCGCAGGCCGTGCTGGATGCCGGGCTGGTGTGGGTGGGGCCAAAGCCTGCCTCCATCACCGCGATGGGGCTGAAGGATGCGGCCAAGGCGCGGATGATCGCGGCGGGGGTGCCGGTGACGCCGGGCTATCTGGGCGAGGACCAGAGCGAAGGCCGCCTTCAGGCAGAGGCCGACGCCATCGGCTATCCCGTGTTGATCAAGGCCGTGGCCGGCGGCGGGGGCAAGGGCATGCGCCGCGTGGATGCGGCGGCGGACTTTGCCGAGGCGCTGCAATCGTGCCGGCGCGAGGCGGCGTCCAGCTTCGGCGACGATCGCGTGCTGATCGAGAAATACATCCTCAGCCCGCGCCATATCGAGGTACAGGTGTTCGGTGATGCCCACGGCAACGTGGTGCACCTGTTCGAACGCGATTGCTCGCTGCAACGCCGCCACCAGAAGGTGATCGAGGAAGCCCCCGCGCCGGGCATGGACGCGGCCACGCGCGAAGCCGTGTGTGCCGCCGCCGTGCGCGCCGCAAAGGCGGTGGATTACGAAGGCGCAGGCACCATCGAATTCATCGCCGATGGATCGGAAGGCCTGCGCGCAGACCGCATCTGGTTCATGGAAATGAACACCCGCCTTCAGGTGGAACACCCGGTGACCGAGCAGATCACCGGCGTCGATCTGGTGGAGTGGCAGCTTCGCGTGGCGAGCGGCGAGCGCTTGCCCAAGCGGCAGGATGAACTCGCCATCAACGGCTGGGCCATCGAAGCGCGGCTTTATGCCGAAGACCCGGCGCGCGGCTTCCTGCCCAGCATCGGCCGGGTGGACGATTTCCTCTATCCGCACACCCGCGCCCGCGTGGACACGGGCGTTGAGGCGGGGGCCACGATCTCGCCGTTCTACGATCCGATGATCGCCAAGCTGATCGTCCACCGGCCCACCCGCGCCGAGGCCATCGCGGGCTTGCGCGATACGCTGGCCGAGGGCGTCGTCGGTCCGCTGGTGACCAACAGCGGCTTCCTGTGGCGACTGCTCGGCCATGCCGCGTTCGGCGCGGGCGTGGTCGATACCGGACTGATCGAACGCAATCTGGAAAGCCTGACCGCGCGGCCCGAACCTTCATCGGGCGAACTTGCGCGCGCTGCCGCACGGCTGGCGGGGACGCCCGGCGCACGGCCGTGGAGCAGCCAGTCGGGCCTGCGCCTGAACGCCGCGCCCCGGCGTGAGGTACGGTTGGCCGACCAGTTCGGGCGAACCTTCACCGCCGAACTGGTGCCCGATGCGATGGTTGACGCATGGCCGGCCGAACCACTCGCGGCCATAGACGAGAACGGCGAACGCTTCCTGATGCGCCTTGCGCGTGCCGAGGGCGGAGGCGGGGGCGTTGCCTCCAACGGTGCGATCCTCGCGCCGATGCCGGGGCGCGTTATCTCGGTTGACGTTGCGGCCGGGCAATCGGTGACCAAGGGGCAGAAACTGCTGGTGCTGGAAGCGATGAAAATGGAGCACGCGCTGACCGCGCCGTTCGATGGCACCGTGGCCGAACTCACCGTGGAACCCGGCGGGCAGGTGCAGGTGGACGCGCTGCTGGCCAAAGTGGTGCCGCACGTGGAGAAAGCCTGATGGCGGGAAAGCATTTCGACGAATGGCAGGTGGGCGACCGGATCGAGCATGAGATCCGCCGCACCGTTACTGAAACCGACAACCTGCTGTTCTCCACGATGACGCACAACCCGCAGCCGCTGCATCTGGATGCAGAGGCGGCGAAGGCCAGCGAATTTGGCCAGATCCTCGTCAACGGCACCTTCACCTTCGCGCTGATGGTGGGGCTTTCGGTGGGAGACACCACGCTGGGCACGCTGGTGGCGAACCTCGGCTATGACAAGCTGGTGATGCCTGCGCCCGTGTTCATCGGCGATACCATGCGCGCCAGCAGCGAGGTGACGGAGCTGCGCGCCAGCAAATCGCGTCCCGATGCCGGCATCGTCACCTTTCGGCACGAGCTGACCAACCAGCGTGACGAGGTCGTCTGCCGCTGCCTGCGCACGGCGCTGTTGAAGAAGCGGGCCTGAGCGGGTGATTTGCGCGACGGGCCGCGCCGGCGCCCGCTTGCGGCTTTACCCAACCGCTTGATATTCCCGCGCTATAGGGTCGGGAGGAACAATGAAGCTGCATCCGTTGCTGTGCGCGGGGCTGATGGCCGCGCTGGTGCCTGCAAGCGCATGGGCCGATAACCCGCGCGATCCCACAATGCGCAGCGCGGCCGCCCGCGCGCGCGACCGGGCGATCATCCGTGAGCTGAACTTGCGCGAAGCCGCCCGCGTGCGGGCACGCGATGCCCGCTATGTCGAAGGCTGGCGCGCATGGCGCGAAGGCGGGGCGGATGGCACGGCAGACGCCGGCGCGCAGGCCGACTATGCCCGCCAGCGCGATCGGTACGAACGCGACATGGCCGCATGGCGCCGCGCCGTTGCCGCGTGCCGCGCCGGGGATACCTCCGCCTGCGAGGGCTGAACTAGCGCGGCAGGAAGCCGTTGCCGAGGATGGCGATCATTTGGCGGGCCAGCCCCTGCGGGTCTTCGGCGCCGGCCGGATCGTGCCAGCGCGCCGGCCAGTTGAGCGCGCCCGCGAGGGTGAAGGCCATCATCTTCGGGTCGCACGGCGCCAGCGATCCGTCGGCCACGCCATCGGCGATCAGGCCGCGCAACGCGCTATCGATCCGGCGCTTCAACTCGCGAAAGCGCGCGCGGCTTTCGGGCACCAGTGCCTCGTCGCCGGTGCGGATCACGCAGCGGCCGAAATCGTCCATGTTGATTTCGGCATAGCGCGCCAGGAACGCCATCAGCCGGTCCGCGCCGGTGCCGGGGCTTTGCCGAGATTGCTCGGCCGCCTCGATCAACTGGCCGAGGCCAATGGTCACGCATTCCAGCAGCACCTGATCCTTGTTGCCAAGGTAGTGGTAGATCGTCGGCTTCGAGATGCCGAGCCGCGCCGCCACGTCGTCTAGCGATGTCTGGTGAAAGCCGCGCTCGTTGAACATCTGCACCGCTGCGCGCAGCACCGCCGCACGCTTTGCCTCGCGGGTGGAGCGCTTCTGTTCGGCCGTGGCGAAAGGGGAATCGGTTGCGTTCAAAGGGATGTGCTTTCGTGTGGGCAGGGAGTTGACAGAAAACCGCCGCGAATGCAATCTACTAATCAGTATATAACTGACGAGCAGGTTTTTCCATGATTCTGTCCGAAACGCAGGTGGCCGTGCAGGGCATGGTGCGCGATTTTGCGCAGGAGCGGCTGAAGCCCCGTTCTGCGGCGTTCGAGGCTGCGGGCGGATACCCCGACGATCTGTTTCTCGAACTCGCCGGGCTGGGCCTGATGGGCATGATCGCGCCCGAGGCTGTGGGCGGCGCGGGGCTGGACAACGTGTCCTACGCGCTCGCGCTGGTCGAGATCGCGGCGGGCGATGGCGCGCTGTCCACCATCCTGTCGATCCACAACAGCCTGATCGTGTCGGGCTTGCTCCGCTATGGCAGCCCGGCGCAGCAAGCGCGCTTCCTGCCCGGCCTGATCGCGGGCGAGGGCACCGGCGCGTTCTGCCTGACCGAGGCGGACGCCGGATCGGACGCATCGGCCCTGCGCACGCGGGCGACGAAGGTGGACGGCGGCTGGCTGCTGAGCGGCGCCAAGCAGTTCATTTCCAACGGCCGCATCGCTAGGGTGGCCATCGTTTTCGCGGTCAGTGATCCGGCGGCGGGCAAGCGCGGCATTTCCGCCTTCCTCGTCCCCACAGACAGCGAAGGCTACGTGGTGGACAAGGTGGAGCACAAGCTGGGGCAGTCCGCGTCCGACACGTGCGCCATTCGTTTCGACGATGTGTTCGTGCCCGATGACATGGTGCTGGGCACGCCGGGCGATGGCTATCGCATCGCGCTGTCGAACCTTGAGGCGGGGCGCATCGGCATTGCCGCGCAGTGCATCGGCATGGCGCAGGCCGCGCTCGAAATCGCCATCGGTTACGCCAGGGATCGCAAGAGCTTCGGCCAGCCGATCATGGAGCATCAGGCCGTGGGGCACCGCCTTGCCGGCCTAGCCGCAAAGCTGGAAGCCGCGCGCCAGCTGGTGCTGCACGCGGCGGCGGTGAAGGACACCGGCGCTTCGTGCCTGACCGAAGCCTCGATGGCCAAGCTGGTCGCCTCTGAAACGGCCGAGGAGGTCGTCTCGGGCGCGATCCAGACGCTCGGCGGCTACGGCTATCTTGAGGAATACGGCGTGGCGCGGATCTATCGCGATGTGCGCGTCTGCCAGATCTACGAAGGCACATCGGACATCCAGCGCATGGTCATCGCCCGCGCGCTGGCGGCATAAATTTTCCCAAGGGAGGACTGCACATCATGGATATCAACGGACTGGCCGCCATCGTCACCGGCGGCGCATCGGGCCTTGGCGCGGCGACGGCGGAAATGCTGGCCGCGCGCGGCGCGAAGGTGACGCTGTTCGATCTCAATGCCGATCTCGGCAATGCCAAGGCGGCTGAAATCGGTGGCCGCTTCGCCGCGGTGAACGTGACCGACGAAGACGCGGTGGCAAACGCCATTGCCGAAGCCGAGGCGGTGAACGGCAAGGCACGCATTCTGGTGAACTGCGCCGGCATTGGCCCCCCGGCCAAGGTGCTGAACCGCGATGGCAGCCCGCTGCCGCTGGCGGACTTTGCGAAGATCATCAACATCAACCTGATCGGCACGTTCAACGTGCTGTCGAAGTTCGCCAGCCGCATCCACGATGCCGATCCGCTGAACGAAGACGGCGAACGCGGCGTGATCGTCAACACCGCTTCGGTCGCCGCGTTCGAAGGCCAGATCGGCCAGCCCGCCTATGCCGCGTCAAAGGGCGGCGTGGTCGGCATGGCGCTGCCCATCGCGCGCGAATTCGCCCGCTTTGGCATCCGCGTGAACACCATCGCGCCGGGCATCTTCTGGACCCCGCTGCTGGGTTCGCTGCCGCAGGAAGCGCAGGATTCGCTGGGCAAGCAGGTGCCGTTCCCCAGCCGTCTGGGCAAGCCTTCGGAATACGCGAAGATGGTCGAAGCCATCGTCACCAACCCGATGGTCAACGCCGAAGTGATCCGCCTCGACGGCGCGATCCGCATGGCCCCGAAGTAAGGAGCGACAAGGCATGGCCGGCATCGGGATGGATGCGGCGCGCGCGCTGGCGCACAAGGTGGAAACCTTTGTGCGCACCGTGGTCGCGCCGTTTGAACACGATCCACGGCGGGACCATCACGGCAACCCGACCGACGACCTGATCGACGAGCTGAAGGCGCTGGCCCGTGCGGCCGGCGTGCTGACGCCGCACATCCTGCCCGATGGCGGCCACCTGACTCAGCGCGAAACGGCGGTGGTTCTGGCGGCCACCGGCCTTTCGCCGCTGGGCATGCTGGCGTGCAACACCGCCGCGCCCGATGAAGGCAACATGTTCCTGCTGGGCCGCGTGGGCAGCCCGGCCATCAAGGAACGCTTCCTGCGACCGATGGTCGAAGGGCGCACGCGCTCGTGCTTTTTCATGACCGAACCGGCCGAGTTGCAGGGCGCCGGCTCCGACCCCTCGATGATGATCACCACCTGCCACCGCGATGGCAGCCACTGGGTGGTCAATGGCAAGAAGTGCTTTGCCACCGGTGCCGCCGGCGCAGGCATCGGCATCGTCATGGCGCGCAGCGAAGACCCGGACAGCAAGGGCGGCGCATGCATGTTTCTGGTCGATCTGCCCGACCCCGCGATCCGCATTACCCACGTGCCCAACACGCTGGATAACGCGCTGCCCGGCGGTCACTGCGAAGTCACCATCGAAAACCTGCGCATTCCGGCCGACCAGATGCTGGGCGATGCGGGCGAAGGGTTCAAATATGCGCAAGTGCGCCTGTCGCCGGCGCGGCTTTCGCACTGCATGCGCTGGCTGGGCGCGTGCCGCCGCGCGCACGAGATTGCGACCGACTATGCCAACCGCCGCATGGCGTTCGGCAAGCCGCTGATCGATCACGAAGGCGTCGGTTTCATGCTCGCCGAAAACATGATCGACCTGCAACAGTGCGAACTGATGATCGATTGGTGCGCGGGCGTGCTGGATGAAGGCAGCCTTGGCGTGACCGAAAGCAGCATGGCGAAGGTGGCCGTGTCAGAAGCGCTGATGCGCGTGGCGGATCGCTGCGTGCAGGTGATGGGCGGCACCGGCGTCACCGACAAGACGATTGTCGAGCAGGTCTACCGCGAGGTGCGCGCCTTCCGCATCTATGACGGTCCTACCGAGGTCCACAAATGGAGCCTTGCCAAGAAGATCAAGCGCGATTGGAAAGCGATGCAATGAGCGGGATCGAGGAAGCCAACAAGGGCGCGGGCGAAGTGCGCGTGGCGTTCGATCAGGCCGCGCTTGCGGCGTGGATGGAGCGCCATGTCGAAGGCTTTGCCGGCCCGCTGAGCGTGGCGCAGTTCAACGGCGGCCAGTCCAACCCGACGTATTGCCTGACCACGCCCACGGCGCGTTATGTGCTGCGCCGCAAGCCGCCGGGG
>JBDLVU010000025.1:0-30989 GCA_039804665.1 Pseudomonadota bacterium | reverse complement strand
GACCGACCTTGGCCTGATCCGCCGCCGGCTGGAGCTGGTGAGCTGGCTGCACGACGATCCGCTGCTGCGCGGCGATTTACGCGCGATTTTGCGCGCCGCGCCCGACCTTGGCCGCGCGCTGGGGCGCGTGGTGGCGGGGCGCGGAAGCCCGCGCGATCTGGGTCAGCTGCGCGACGGGCTGGCCGAAGCGGCGCGATTGCAGGCGCTGCTGGGTGCGCGGGGCGACCGGCCCGCGCTGGCCGAAACGCTGCTGCCTTCGCTGGGCGGGCACGGCGCGCTGGTGGACCTGTTTGCCCGCGCGCTGGTCCCGGCGCCGCCCACCGAGCGCGGACAGGGTGGCTTTATTGCCGAAGGGTATGACGCAGGGCTGGACGAACTGCGCCGCGCGGCGGGCAATTCGCGCCGGGCGATTGCCGCATTGGAGGCGAAGTATCGCGACGAGACCGGTGTTGCCGCGCTGAAGATCCGCCACAACGGCGTGCTCGGCTATTTCATCGAAGTGCCCGCCAAGCACGGCGACCGGCTGATGCAGCCCGACAGCGGCTTTACCCACCGCCAGACGATGGCGGGCGCGGTGCGTTTCGACGCATTGGCGCTGCATGAAGAAGCGAGCCGCATTGCCGAGGCGGGCGGGCACGCGCTGGCGGCGGAAGAAGCGCACTTCGAGGAGCTGATCGCGCGCGCCGTGGCCGCGCGCGAGGCGATTGCCGCGACCGCCGCCGCGCTTGCCCGGCTGGATGTGGCAGCGGGGCAGGCAGAACGCGCGGCCGAGGGCGGCTGGAGCCTGCCGCGCGTGGTGGACGAACCGTGCCTTGCCATCAGCGGCGGACGCCATCCGGTGGTGGAAGCCGCGCTGGCGGCCAAGGGCGAACGCTTTGTGGCGAACGACTGCACGCTGGCGCCCGACGACCGGCTGTGGCTGGTGGGCGGCCCGAACATGGGCGGTAAATCCACCTTTCTGCGGCAGAACGCGCTGATCGTGCTGCTGGCGCAGGCGGGCGGCTTCGTGCCCGCGCAGGATGCGACCATCGGGCTGGTCGACCGGCTGTTCAGCCGCGTGGGCGCGGCGGACAATCTGGCGCGCGGGCGTTCGACCTTCATGGTGGAGATGGTGGAGACCGCCGCCATCCTTTCCCAAGCCACCGAGCGCAGCTTCGTGGTGCTGGACGAAGTGGGGCGCGGCACATCGACGTATGACGGCCTTGCGCTGGCATGGGCGGTGGCCGAGGCGGTGCACGAAGCGAACCGTTGCCGCTGCCTGTTCGCCACGCATTACCATGAACTGGCGCGGCTGGCCGAGACGTGCGAGGCGCTGAGCCTGCATCACGTGCGGGCGCGCGAGTGGAAGGGTGATCTGGTGCTGCTGCACGAGCTGGCCGAAGGGCCGGCGGACAAGAGCTATGGCCTGGCCGTGGCGCGGCTGGCAGGCGTGCCCGCGCCGGTGGTCAAGCGCGCCAAGGCGGTGCTGGACAAGCTGGAAAAGGGCCGCGCGGCCACGGGCGGGCTTGCCGCTGGCCTTGGCGACCTGCCGCTGTTTGCCGCCGCGATCGAGGCGGCGGAGGAAAAGGTGGATGCCCTGCGAGACCGGCTGAACGGGCTGGACATCGATGCGCTTTCCCCGCGCAATGCGCTGGCCCTGCTCTATGACCTCAAGACGATGGCGAACGGATAATGAAGCTTCCCCCCCTCGCCCCGCTGGGGCGCAAGCGCGCGCTGTTCGTGATGGCGGCGGAGCCGGAATACGGCACTCAGCTGAAGGCGCGGTTCACGCCGCTGATGGTGGGCGTGGGGCCGGTGGAGGCTGCGCTGCACACCGGCATGGCGCTGGCGCGGCTGGACGCGCTGGGCCAGCGGCCGGACATGGTGGTGTCGCTGGGATCCGCGGGATCGCGCCGCTGCGCACTGGGCGAAGTGTTCCAGATCTCGGCCGTTTCGTGGCGCGATATCGATGCCTCGGCGCTGGGGTTTCCGCGCGGGCTGGTGCCGTTTCTGGATGAACCGCACGAACTGCCGCTGGAAACGCCGCTGGACCTGGCCGTGGCGACGCTTTCCACCGGGGGCAACGTGGTGAGCGGCGACGCGTGGGACGGCATCGCCGCCGACATGGTGGACATGGAGACGTATGCCGTGGCGCGCGCCTGCCGCCATGTGGGCGTGCCGCTGGTGGGCCTGCGCGGCGTGTCCGACGGGCCGGGCGAGCTGACCGGGGCGCACGACTGGCACGTGCTGCTGGACCACCTGGACGGCAAGCTGGCCGAGGCGGTGGACCTGCTGGCGGCGCACCACCGCTGAACGCCGAGTTGCGGCACCAGCCCGAAACGGAAGCCCGGATGGGCTTCCCGTACCGATCGAATCACGAATCTGCTTCAATTTTGCGCACAGAGGCGTAATTGCGCGCGCCATGAGCACCGAGACCCCTTCGACCGACCCTTACGCCGCCTATCGCCAGTCGATGCTGGACAAGGCCGAGACGCTGATCGAGGCGCTGCCCTATCTGCGCCGATACGCGGGCAAGACCTTCGTGGTGAAATACGGCGGCCACGCGATGGGCGATCCTGAACTGGCGCACGATTTTGCCGAGGACGTGGTGCTGTTGAAGGCGGTGGGCATCAACCCGGTGGTGGTGCACGGCGGAGGCCCGCAGATCGGCCGCATGCTGAAGGCGCTGGGCATCGAATCGCAGTTCGTGAACGGCCTGCGCGTGACCGACAAGCAGACCGCCGAAGTCGCCGAAATGGTGCTGGCCGGCGCGATCAACAAGGAACTGGTCGGGTGGATCGCCCGCGCGGGCGGCAAGGCCATCGGCATTTCCGGCAAGGACGGCGGCATGGTGCTGGCGCGCAAGGTGCAGTCCAAGGCGCCCAAGGCGATCGAGGCCGATGGCGAAGCGCTGGTGGTGGACCTGGGCTTTGTGGGCGAGCCGGAGACGATCGATACCTCGGTGATCGACACCGTGTGCGCGGCGGGCATGATCCCGGTGATCGCGCCGATTGGCGTGGGCGCGGATGGCGAGACATACAACATCAACGCCGACACGATGGCCGGCAGCATCGCGGCGGCGCTGGGCGCTTCGCGGCTGTTCCTGCTGACCGACGTGCCGGGCGTGCTGGACAAGGACA
This sequence comes from Pseudomonadota bacterium, assembly GCA_039804665.1. GTDB lineage: Bacteria > Pseudomonadota > Alphaproteobacteria > Sphingomonadales > Sphingomonadaceae > Novosphingobium. Next base: position 27,870 of record JBDLVU010000025.1, on the reverse strand, counting down.
AGCAGCTGCTGACCGACCTGCGCCCCGCCGATATCGCGCGGCTGGCCGAGGACGGCACGATCAGCGGCGGCATGATCCCCAAGCTGGAAACCTGCGTGCACGCGGTGGAAGCCGGGTGCGAGGCGGCGGTGGTGCTGGATGGCCGGGTGCCGCACGCGATGCTGCTGGAAATCTTCACCGCGCGCGGCGCGGGCACGCTGATCCGGGCATAATGGGAACCAAGCGCGCGGCAATGCGTCGGGCGGGCATGATCCGCGCCGCCCTTGCCGCCGCCTGCGTTTCTGCAATGGCGATCAACCTTGCCGGGTGCGACCGGCAGGAACCGCCCGTGCCGGTGGCGTCGTCCTCTCCGTCAGCCACGGCGACGGCGCCCATCCCATCCGCCCCTGCACCCTCTGCTACGCCCACGGCGGAAATCACCGCGCCGGGGCAGCCTTCGCAATCGCGCGATCCGGTGGACGTTCTGAAAGCCTGGGGCAATGCCGTGCAGGCGCGCGACTGGGCCACGGCGCGTGCGTTCTGGGGCGACCACGGCGCGCGCAGCGGGATGACCGAAGCCGCGTTTGCCGACACGTGGTCAAGCCTGCTCGACCCGCGCGTGACGATCTACAAGGGCGATCAGGAAGGCGCGGCGGGATCGCTGTATTACACCGCGCCCGTGCGGATCATCGACGGGCCGCGCACGGTACGGGGCGAGGTGGTGCTGCGCCGCGCGAACGATGTGCCGGGCGCGACCGACGAGCAATTGCGCTGGCACATCGAGAGCACCACGCTGGAGCCCTGACCCGCCGATCCACCTTGCCCATTCGCGCAAGAGGCTGGACAAATTTGTATGCAACACATACAATATTGCGGTCGGCGCAACCGGTCGACGGCGCAGACCACTTGTGAGGAGGAGACAGGGTCGGCTAGGAGCGTGTCTCCTGTCCGGGAAGGGAGCATCGCATGCTGATTTACACGCTGATCGCCATGATCGACTATCTGGTGAACACCCTGATCGTCGTGGTGATCGTCCAGTTCGTGCTGGGCCTGCTCATCTCGTTCAACGTGGTGAACATGCACAACAACGCCGTGGCGGCGATCTGGAAGGCGCTGAACGCGATTCTCGAACCCCTGCTTCGCCCCATCCGTAAGATGCTGCCCGATACCGGCGCGATCGATTTTTCGCCGATGGTCCTGATCATCGGCCTCAATCTGCTGACGATCCTGCTGCGGGGCATCGCCGCGTCGGGATACTGAAGCGCATAACGGACAGGGTGAGACAATGACTGCCGCGATCATCGATGGAAAGGCCTTTGCCGCGGACCTGCGCGCAAAGGTGGGAGAACTGGCTGCCGCGTTCGAGGCGAAGGCTGGCCGCAAGGCGGGCCTTGCCGTCGTGCTGGTGGGCGAGGACCCCGCGAGCCAGGTCTATGTCCGGTCCAAGGGCAAGAGCACGCTGGAAGCGGGCATGAACAGCTTTGAACACAAGCTGCCCGCCGACACCGCCGAAGCCGACCTGCTGGCCGTGGTGGAACAGCTCAACGCCGATCCGGCGGTCGATGGCATTCTGGTGCAGCTGCCCCTGCCCGGCCACATGGACGAGCAGAAGGTGATCGCCACGATCAACCCGGACAAGGACGTAGACGGCTTCCACGTGACCAACGCGGGCCGCCTTGCCGTCGGCCAGCCGGGCTTTGTGCCGTGCACGCCGCTGGGCTGCCTGATGCTGTTGAAGGACAAGCTGGGCAACCTTTCGGGCCTTGATGCGGTGGTGATCGGCCGTTCGAACATCGTGGGCAAGCCGATGGCGCAGCTGCTGCTGGCCGAAAGCTGCACCGTGACCGTGGCGCACAGCCGCACCAAGGATCTGCCCGAAGTGGTGAAGCGCGCCGACATCGTGGTGGCCGCCGTGGGCCGCCCGGAAATGGTGAAGGGCGACTGGATCAAGCCCGGCGCCACCGTGATCGACGTGGGCATCAACCGCATCGCCACCGCCGAAGGCAAGACGAAGCTGGTGGGCGACGTCGATTATGCCAGCGCGGCCGAGGTTGCATCCGCCATCACGCCCGTGCCCGGCGGCGTGGGGCCGATGACCATCGCCGTGCTGCTGCGCAACACGCTGGTGGCGGCCTATCGCAACGAAGGACTGGATCTGCCCACCGACGCCATCTGAGCGAAGGCTGACGCGGGGTTTCCGTGGCCGGGAGCTTGGTCTAGGCTCCCGGCCATGAAGCGTTTGATCCCGCTGGCCCTGCTGGCCATCGCTACACCGATTTCCGCGCAGCGTCCGCCCATGGGCGAAGGCCGCTCGGTCACGCCCGCAGGCAATCCCAGCGCGCTGATCGCCGCCGAAATCGCCTTTGCCCGCGCCGCGCGCGACAAGGGGCAGTGGACTGCTTTCGATGAAAGCGCGGCCGACGATGCAGAGATGTTCGTGCCGCAGCGCACGCCCGCCAAGGCCTGGCTGAAGAAGCGCGCCAACCCTGCGCAGGCGCTGCAATGGCAGCCCCATGCCGCGTGGACCGCCTGCGACGGCAGCGCGGGCGTGACCTATGGCGCGTTTCAGACGACCGGCGGCACCGGCTGGTTTTCCACCGTGTGGCGGCGCCAGAAAAAGGGCGACTACAAATGGGCGCTGGATCTGGGCGGCGATCTGGCCAGCCCGCTGACCGCACCCGACTGGATCGAGGGCAAGGTGGCCGATTGCCCGGCACGCGCACGGCGCGAAGGGGACGACGCCGGTGCGCCACCGCGCGGAAAGCCGGACAAGAACCCGCCCCCGCGCTCGCTGGCCGGCCCCATTCCGCCGCTGGCCACCGCTGCCGGGGCCGACAGCAAGGACGGGCAGTCGCACGACGGGTCGCTGGCATGGCGATCCACCGTGATGCCCGATGGCAGCCACGAATGGACCGTGTGGATGTGGAAGGACGGCGCGATGGCGCAAGTGCTCCACCAGACCGACACGGCAACCAGCCAAGACACCGGAAAGGCGGGCTGAGGCGATGATGGAACTGTTCTTCTCCGCCTTTGTCACGCTGTTCGTGGTGATCGATCCGCCCGGCTGCGCGCCGATCTATGCCGGGCTGACCGCGCAGGCGAGCGCACGGCAGGCCACGGTGATGGCGCTGCGTGCCTGCCTGATCGCCACGGGCATCCTTGTGGTGTTCGCGCTGTTCGGCGAAGACCTGCTGGGCGCGCTGCACATCGAGCTGGACGCCTTCCGCATTGCCGGCGGGATCATGCTGTTCCTGATCGCGCTCGACATGGTGTTCGAAAAGCGCACCGAACGGCGCGAGGAACGCGCGGAAAAGGTCCGCACGGCCCAGTCACAGGGGCAGCCGCATGTAGAGGACGTTTCGGTGTTCCCGATGGCCATGCCGATGCTGGCCGGCCCCGGATCGATCGCCTCGGTCATGCTGCTGACCGCGCGCGCGCATGGCACCGAGGAAACGCTGGTGATCCTGGGCGCGCTGGGCGTGGTGATGGTGCTGAGCTTCCTGGCGCTGGTGGCCGCCCGCCCGATCATCCGCGCGCTGGGATCGCAAGTGGAAGCGGTGATCACCCGCCTGCTGGGCGTGCTGCTGGCCGCGCTGGCGGCACAGTTCGTGATCGACGGGATCAAGGCGCAGTTTTGATTGGTGCGCCCTTGGCATCCGCCAAGGGCTTGCGGCACCGGCCCGCAAGGAAAACCCGAATGGGTTTTCCTTCTACTGAAGAGTCACCCGATCGTCGTCGCCATCGCGGCGGCGGAAGAACTGCATCAGTTGCACCAGCAGGTCGCAGCGCTCCACGATGCCATTGGCTTCGAGCAGGGCCTGCTTCGCCGCCGCATCGAAAGGGGCGATCTGCGAGACGCCGTTGATCAGCGAAACATCGTCCAGCCGCTGTACCGAATCCCAATCGACGGCATAGCCCTGCACTTCGGCGAACTTGCGTGCCTCACGCTCGAACGAGGCGCGCTCCACGGCGCTCAGCACGGCGCTTTCATCCTCGACGATCAGCTCCGCCTCGACCTGCCGGAAAGGCGTGGTGACCGCCAGTTCGCGCAAAACACGAAAGCGCGAGACGCCTTCGAGCACGAGGTTGAAGCGCCCGTCCTCCAGCGCCTCGACATCAGCGATTCGCCCTACGCAGCCGACCTGGAACAGCGGCGCGCCTTCCGCCGGGGACTGCGGCTGGATCATGGCGATGCGCCGGTCGCGCGCCAGCGCATCGCTGACCATCGCGCGATAGCGGGGTTCAAAGATGTGCAGCGGCAGTTGCAGGCCCGGAAACAGCACCGCACCCGCAAGCGGGAAGATCGAAAGCCGCACCGGGCGCGCCTCGTCCCCCATCGCGGTCAGCCGAACAGGATGGCGGAAAGCTTGCGCCGCGTGGCCGCAACCCACGGGTCTTCAAGCCCCGTCGCCTCGAAGATCTGGAGCAGGCGCCCACGCGCCGCACCATCGTTCCACGCGCGATCCTTTGCCACCATCGCCAGCAGCAGCGCTGCCGCCTCGTCACGATCGCCCGCGGCATAAAGCCCGTTGGCGAGCGCGAGCTGCGCCTCCATGTCTTCCGGATCGGCGGCAGCGGCGGCGCGCAGGGCAGCCAGCTCGCCTTCTTCGGGCGCGTCCTCGGCCAGCGCGAGCGCGGACTTCGCCTGCGCCAGCGCGGGATCGGCGGCAATCTCGGCCGGCAGCGCGGCGAGCACCTCGGCGGCCTCGTCCTTATGCCCGGCCAGCAGCAGCGCGCGGATGAGGCCGGCATGGGCCACGGCGCTGTCGGGCGCGATTTCCACGATCTGCGAAAAGATGCCCAAGGCACGTTCGCCGTCGCCGGCCGCCAGCACCTCTTCGCCCATCGCCAGCAGCGGCGCGATGTCCTGCGCGGGCTCGTCACCCGCCTGCACGGGTAGCTGCTTCAGGATCTGGTCGAGGTACTGCTTCAGCTGCGATTCGGTGCGCGCCTGCGTCAGGTCCGCCACCGGCTGGCCCTGGAACAGGGCATAGACCGTGGGGATGGAACGCACCTGGAACTGCGCGGCGATGAACTGGTCCTCGTCCACGTTGACCTTGGCCAGCACCACGCCCTTGTCGGCGTATTCCGCCGCGACCTTTTCCAGCACCGGGGTGAGCGCCTTGCACGGGCCGCACCATTCCGCCCAGAAATCGAGGATGACCAGCTTGGTCATCGAAGGTTCGACCACCGCCTTGCGGAAGCGGTCCACCGCCTTCTGTTCATCGATGTTCAGGCCAAGGCTTGCCAATGCAGTTCTCCGAAGGTCCAGCGGATGGTTTTCGCTCGCGCACCATGTGGGATTGCGCGGCCATTCGGCAAGAGCAAACGGGCGCTGACGCGGGTTTCCACACCGTCATCACGGGAAAGTACATTTGGGATGAAAGGAAAGTGCATTTGGGGGGTTGCGCCAATCCCGACTCACCGTTAGAGGCGCCCACACCCCAGCCGGACGGGGCACTTTCCGACCGGCCAGAAACGCACGAGCGGGCGTAGCTCAGGGGTAGAGCACAACCTTGCCAAGGTTGGGGTCGAGGGTTCGAATCCCTTCGCCCGCTCCAGTTTCTCTTCAAGCGACATCGCAATTTTGACGGGGTGAACTTCCCTTCGGGGAACCTTCGCATCCGTTGCGCGTGTCGGCGCCGCGCCGTCAGCCCGGCAGCAGCGCCGCAGCCCATTCCGCTTCCTTGAAGCCCACCAGCAGGCCGCCCGGGTGCTCCACGATGGGGCGCTTGATGACCGAGGTGTTCTGCGCCAGCACCGCCGGCGCGCCTTCACCCGCAAGCGCCGCCTTTTGCGCATCGTCCAGCTTGCGGAAGGTGGTGCCGGCGCGGTTCACCACCTTGTCCAGCCCAGCCTGCGCGATCCAGCGCGCGATCCGCTCAGGGTCGGCGCCCTGCTTCTTGTAGTCATGGAACGCATAGGCCAGCCCCTGGGCGTCCAGCCATGTGCGGGACTTCTTCACGGTGTCGCAGTTGGGGATGCCGTAAAGCGTGATGGTCATGATTCGGTCCTGCTGAAGCGGTGCACGCGGGCGGGGGTGCCGGCGAAAAGGGTGTAGTCCTCGTAGTAGTCGGCGCGGCCCTTGCCCTGCACGGCGGCGTGTTCGGCCACGCGGCGCCATGCGAGCGCGGCGGCTTCGTCGGCCCATTCGGAAATGGCCACCACCTCGCCATCCTCGGCGGTGTAGCTCTTGAAGGCAAGGAAGCCGGGCTGGGCAGCGGCAAGGTCCACCATCGCCTGCGCATCGGCGGCATAGGCGGCGGCATCCATGCCGGCACGCTTGCGGTTGCGGAAGACGACGAGGTACATTCCGCATGGATAGCGGCTGCCCACGCGCGCCGGAAGGTGGACATTGCCCCGCTTTTGTTGAAAAGCACCGGCCCCATGAGCTTCAACACTTTCGGTCACGCCTTCCGTTTCACCACTTGGGGCGAAAGCCACGGGCCGGCCATCGGCGCGGTGGTGGACGGGTGCCCGCCGGGGCTGCCCCTGCGCGAAGCGGATATCCAGCCGTTCCTCGACGCGCGCCGGCCCGGCCAATCGCGCTTTACCACGCAGCGGCAGGAGCCGGATCAGGTGAAGATCCTGTCGGGCGTGTTCGAAGGCAAGACGACCGGCACCCCGATCAGCCTGATGATCGAGAACGTGGACCAGCGGTCGAAGGACTATGGCGACGTGGCCAAGGCCTATCGCCCCGGCCATGCCGACTATGCCTATGACGCCAAGTACGGCTTTCGCGACTATCGCGGCGGTGGCCGGTCCAGCGCGCGCGAAACCGCATCGCGCGTGGCAGCGGGCGGCGTGGCGCGGGTGGTGATTCCCGAAGTGCAGATCCTCGCATGGGTCAGCGCCATCGGCGGCGATGCCATCGACATGGACCACTTCGACCCGCAGGAAATCGGCCGCAACCCGTTCTTCTGCCCGGATTCGTGGGCGGCGGCGCGCTGGGAAAAGCTGGTGGATCAGGCGCGCAAGGACGGGTCCTCGCTGGGCGCGGTGGTGGAATGCGTGGCCACCGGGGTTCCGGCCGGCTGGGGCGCACCGCTTTATGCCAAGCTCGATGCCGAACTCGCCCACGCGATGATGGGCATCAACGCGGTAAAGGGCGTGGAAATCGGCGATGGCTTTGCCGCTGCCGCCAACACCGGCGAAGGCAATGCCGATCCGATGCGTCCGGGCAACGAAGGCGCCCCGCTGTTCACCGCCAACCATGCGGGCGGGATCGCCGGTGGGATTTCCACCGGCCAGCCGGTGACGGTGCGCGTGGCGTTCAAGCCGACCAGTTCCATCCTTACCCCGATGCCCACGATCACGCGCGAAGGCGAAGCGACGGACCTGTTCACCAAGGGCCGCCACGATCCCTGCGTGGGTATTCGCGGGGTGCCGGTGGTGGAAGCGATGATGGCGCTGGTGCTGGCCGACCAGAAGCTCATGCATCGGGCCCAGACCGGACGCTGATGGGCCTTTGAGGGTTCAAAGCCGCTTTTGGTTCGCGTGAAAGGTCGTTAGTCTCGCCTGCAACAATCTTGCGGGGGAATTCTGCCTTGGCGCGCCGGCTTACACTCTACATCCTGATCGGCATGGTCGCCGGTATCCTTGTCGGCTTCGCGTTGAACAAGAGTTATCCGGCCGACAGCAAGGCGCTGGCGCAGATCGCGGACCTGCTGAAGCTGCTGCCCGAGGTGTTCCTGCACCTGATCAAGATGATCATCGCGCCGCTGATCCTGGCGACGATCGTGACGGGCATCGCCGCGATGGGCGACAGCAGCGCATTGGGCCGGATCGGCGGGCGGGCGCTGGCGTGGTTCATCACCGCCAGCCTGATTTCGATCAGCCTTGGGCTGGTGCTGGTGAACCTGTTCCAGCCGGGCCGCGGCCTTGCCTTTACCGCAACGGCCCCGGTGGGCGAGCTGGCGACGGCGGACTTCACCGTGCGGCACTTCGTTCTGTCGGTCTTTCCCACCAGCATCATCGACGCGATGGCGCAGAACAACGTGCTGCAAATCCTCGTCTTCTCGCTGTTCGCAGGCGTGGCGCTGTCGGCCATCGGCGAAAAGGGCGCGCCGCTGGTGCGCGGGGCGGAAGCGCTGGCCACGCTGATGCTGACGATCACCGACTATGTGATGAAGGCCGCGCCGCTTGCCGTGTTCGGGGCGCTTGCCTCGGTCATCGCCACCAAGGGGCTGGGCATCGTGGTCACCTATGGCGTGTTCATGGGCGAGTTCTACTTCGGGCTGCTGATCCTGTGGACGTTGCTGCTGGGGCTGGGCGGGCTGTTTCTGGGCAAGCGGGTGCTGTTGCTGGCGCGCTATATCCGCGAGCCGCTGCTGCTGGCCTTTGCCACCGCCAGTTCGGAATCCGCGCTGCCCAAGCTGTTCGAACAGCTCGACCGCTTTGGCGTGCCGCGCCGCATCTCGGGCTTCGTGCTGCCGCTGGGCTATTCGTTCAACCTCGATGGCAGCATGATGTATACCAGCTTTGCCACGATGTTCATCGCGCAGGCCTATGACATTCCGCTGTCCGCCGGGCAGCAGATCGCCATGCTGCTGACGCTCATGGTCACGTCCAAGGGCATCGCCAGCGTGCCGCGCGCCAGCCTTGTGGTGATTGCCGCCACGCTCACCCAGTTCGGCCTGCCGGTGGAGGGGATCGCGCTGATTCTGGGCGTGGATACGTTCCTCGACATGGGCCGCACCGCCACCAACGTGGTGGGCAATGCGGTGGCGACCTCGGTCATCACCAAGTGGGAAGGCATGTTGCAGCCGCCGCTGGACCCGGACGCGGCAGAGCCGGTGCCGCCCCACGACACACCCGAACACGGGCGCAAGGGGCTTCATCTGGAAAGCTGAGAGCCCTAGTTCGCCAGCCTTACCGGGCCAGTCTTACCGGGCCAGCGTCACCGGCTGGAACTGGCCCAGCCCGCACGATCCGCGCGCGCCGCCGCCGGCGCCCGTGGCGATCACCGTGATGATGTCGGTGTTGCACAACTGCGAGAGCGAGGTGGCGTAGGAAAACGCCTTTTCAAAGCCGAGGCTGTTGCAGCGATTGGGCAGGCTGTTGCGATACCAGCGGTTGCCGGCCACGCGGAAATCGATGGTCCAGTCGTCGCGCACGCGGCTTTCGCTGATCTGGGCAAGGGGGATGCAGCTGACCGCAGGACCAACCGCCGTGGCGACAGGCACATCGGCGCGGTGGCCGTCCGGCCCCTTGGCCGTCCCGTGCATCGGCGCGCAACCCGAAACGAAGGCCAGCGCGGATGCGCAGGCGGCAAGCTTGATCGCCTTCATGCTTTGCTCTCCTTCTTGGCCCCGCGGCCTTTCGGAGTCGCGGGCTTTGCCCCCTTGGCGAGAACCTTCTCCTTATAGCCGCACAGGTCAACCACGGGGCAGCGCCAACATTCGGGCGTGCGCGCCTTGCAGATGTAGCGGCCGTGGAGAATCATCCAGTGGTGCGACCCGACGCGGAAGGGTTGCGGCACCTTTTTCTCGAGCTGCTTTTCCACGGCCAGCGGCGTCTTACCCCTGGCCAGCCCGGTGCGGTTGCCGACACGGAAGATGTGCGTATCGACCGCAAAGGTTTCCGCGCCAAACGCACAATTGAGCACCACGTTTGCCGTCTTGCGCCCCACGCCGGGCAATTGGGTCAGCGCGTCGCGGTCGTTGGGCACTTCGCCGCCATGCTCGCGTACGAGGATCTCGGCCATGGCGATCACATTCTTCGCCTTGGAATTGAACAGGCCGATGGTCTTGATGTGCTGCTTGAGGCCCTCTTCACCCAGGTCGAGCATGTCTTGCGGCGTCTTGACCTGTTTGAACAGGGCACGCGTCGCCTTGTTCACGCCAACGTCGGTCGCCTGCGCGGACAGCGTCACCGCCACCAGCAACTGGTAGACGTTGCCGAATTCCAGCTCGGTCTGCGGGTCCGGGTTGGCCTCTGCCAGCCTGCGGAAGAACTCGAAGATTTCGTCCCTCTTCAAAGGTCCAGCACTTCCGGCATGGTATAGCGCCCCGGCCCCTTGCCCAGCAGCCAGTCCGCCGCGCGGATCGCCCCGCGGGCGAAGATGCCGCGGTTTTCGGCAAGGTGCGACAGCGTCAGGCGTTCGTTGTCGGCAAGGAAATGCACCGCATGATCGCCCGCCACGGTGCCCCCGCGCAAGCTGGCAAAGCCGATCGTGCCGGCCTGCCGCGCGCCGGTGATGCCATCGCGCCCGCGCACTTCCTCGTCCGCCAGCGAAACCCCGCGCCCGCGCGCCGCCGCTTCGCCCAGCAGGATGGCGGTGCCCGAAGGCGCGTCCACTTTCATGCGGTGGTGCGTCTCGACGATCTCGATGTCCCAGTCCTCGCCCAGCCGCTGCGCCGCTTCGCGCACCAGATGCGCCAGCAGCGTGACGCCGAGCGAGGTGTTGCCGGTTTGCAGGATCGGAATGCTCACCGCCGCCGCATCCACCAGCCAGTGATGCCGTTCCTCAAGCCCGGTGGTGCCGACCACGATCGGCTTTCCCGCGTGGATCGCGGCGTCCAGATTGTGCTCCAGCGCGACCGGTGCGGAGAAATCCACCAGCACGTCGCTCGCCTCGGCCAGTGCGCGCGGATCGCCGCCCTTGTCGATGCCGCCGGCATAGTCATGCCCGGCCGCCTTAACCGCCGCCTGCAAGGCCTGTCCCATGCGACCTGCCGACCCGATGATTCCGATTCTTGCCATTGCTCACCCCATTCGTGGCGTGCTTCATGGGCGGGATGAGTTACATTCGCAATATCGTGATCCTCACCGGAGCGGGCGTTTCCGCCGAAAGCGGCATCGACACCTTTCGCGGGGCCGGCGGGCTGTGGGAAAATCACCGCGTGGAGGACGTCGCCACGCCCGAAGCCTTCGCCCGCGATCCCGATCTGGTGCTGCGGTTCTACGACATGCGGCGCGAGGCGATCCAGACGAAGCAGCCCAACGCGGCCCACACCGCACTGGCCCGGCTGACCCGCGAATGGCCCGTCCGCAATCCCGGCGCGGAGGTCCTGATCGTGACGCAAAACGTCGACGACCTGCACGAGCGCGGCGGCGCGCACGGCGTGCTGCACATGCATGGCGAACACCTGAACGCGTGGTGCACCGCGTGCGATGAACGCCACCGCTGGAGCGGGCCGTTGCTGCACCGCCCGGCCTGCCCGGCCTGTGGCACGCCCGCGTTGCGGCCCGACATCGTGTGGTTTGGCGAAATTCCCTATCGCATGGATGACATCCACGAAGCGATGCGCGAGGCCGACCTGTTCGTGTCCATCGGCACATCGGGCGCGGTCTATCCGGCGGCGGGCTTCGTGCGGCTGGCGCGCGATCTGGGCATGCAGACGCTCGAACTCAATCTGGAACGCAGCCAGGGTTCTGAATGGTTCCACGAAACCCGCCTCGGCCCCGCAACCGAGGTGGTGCCGGCGTGGGTGGACAGCCTGCTAGGCGGCTGAGCCGCAGCCCCTGCATTCCGGATCGCGCACGATCCGCATGGACCGCAGGCCCGGCTTCAACCCGTCCAGCACGTGCAACTGGCCCCACTGCGGATCGCCCAGCGTCGAAACGCCTTCAAGCAGCACCCGCATGGCGGCCATTGCGCCAAACGCGCCGACCATGCCCACCATCGCACCCAGCACGCCCAGATCGGCGCAGCTGTCGCAATCCTCGGCATCGAAGGCATCGCCGACGAAGCAGCGATAACAGGCGTGGCCTTCACGGTGCCCGGCAAAGTTCGCCACCTGCCCCTGGAACCGTCCCAGTGCCGCGCTGGTCAGCGGCACGCCCGCCGCCACGCAGGCGTCCGATACGGCCAGCCGGGTGGCAAAGTTGTCGCAGCCGTCCAGCACCACGTCTGCCCCGGCGATAAGCCCGGCCACGTTGTCGCGGGTAACGCGCACGGCATGCGCGGTGACCGCCAGCGCCGGATCGAACGCGCGCACCCACGCGGCGGCGGCCTCGGCCTTGGAGCGGCCGATATCGGCCCCGGTGAAGATCGTCTGGCGCTGAAGGTTGCTCGCCTCCACCACGTCGCTATCGATCACCGTGATCCGGCCGATTCCGGCGCCCGCCAGATACTGCAAAGCCGGGCTGCCGATGCCGCCAGCGCCCACCAGCACGACATGGCTCACCACCAGCCGCGCCTGCCCCGCGCCGCCGACTTCGGGCAAAACAATGTGGCGGGCGAAGCGGTCGAGGCGATCGGGGGTCATGCTGGCGCACTTAGGCACAAAAAGGCCGGAATGCGAGGGGTCCCGCATTCCGGCCTGCCTGTTCATAACTCCGGCAAAAGCGGAGGAAATCCTGTTCAGTCTTCCAGCTGGCGCAGGAGCGTGCGCACATCGCCGTCCATATCGGCATCGCGCGTGCGCAGTTCCTCGATCAGGCGCACCGCGTGGATCACGGTGGAATGATCGCGGCCACCAAACTTGCGGCCGATTTCAGGGTACGAGCGCGGCGTGAGCACCTTGGCAAGGTACATCGCCACCTGGCGCGGGCGCACCACCGCGCGGGCGCGGCGCTTGCTGGCCATTTCGGTACGGTCGACGCGATAGAACTGGCAAACCGTGCGCTGGATCTCGTCGATGGTGATGCGGCGACGGTTGGCCGAAAGGATATCGGTCAGCTGTTCCTCGGCAAGGCTCAGCGACACCGGTTGGCCGGTCAGCTGGGCAAAGGCGATCAGCTTGTTCAGCCCGCCCACCAGTTCGCGCACGTTGCGGTTGATCGTGCGGGCAAGGAACTCGATCACATCCTGCGGCACCTGGCTGGAGGTGAAGCGGGCAAGCCGGTGTTCGAGGATCTTGCGGCGCAGCTCGATATCCGCGGGCTGGATGTCCGCCACAAGGCCCATCGACAGGCGCGAGAGCAGGCGCTGCTCCACCCCGTCGAGCGCCTGTGGCGCGCGGTCGGCGGCGACGACCAGTCGCTTGCCGGCAGACAGCAGCGCGTCGATCGTGTGGAGGAATTCCTCCTGCGTGCTGGACTTGCCAATGATGAACTGGATGTCGTCCACCAGCAGCAGGTCGAACCCGCGCAGGCGCGCCTTGAACTCGATCATCTCGTTCGAGCGCATGGCCTGCACGAATTCGATCATGAAGCGTTCGGCCGAGCAATAGAAGATGCGCGCGCCCGGCTTGTTTGCCGCATAGGCGTGACCGATGGCGTGCAGCAGGTGGGTCTTGCCCTGCCCGGTCGAGCCCTTGAGATAGAGCGGCGAGAACTGCGGCGTTTCCAGCGCGGCCATACGCTGCGCGGCATTCACCGCCAGCACGTTGGCCGAGCCCGACACGAATTCGGCAAAGGTGAGAGAGGGATCGAGCCCGGTGACAAGCCCATCGGCCACCACGGGCGCGGCCATGCGCGGGGCCGGGGCCATTCCGGCATCGCCCACGCGCAGTTCAGGCATAGCGCGACGGCGCGGGTGCACGGTGATGCGCACCTGGCGCACTTCCGAACGCGCGATCTTCCACGCCAGCGAAAGGCGATCGGCAAAGCGATCCGCGACCCAGTTGGCCGAAAATTCGGTGGGCAGGAACAGGTCCAGCGTACCGGTTTCCTTGCAGAAGCTGCCAAGCTGGATCGGCTTGATCCACTGGCTGTGCAGCTGCGGGCCGAGATCCTTCTTCAGGCCCTGGCTGATGTCGGCCCAGTCTGCTGCCAGATCCAGCGCGTCCTGGTCCTCGTTCATCACTCCGTCGCGTCCCTTCCTGGTTGCGTGCCCCGTACGGGCCTGTGCGGGCGCATGGTCCACGCCGGTTCCGCGCACACCCGATCCACTGCCGAATTCGTCCAATTTCACGTGCGCTTGCCCCGCCATACCCCGTGCCACGCCGGTGCCCCCGTCGCGGACATGATTCGTCCCGTGCCGGCACGCAGATTTGCGTAACCGGCTTTTGTTCAGCCGATGTCTGTGACCCTCGCTCCGGCAACGATCCTGTCTGGGACAGGGGAAGCCTCGAACCGGGAAGCACTGTCTATTGGCAGGGGGTGTAGATTCGCAAGCGCGCGGTCGCAAAAAAACTGAAATAAACGCCCTTGACTCCCCAAAGCCCGCAGAACTCCATCAACACACTGAAATTATTGAATTTATTTCAGGGCGCCCGCGAATCGTGGAGAATCCGTGACTTGCTGCGACTGCACATTGTCATCATGTGACACGGGCCGCAGAAACGAAAAGTGGCCGGTGTTACGCACACCGGCCACGTTCCATATTTGTACTTAAAAGCCTTCGTGTGAAGGCTTTGTCACACGCGAATCAGAGAGCCGCGACGCGCTTGGTCAGGCGGCTCATCTTGCGGGCGACGGTGTTCTTGTGGAGCACACCACGCGCCACGCCACGCGCCAGTTCCGGCTGCGCCGCCTTCAGGGCTTCGGCCGCTTCGGTCTTGTCGCCACCGGCCAGCGCCGCTTCGACCTTCTTCACGAAGGTGCGGATGCGCGAGAGGCGGTTGCCGTTGATTTCGGCGCGACGTTCGTTGCGGCGGATGCGCTTGCGGGCTTGCGGCGTGTTGGCCATGTTTGTCCTGTTTCTGTCCTCTGGCGAGGCCGCCCGAGGCGACCGCGCGTGGTTTGCTCTGAGGCGGGCAAACCCGCCGGAAAGCGCGGCCCTTAACCGCCGGGTGCCGAATCGTCAACAGATTCGGCATTGCCCCGCGTCGGCGCGCCTGCCCTCCTCATATCCGCCGCAGCGCCAGTCGCAACCCATCGCGTGGCTTGGGGATCGGCCAGGCCTGCCAGCGCGGCGCATATCCGGGGGCGGCGACCAATTCATACCGGGTAAGAATGCGCGCCAGCAGCACCTTGGTCTGCATCGCGGCAAAGTGCAGCCCCAGGCACATGTGCGCCCCGCCGCCAAACGGCACCCAGGCATATTTGTGCCGGGCCGCGACCTTTTCCGCCGTGAAGCGCAGCGGATCGAATCGGGCGGGATCGGGCCACAAGGCCGGATCGGCATGGACCGCGCCGGGGCTGGCGCTGACGGTGGTGCCCGCCGGGATGCGATGCCCGCCAAAGTGAAAATCGCGCAGCGCGCGGCGCG
Source organism: Pseudomonadota bacterium (assembly GCA_039804665.1). GTDB lineage: Bacteria > Pseudomonadota > Alphaproteobacteria > Sphingomonadales > Sphingomonadaceae > Novosphingobium. The sequence continues at coordinate 12,851 of JBDLVU010000025.1, read as the reverse complement.
GGATCACCGGCACCGGCGGCATGATTCGCAGCGCTTCCTTGAAGGCCATGTCCGCCAGTTCCAGCTTGCCCAGATCGTCGTAGGCCAGCCCTCGCCCACCCGTGACAGCCAGCACTTCCGCGCGCAGCCTGTCCTGCCATGCCGGGTCCTTCGCCAGATGCCACGCGAGCGTGGTGAACGAACTGGTGATGGTATCGTGCGCAGCCATCATCAGGAAGATCATGTGGTCCACCACCACGTCCTCGGCCAGCGGCTGCCCGTCGTCGCGCGTGGCCAGTGCGAACTGGCTGAACATGTCCTGCCCCGGCCGTTCACGCCGTTCGCGCACCAGCGGGGTGAAGTAATCGACCATCAACCGCCTTCCGGCCACCCCGCGCCCCATCCGGGTGAAAGGCAGAGGCCGCCGCACCGGCGCGATCGAGGCCTGCACCATATCGACAAAGGCGCGGTTCAGCCGGTCCGCTTCCGGTCCGAACGGCAGGCCGAGGAAGCTGGTCGCGGCGGTTTGCAGCGTCAGCGCCTTGATCGCGTCATAGAATCGGATCGGCGCTTCGCCAGCATCACCCGCCCAGCCTTCGATCCCTTGCGCGATGGCCGCGTCCAGCTGCCCACAATAAGCGCGCATCGGCTCGGGCTTGAACGCGATGGACAGCGCACGGCGATCCGCTCGGTGGGCGTCGAAATCCATCAGCATCAGCCCGCGCGGAAACAACAGGTTCAGCACCGGGCCCCAGCCCTGTTCGCTGGAAAACAGCTTGTCGCGGTCGAACAGGACCAGTTCGTTGGCGTCAGGCCCGATCAACGCCACTTGCCGCCGTCCAAAGCTGTGCGTGCGGAACACCTTGCCGTGCCGGGCGATCATCCGCTGTTCGAATCCCATGGGATCAGCCAGCTGCATCAGCGTGGTGCCCACGACAGGCCAGCCATCCTCGCCAGGGATGGCGCTCAGCGCGCTACCGCCCGGATAGCGGGTCCAGTGCGGATTGCCCGCGTCGGTCTGGACCCTCGGGTCCGCTGCCACACTCGCCACGGTGCCTCTCCCGGCCTGTTCTTAACCGGGCAATTAATGACACCTCTGTCAGTAATGTCAAATCCAGCCGGACAGCTCGCGCCGGACCATCGTCTCCAGAAGGTCGATGCCTTCGGCCGAATCGTTGAGGCAGGACAGCGCGGCGAAATGCGTGCCACCCGCCGCGATGAAGTCCTCGCGCCCCCGGATCGCCAGTTCCTCCAGCGTCTCGAGGCAATCGGCGGAGAAGCCCGGCGCCGCGATGGCGATCCGCCGCGTGCCCGCCTTTGCCCGCTCCACCAGCACCGCATCGGTTGCCGGCTCCAGCCACTTGGCCTTGCCGAAGCGCGACTGGAAGCTGGTCGCCACGGCCAGCCCGGGATGGCTTTGCGCAAAGGCCGCGCCCAGCAGGCGCGAGGTCTTCAGGCAATGGCAATGATAGGGATCGCCCAGATGCAGCGTGCGTTCCGGCATCCCGTGATAGCTCAGCAGCAGCAGGTCGGGCGCGAAATCCAGCCCGGCGATCTGGCGCGAAAGGTTGGCATGCAGCGCACCGATGGCCGCCGGATCGTCGTGATAGGGCGGCAGCGTGCGCAGCGCGGGCAGGCGGCGGCGCGTCTTGATCCAGTCGGCCACGGCGTCGAGCGAACTGGCGGTCGTCGCCCCCGAATACTGCGGATAGAGCGGCGCGACGAGGATGCGTTCACACCCCAGCGCCAGCAACGCGTCCAGTTCCACCGCCATCGCGGGCTTTTGGTATCGCATGGCGTGGCGCACCACCGCCGCATCGCCCAGCCGCGCCTGAAGCGCGCGCGCCTGCGCCGCCGTGATCGCGGCGAGCGGCGATCCTTCGTCGGTCCACACTTGCTGATAGGCGTGGGCCGATTTCGCCGGGCGCGTGCGCAGGATGATCCCGTGCAGGATCGGCATCCACAGGGCGCGCGGGATTTCCACCACGCGGCGGTCCGACAGGAACTCGGCCAGATAGCGCCGCACCGCGCCCGCATCGGGGGCATCGGGGGTGCCGAGGTTGACCAGCAGCACCCCGATCTTGCCGGTTGCAACGGGGGGGTGATCAGCGGGGCGAGTCATCATAAACCTTCGGAAAGCAGCGGCAGCCGGCGGAAACGCAGACCGGTCGCCGAAAACAGGGCGTTGGCGATGGCCGGCGCAACCGCCACCACCCCCAGTTCGCCGGGATCGAACGGATCGGCGCTGGAATCGGCAAACGCAACATCGACCTTGGGGCAATCGGCCAGCAAGGGCAGCCCCAGCCCGCCGAGGCGCACCGTCTGCGGCAGGCCGCGCGCATAGGCGACCGATCCGCCGATCGCCTGTGCCAGGCCGAACACCAGCCCGCCCTCGATCTGCTGGCGCGCAACGTCCACGTTCACGATGCGGCCGATGTCGGCATAGGCGGAAAGCCGGTCCACCCGGATCGCACCCTCTTCCTGCCGCGCGGTGGCGACCACGGCGATGAAGCCGCTGCGCCCGCCCATGTCCATGCGGTGGCAGGCGATCCCCTGCCCGGAAGCATCCGCCCCGCCGCCCCACATCGCCATGTGCGCCACGCCTTGCAGGCAGGCGACCAGCCGCGGCTGGCCGGACAGCATCCCCACGCGGAAGCCCAGCGGCTCCGCCCGCGCGAAGTGCGCGCATTCGTCGATGAAACTTTCGGTCAGAAAGGCGGCGACGGCATGGGCGTTGCCACGATAGCGCGCCGTGGGCAGCGACAGGTTGACCGGTACATGCTCCACCGCGCGTTCGGGGATGGCATAAAGCGGCAGAGCGCCTTCGCAGGCCAGCGGATCGACCTTGCCCCGCGCGGCCTTCAGCGCGGCGGGAACGCTGTCCTCGCCCAGCAGGCGCGCGGCCGATTCGATGGCCGTCGCCGGCATCGCCATGCGCGTGCGCCAACCGAGCAGTTGTTTCTTGTCCGGGCTCATCGCCGCAGACAGCAGCGCCGAAACCGGCGTACGCGGGAACGCCGCCAGCATCTCCTGCCAGCGCGACCATGTCAGGTGCACCGGCCGGTTCACCGCCTTGCAGATCGCCGCGACTTCGGCCGCGATGCGCGTATCCAGCCGCGCGTCGAAGCTGCCGCCCGCGTGCATCGGATAGACCACCACGTTGCGGCGAGACACGCCCGCCCCCCGCGCCGCCGCGCGCGCCGCCTGTTCAGGCGCCTGCGTGGCGATCCACAGTTCAAGCCGCCCGCCTTCCAGCCGCGCGGTGGCCGTGGCCGTTTCCAGCGGCGCGTGCAGCGCCGGCTCCACATCATAACGCGCGGTCAGGCTCGGCTTCTTGAGCAGTTCCGCCGGATCGCCATCGGCGGCCACCTGCGTCGCCGCGCCCTTGCGCAGCGCGGCGTCCATCGCGGTTTCGACCGCACCCGAATCCACCACGCGCCCGGCCGCCTTGAAGCGCGGGTCCATCGCCGCCAGCGCCTTGTCCGCCGCGTGCCAGGTGGAAGCGACGGCGGCGAGCCAGCGTTTGGCTTTCACCACGCCCACCAGCCCCTTCACTTCCACGGCAGCCTGCTTGTCATAGCTGGCCAGCACGGCATCGCCCTGCGGCCCGTGGGCGATGGCGGCATGGACCATACCCGGCAGGCGCACGTCGCCCGCGAACACGAAGCTGCCGTCAACCTTGGCCGGCAGGTCCAGCCGGGGGAACCGAGGCCGCGCGCCTTCGGGGAATGAAGATGGCTTTTCCGCCGGGGCTTCGGCGCGCAGCACCGGCACGTCGGGCGGATCAAAGGCCGCCGCATCGGGCAGCAGCTCGGCAAAGCCCAGCCGCCGCTTGCCGTCGGTCACAGCGTGGTCCTTTACCACCAGCGTTTCCCAGCCCACGCCCCACTTTGCCGCCGCCGCTTGCGCAAGGCAGGCCCGCGCGCCCGCCGCCGCCGCGCGCAAAGGCGCCTCGAACGCCGCCAGCGCGGTGCCTTCGGCGGTGATCATCAGCGGTTCGCGCTCGGCATGAAGGCGGGCGAGGTAATCATCGGGTGAAGCCGCCAGACCCGCGCCCAGCGGCATCCACAACGGCGCCCAGTGCGCCGCCAGCACCGCATCGCCATAGACCGGGCTGACCGGCGCAGGCTCAACCCCCACGCGCTTCCAGTCCGCGCCCAGTTCCACCGCCACGATCTGCGCGGCCAGCGTGGTGATGCCCTGCCCCATCTCGCAAAACGGCACGGCAACGTTCACCGTGCCGTCCTTTGCCAGCCGCAGAAAGCTGTCGAACACGCGCTCGCCCTCGCCTGCCTTCAGCGGGCTGGCATAGCGCCGGGGGACAAGGCTGAACGCCAGCAGCAGCCCCCCGGCCGCGCCGGCGCCGATCAGCAGGCCCCGCCGCGTCAGCCGCATCGGCTCAGTTCGCGTCCAGCCACGCCAGAACGGCGCGCGCGATGCCGAGATAGGCCTCGGCCTGCGGCCCGTCGCCGGCCGCCGGCGGGTGGCCGGCATCGCTTTCGCGCCGGATCATGATGTCCAGCGGCACACGGCCGAGGAACGGCATCTTCATCGTCATCGCCGCCGCTTCCGCCCCGCCCTGCCCGAAGGGATCGCTCTCCTCGCCGCAATGCGGGCAGATATAGCCGGCCATGTTCTCGACCATGCCGATGATCGGCACCTGACCCTGTTCGAACAGGCTCACCGCGCGGGTGGCGTCCATCAGCGCCAGATCCTGCGGCGTAGACACGATCACCGCGCCCGCCGGCTTGTGCTTTTGCAGCATGGTCAGCTGCACGTCGCCGGTGCCGGGGGGAAGGTCCACGATCAGCACTTCGGCATCGCCCCAATGGGCATCGAGCAACTGGCCGAGCGCATTGCCCACCATCGGCCCGCGCCAGGCGATCGCCTGCCCCGGCTGCACCAGATGGCCCATCGACAGCAGCGGCACGCCGAACGGGCTTTGCACCGGATACATCTTGCTGTCCGATGCCTCTGGCCGGCGCCCTTCGGTGGAGAGCAGGCGCGCCTGCGACGGGCCATAGATATCGGCATCGACAAGGCCCACCTTGCGCCCCAGCCGCGCCATCGCCACCGCCAGATTGGCCGAGAGCGTGGACTTGCCCACGCCGCCCTTGCCCGATCCCACCGCGATGATCCGGCGCGCCTTCTTTTCGGCGGTCATGGCCACGCGCACTTCGCTGGCGCCAGCCTTTCGCGCCGCATCGCGCACCGCCATTTCCAGCTTGTCGCGGTCCAGCCGTTCCAGCCCGCCAACCTCCAGCACCACGCTGGCCACGCCGTCTTTCACCCGGGCCGATTGCACCCGCCCGGCGGCCACCGCGTTCAGCGCGTCGGTCAGGCCATTATCATCCAATGCCACGTCATGTTCCCGTTGTTCACCGTGGCGATGCCCTAGCAAGGAAATTTGGGCAACAGACACTGTTTTTCGCAAGCGGGTGTACCTATAACCGTTGGCATGAGCAGTTTTGGCGAGCGCGCGGCGCACGATGGCCTTTCCATGGCCGGCGGGAAAAGTCCCTGGGGCGGTACGGGCGAGGAAGGCAAGGCATCGGGCAGCGAACCCGGCGCGCCGGACGGCGATTCCGCGCCTCCGCCGCCTGCGCCCCCTTCCGGAAACGAACCCAAAGGCCCGCGCAATCCGTGGCTGCCGCCTTCATCCGGCGGCAGCGGCGACCGGCGGCCCAGCATCGAGGACATCTTTCGCAAGCGCGGCGGCGGCGGCAATGGCGGTGGCGGCAACAATGGCGGCAAGGGCGGACCCAACCCGTCGTTTCGCCTGCCCCAGCGCCCCGATGGCAAATCGTGGACGCCGCTGATCGTCGGCGCGGTGCTGCTGCTGTGGCTGGGCACATCGATGGTCCACCGCATCGCGCCGCAGGAAGAAGGCGTGGTCACCACCTTCGGCTCCTATTCGCGCACCTTGAAGCCGGGCATGACCTTTACCCTGCCCTGGCCGTTCCAATCGGTCAGCACCGAAAACGTCACGCAGATCCGCCGGGAATCGATCCCCGAGGGTGATTCCGAAAAGCTGATGCTGACCAGCGACCAGAACCTTGTCGATCTCAGCTACATCGTCCGATGGAACATCAAGGACCTGAAGCTTTACAGCTACCAGCTGGCCGATCCCGACCAGACCGTGCGCGAAGTGGCAGAGGCGGCCATGCGCCAGTCGATCGCCGAAGTGACACTGTCCGACGTGATCGGATCGGGCCGCGCCGCGATCGAAACCAGCGTGCGCGACCGGATGCAGCGCGTGCTCGATGCCTATCGCGCCGGCGTGACGATCCAGGGCGTGGACATCAAGAAGACCGATCCGCCGACCAAGGTGGTCGATGCCTTCAAGGAAGTGCTCGCCGCGCAGCAGGACGCGCAAAGCGCCGTCAACAGCGCCAACGGCTGGGCGCAGCAGCTCACTGCGCGCGCGCAGGGTGAGGCCGCCGCCTTTGACAAGGTCTACGCGCAGTACAAGCTGGCCCCCGAGGTCACCCGCCGCCGCATGTATTATGAAACGATGGAACGCGTGCTCAGCCAGACCGACAAGGTGATCGTGGAAACCCCCGGCACGGTACCCTACCTGCCGCTGCCCGCGATCCGGCAGACGCCGCCGCCCTCCACCGAAGGGGGTGCCAAGTGATGGAAGCGCTCGAACGCCTCTGGCACGAACAGAAGGTTGCCCTGATCGCGGCCGCGGTCGTGCTCATCGCGCTGCTCTCGTGCCTCAAGCAGGTGAACGAAACCGAACAGGCCGTGATCGTCCGGCTGGGCGAACCCGTCCGCGTGGTCAACCGCTTCCGCCCCAACGCCGATTTCGGCCAGACCGGCGCGGGCCTCACCTGGCGCATCCCGTTCCTTGAACAGGTCATCACCGTCGACAAGCGCGTGCTCGATGTCAGCATGGAGCGACAGCAGGTGACCAGCGCCGACCAGCAGCGGCTGGAAGTGGACGCCTATGCCCGCTTTCGCGTGATCGATCCGGTAAAGATGTACCAGACCGCCGGCACCGTTGATCGCGTGGCCGAACAGCTTCAGCCGATCCTCAATTCGGTGCTGCGCCAGGAACTGGGCAAGCGCACGTTCGGCTCGCTGCTCACCGCAGAGCGCGGGCAGGCGATGGAAAACATCCGCAAGGGCCTCGATCTCGAAGCCCGGGAATACGGCGCGCAGGTGATCGACGTGCGCATCAAGCGGGCCGACCTGCCCGATGGCGCCCCTTTGGAAAGCGCGTTCACCCGTATGGCCAGCGCGCGCCAGCAGGAAGCCGCGACCATCCGAGCGCAAGGGCAAAAGAACGCGCAGATCATCCGCGCCGAAGCCGAGGCACAGGCCGCCAAGACCTATGCCGAAAGCTTCAACAAGGACCCGCAGTTCTACGATTTCTACCGCGCGATGCAGAGCTACGACACCACCTTCGCCCAAAAGGGTTCCAGCACTTCGATGGTGCTGTCCCCCGACAACGAATACCTGCGCCAGTTTCGCGGGAAGTGACGAAACCGCTGCCATTCAAATTCCGTTCATGCGACGAAGCGTGAATCCGGCATCGGGATCGGCGGCGGGCTTTCACCCCCGCGTACAGGTTTGAAAAGAGGACTAGGCCACGTGCGATACGCTTATGGAGTGACTACGGCGCTGCTCCTCGCCGGCAGCGCGCTTACGCTGGCAACCGGCTTTCCCGCCGGCGCGCAGGTTGCGCAGAACGACAGCAGCCAGATGCAGGGCGTCGTTCCCCGCGCCGGGGCGCCTGCCAGCTTTGCCGACCTGACCCAGCAGTTGCAGCCGGCGGTGGTCAACATCTCCACCCGCCAGCGCGTGAAGGTGCAGAACCAGAATCCGTTCGCCGGCACTCCGTTCGGCGATCTGTTCGGCGGCGGGCAGGGCGGCAATGGCAACGGCGGCGGCGCGCAAACGCGTGAGGCGCAGTCGCTGGGTTCGGGCTTCGTCATCTCGGCCGATGGCTATGTGGTCACCAACAACCACGTGATCACCGCCGACGGGCAGGGTGAAGTCGAATCGATCACCGTGACGATGACCGACGGCACCGACTATCCGGCCAAGCTGGTCGGCCGCGATGCCGCCTCGGACCTCGCGGTGCTCAAGATCACCGGAACCAAGCCCTTCCCGTTCGTGAAGTTCGGCGATTCGCGCCATGCCCGCGTGGGCGACTGGGTCATCGCCATCGGCAACCCGTTCGGTCTTGGCGGCACGGTTACCAGCGGCATCATCTCGGCCGTCTATCGCAACACCGGCAGCGGCTCGGCCTATGACCGCTATCTCCAGACCGACGCCTCGATCAACCGGGGCAACTCGGGTGGTCCGATGTTCGACATGAACGGCAACGTCATCGGCATCAACAACGCCATCTTCTCGCCCACCGGCGGCAGCGTGGGCATCGGATTTGCCATTCCGGCCGAAATCGCCGCGCCGATCGTGGAAAAGCTGAAGAACGGCCAGACCATCGATCGCGGCTATCTGGGCGTGCGCATCCAACAGCTGTCCGACGATCTCGCCGCTTCGCTTGGCCTTGCCAAGCGCCGGGGCGAATTCATCCAGTCGGTCGAGCCGGGCCAGGGCGCGGCCAAGGCGGGCCTGCAACCGGGCGACGTGGTCGTTTCGGTGGATGGCAAGGACGTGACGCCCGAACAAACGCTGTCGTTCATCGTCGCCAACACCCCGCCGGGCAAGCGCATCCCCATCGACCTGATCCGAAACGGCCAGCGCCTGACCGTGCAGGCCGTGGTGGGCAAGCGCCCGAGCGAGGACGAGCTGGCCAAGCAGAGCTTCGATCCCGAAAACGGCGACGACGACCAGTCGTTCGGCAATGCCCCCGGCAACCCACAGAAGCAGACCGCCGGCCCCGCCGTGCAGCAGGCGCTGGGCGTGGCCGTGATCCCGCTTACCCCCACCATCGCCCGCCAGCTTGGGGTGGGTGAGGATACCAAGGGCGTGGTCATCACGGCCGTGGACGATTCGGGCGATGCCGGTGCCAAGGGCCTGCAGCGCGGCGACATCGTGCTGTCGGCCAACTACAAGCCGCTGGTCACCGCCGCCGATCTCGAAGCCGTGGTCAAGCAGGCCAAGGCCGAGAACCGCGAAGCCGTGCTGCTGCGCGTGCAGCGCCGCGGCCAGCCCGCCATCTACGTGCCGATCCGCCTGCGCTGACCGGCGCCGCAAGGCACACCAAAAAGGCGTCGCTGCACCCCGCAGCGGCGCCTTTTTCTGTTGTGGCGACGGTTCGCACCGAATCCGGTTGCAGCATTTAATCGATCAGTTAATATCGCCGACAAGCGGCAATCAAGGCCGCACCAGAGAGGATACCCCTGGATGACGGCGCACGTTCACCATCCCAGCTTCCACGCGCGCACGCGCCCCGATCGCCCGGCCGTGATCATGGGTGGGTCGGGCCGCGTGGTCACCTATGCCGAGCTGGAAGAGGCCAGCAATCGCTTCGCGCAATTGCTGCGCAACCGGGGACTGGCGGCGGGCGACACCATCGCGCTGTGCTTTGACAACGACCCCGCACTGTTTTCGCTGTGCTGGGGCGCGCAGCGCGCCGGGCTGGTCTATGTGGTGGTCTCGTGCCGGCTGGCGCCGCCGGAAGTGGCCTATATCGCGCATGACAGCGGCGCGCGGCTGCTGGTGAGCACGCAGGCGCTGGCAGGGCTGCTGGACGAAGTGGCGGGCCTTGCGCCCGAAGTGCCGCAGTTGCGGCTGGGCCAGGGCGGCGCGCAGGACCTTGAAGCCGCACTGGCTGCCATGCCCGCCGCACCCGTGGCCGATGAGCGCGCGGGGTCCGACATGCTCTATTCCTCCGGCACCACGGGCAAGCCCAAAGGCGTGCGCGTGCCATTGCCCGAGGAGCCCGCGATCGGGGCGACCAATTCGCTGTTGCAACTGGCGGTGGGCGCGTTCGGCTTCAACGCCGATTCAATCTATCTGTCCCCCGCCCCGCTCTATCACGCCGCGCCGCTTCGCTGGTCGATGACCGTGCAGCGGCTGGGCGGCACGGTGGTGGTGATGGAAAAGTTCGATCCGGAACACGCGCTGGCCCTGATCGAACGCCACCGCGTGACCGACAGCCAGTGGGTGCCCACGCATTTCGTGCGGATGCTGAAACTGCCCGAAGAAGCGCGCCGCCGGCACGACCTGTCCTCGCTGAAATGCGCGATCCACGCCGCCGCACCCTGCCCCATCCCGGTAAAGCAGGCGATGATCGACTGGTGGGGGCCGATCCTGCGCGAATACTACGCCGGGACCGAGGGCAACGGATTTACCTTCATCTCGTCGCAGGAATGGCTGCAACGCCCGGGGTCGGTCGGCCGCGCGCTGCTCGGCACGATCCGCATCTGCAATGAAGCGGGCGATGAATTGCCGCGCGGAACCGAGGGGCAGGTGTTCTTCGAAGGCGGCAGCGCGTTCGCCTATCACAACGATCCGGCCAAGACCGCCGATGCCACAAACAAGCACGGCTGGACCAGCCTGGGCGATATCGGCTGGGAGGACGACGAAGGTTATCTGTTCCTGACCGATCGCAAGAGCTTCATGATCATATCGGGCGGGGTGAACATCTATCCGCAGGAGATCGAGAACCTGCTGGTGACCCACCCCAAGGTGGCCGACGTGGCGGTGATCGGCGCGCCGGATGCGGAAATGGGCGAGCAGGTGGTCGCCGTCGTGCAACCGGCCGACATGGCCGAGGCGGGACCAGCCCTGTCCGAAGAACTGCTCGGCTGGCTTGCCCCGCGCCTTTCGCGCCTGAAGATCCCGCGCCAGATCGACTTTCGCGCAGAGCTGCCCCGCGAACCGACGGGCAAGCTGTTCAAACGCCTGCTGCGTGAGGAATACCGCGCACAAGGCGAACCCGTTTCACATTGAGGAGCCCCCCGATGGCCAGCACCACCGCGCTTCACGTACCCGAGGACATCGCCCTCGCGGTTGTAGACCCAACCGCCTATGCCGCGTGGGACCCGCTGCTCGACCATTTCGACTGGCTGCGCGACAACGGCCGTTCGGTCGCCCGGGTTGTTTCGCCCACCGACATCCACGAACCGTTTTGGCTTGTCTCCAGCTTCGATGGCGCGATGAAGGTGAGCAAGGACAACCAGACCTTCCTCAACCATCCAAGAAGCTCGATATTCACGTTGCGCACCGGCGACATGCTGGCGCGCGCGATTACCGGCGGCAGCCCGCATCTGGTGGAATCGCTGGTGCAAATCGATGCGCCCAAGCATCCCAAGCTGCGCCGGCTGACGCAGGACTGGTTCATGCCCAAGAATCTGCGGAACCTGGAAGCGCAGATCCGCACGATCGCCAACGCCTCGGTCGAACGCCTTCTGGCCGCGGGCGGCGAGGGCGATTTTACCAAACTGGTATCTTGCCCTTACCCGCTGCATGTCGTGATGCAGATCCTGGGCGTACCCGAAGAAGACGAACCGCGCATGCTGGTGCTGACCCAGCAAATGTTCGGCGGGCAGGACGAAGACCTGAACCAGTCGGGCATCAGGAACCTGCCGCCTGAGGAAATCACCCGGATCGTGGCGGGCGCGGTCAAGGATTTCGAGAGCTATTTTGCCGCGCTGGCGGCAGAGCGCCGACGCAACCCGGTGGGCGACCTTGCCAGCGTGATCGCCAACGGCACCATCGATGGCCATCCGCTGGAAGACCGCGACACCGCCGGATACTACATCATCGCCGCCAGCGCGGGGCACGATACCACGTCCGCCTCCACCGCCGGGGCGATGCTGGCACTGGCGCGCGATCCGGCGCAATTCGCGCGCGTGAAGGCGGACCGCAGCCTGTTGGCGGGAATCGTGGAAGAAGCCATCCGCTGGACCACGCCGGTGCAGCATTTCATGCGCACCGCATCCGCCGATACCGATCTGAACGGTCAACGGATCGCGGCCGGCGACTGGCTGATGATCAACTATGTGGCCGCAAACCACGATCCCGCGCAGTTCCCCGATCCGCGCCGCTTCGACGCCTCGCGCGAGGCCAATCGCCACCTTGCCTTTGGCGCGGGCGCGCACCAGTGCCTGGGGCTGCATCTGGCGCGGCTGGAAATGCGGATCCTGTTCGAAGTGTTGCTGGACCGGTTGGACAGCATCGAACTGGCCGGAGAGCCGGCACGCGCCAGTTCCACCTTTGTGGGCGGGCTGAAGCGGCTGCCGCTGCGCTGGAAAGCCGCCTGAAGGACAGCACTAATTAACCCATCTGGAATGTTTCCCCGGGGAAACATTCCAGATGGTACATCCGTTACAAGCCCAGAAGCTTGCGCATGATGGCGCGCACGTCGTCAGCCATGTCTGGCCGTTCGAGCGCGAGCGCGAGCGTGGCTTCGACAAAGCCGGTCTTGCTGCCGCAGTCAAAGCGCCGGCCGGCAAAAGTCACCGCATGGAACGGCTGCTGGCCGATCATCCGCGCCATCGCATCGGTCAGCTGAATTTCGCCGCCCGCGCCCTTTTCCTGATTTTCCAAGGTGCGCATAACCTCGGGCTGGAGGATGTAACGCCCCGAAATGATCAGGTTGGAAGGCGCATCTTCGCGCTTCGGCTTCTCGACCAGCCCCATCACCTCGGTCAGCGTGTCTGAAACCCTCGCGCCCGGCGCGATCACGCCATAGCTGGAAACCTCGTCATCCGGCACTTCCAGAACCGAGATCAGGTTGCCGCCCACTTCGTTGTAGGCATCGACCATCTGCTTCATGCAGCCGGGCGAGCCCACCATCATTTCATCGGGCAGGAAGATGGCAAAGGGTTCGTCACCCACCACCGCGCGCGCGCACCACACGGCGTGGCCCAGCCCCATCGGCACCTGCTGGCGCACGGTGACGAGGTTGCCGGGCTGGATGCGCGTGGCGTCGAGGACCGAAAGATCCT
>JBDLVU010000024.1:0-31613 GCA_039804665.1 Pseudomonadota bacterium | reverse complement strand
GCCGGCCGGGTGGCGCTGACGCTGGGCATCGGGTTCATGACCACGACCGCGCTGATCATGCTGCTGGCCCCGCACCTGATCCTGGCGCTGTATGTCGATACCCGCGCCCCTGCCAACGCCCCCCTGATCGCGCTCGCGGTGCAATACATGGCCGTGGCCGCCGCGTTTCAGCTGTTCGACGGCGCGCAGGCGGTGGGGCAAGGCGTGCTGCGCGGTTTGCAGGACACGCGGGTGCCGATGGCTATTGCGCTGTTCGGGTACTGGGTCCCGGGCCTTGGCACCGCCGTGGTGCTGGGCCTGTTCACCCCGCTCGGCGGGCTGGGCGTGTGGCTGGGCCTGCTGGTCGGGCTGGTGGTTGTGGCGGGGCTGGTGCTGTGGCGCTGGTCCGCGCGCAAGCGGCTGGGCCTGCTTCCGGCCTGATCGTGAAGGCATTCTGGCGCAGCGGGCTGTTCATCTGGCGGAAAAGAATCTTCACTACCCCCGCTTGACGCTCCCTTGGCATGCACCCATATCCCGCCCGCTGGCACTCTCCATCCGAGAGTGCCAAGCGCAGTTTCGAAACGCCAATTAAATTGGAAGAGGGAGCAACCCATGACTTTCCGTCCGCTGCACGACCGCGTGCTGGTGCGCCGCGTCGAAGCCGAGGAAAAGACCGCCGGCGGGATCATCATCCCCGACAGCGCCAAGGAAAAGCCCGCTGAAGGCGAAATCGTCGCCGTCGGCACCGGCGCCCGCGCCGAAAACGGCACGATCACCCCGATGGACGTCAAGGTTGGCGACCGCGTGCTGTTCGGCAAGTGGTCGGGCACCGAGGTCAAGGTCGGCGGTGAAGACCTGCTGATCATGAAGGAATCGGACATCCTTGGCGTGATCGGCTGATCACCGCCGCTGTCCTGAAATCCCATCCCAATATTCGAAGGAAGACAACATGGCTGCCAAGGACGTAAAGTTCGGCCGTGACGCCCGCGAACGCATTCTGCGCGGCGTCGACATCCTCGCCGACGCGGTGAAGGTCACGCTGGGCCCCAAGGGCCGCAACGTGGTGATCGACAAGAGCTTCGGCGCGCCCCGCATCACCAAGGACGGTGTTTCGGTCGCCAAGGAAATCGAACTCAAGGACAAGTTCGAAAACATGGGCGCCCAGATGCTGCGCGAAGTGGCCTCGAAGGCCAACGACGCAGCCGGTGACGGCACCACCACCGCCACGGTTCTGGCGCAGGCGATCGTGCGTGAAGGCATGACCGCGGTTGCCGCCGGCATGAACCCGATGGACCTGAAGCGCGGCATCGATATCGCCGTCGGCAAGGTCGTCGAGAACCTCAAGGCGCGTTCGACCCCGGTGACCGGTTCGTCGGAAATCGCACAGGTTGGCATCATCTCGGCCAACGGCGACGTGGAAGTGGGCGAAAAGATCGCCCAGGCCATGGAAAAGGTCGGCAAGGAAGGCGTGATCACCGTGGAAGAGGCCAAGGGCCTCGAATTCGAACTCGATGTCGTTGAAGGCATGCAGTTCGACCGCGGCTATCTTTCGCCCTACTTCATCACCAACCCGGAAAAGATGACGGTCGAACTCGAAAACCCGTACATCCTGATCCACGAGAAGAAGCTGTCGTCGCTGCAGGCGATGCTGCCGATCCTCGAAGCGGTTGTGCAGTCGGGCCGTCCGCTGCTGATCATCGCCGAAGACATCGAAGGCGAAGCGCTGGCCACCCTGGTGGTCAACAAGCTGCGCGGTGGCCTGAAGATCGCCGCCGTCAAGGCGCCGGGCTTCGGTGACCGTCGCAAGGCCATGCTGGGCGACATCGCCACGCTGACTGCCGGCGAAATGATCTCCGAAGACCTCGGCATCAAGCTGGAAACCGTCACGCTCGCCATGCTCGGTCAGGCCAAGAAGGTCACGATCGACAAGGACAACACCACGATCGTCGACGGCGCCGGTGCGGCCGACGACATCAAGGGCCGTGTCGAGCAGATCCGCGCGCAGATCGAAGTCACCACCAGCGACTACGACCGTGAAAAGCTGCAGGAACGTCTGGCCAAGCTGGCCGGCGGCGTTGCGGTCATCAAGGTCGGCGGCGCCACCGAAGTCGAGGTGAAGGAACGCAAGGATCGCGTCGACGACGCGCTCCACGCCACCCGCGCCGCGGTTGAAGAAGGCATCGTCCCCGGTGGCGGCACCGCGCTGCTTTACGCCACCAAGGCTCTCGACGGCCTGAAGGGCGCCAACGACGACCAGACCAAGGGCATCGACATCGTGCGCCGCGCGATCCAGACCCCGCTGCGCCAGATCGCCGCGAACGCCGGCCATGACGGTGCGGTTGTCGCCGGCAACCTGCTGCGTGAAAACGACGAGAACCAGGGCTTCAACGCGTCGACCGACGTTTATGAAAACCTGAAGGCCGCCGGCGTGATCGACCCGACCAAGGTCGTGCGCACCGCGCTTCAGGATGCCGCGTCGGTTTCGGGCCTGCTGATCACGACCGAAGCCGCGATCAGCGAACGTCCGGACGACAAGCCCGCGATGCCGCCGATGGGCGGTGGCATGGGCGGCATGGGCGGCATGGACTTCTAAGTCCACGCCAGCACACGCTGAACGGATCGGGGCCGGAGGGGAAACCTTCCGGCCCTTTTCCGTTCCCGATCATGGCCTTGCCCCAAAGGGCAACCAATTTTTCGGGAAAGAAATGCGGCGATCTGCGTTTTGCGCGCGATGACCCGTATTCCATCGCATTCAACCCGCAACGGCCGCGCGTGAACACGCTGGCGCTGGCCATGCAGCCCGGCAGCTCCCCGCCCGATCCCGACCTTTACCGGGTGCTGTTCGAGGCGATGGATCAGGGCTACTGCGTCATCGAATTCTTCGACGGTCCGCATGGCCCGCTCAGCGACTATATCCACATCCTCGCCAACGAAGCTTACGAGCGCAACACCGGCATTCCCAACGTGGTGGGGCAAAAGCTGCGCGAAATGGTGGGCGACGAGGCCGATGGCTGGGTCGCGTTCTATGGCCGCGTGCTGCACACCGGACAGCCGATCCGATTTCGCAACCAACTGGTGAAAACGGGCCGGCATCTGGAGGTGTCCTCGTTCCGCATCGGGCCGTTCGAGCATCGCCGCGTTGCCGTGCTGTTCAAGGACGTGACCGAGCAGGTTGAGGCCGAGGAGGCGCTGCGCCAGCTCAACGAAACGCTCGAAGCCCGCGTGGCGCAGGCGCTGGCCGAGCGTGAGGAAGCGGAAGCCGCACTGCGCCAGGCGCAAAAGATGGAGGCCGTGGGCCAGCTCACCGGCGGCCTCGCGCACGATTTCAACAACCTGCTGGCGGGCATCTCCGGCGCCTTCGAGATGATCGGGCGGCGGATGGAACAAGGTCGCAGCGGCGAGATCGGCAAGTACCTGACCGCCGGCCTTGGCGCGGCCCGGCGCGCAGCGGCACTCACCCACCGGCTGCTGGCCTTCTCGCGCCGCCAGACGCTGTCGCCGCGCGCGGTGGACATCAACGCGCTGCTGCCCGAATTCGCCGATCTGGTGCGGCGCACGGTCGGCCCGTCGATCACGGTGACGCTGGACCTTGAACCCGGGCTGTGGACCACGCTGGTCGATGCCAACCAGCTTGAAAACGCGCTGCTCAACCTGTGCATCAACGCGCGCGATGCGATGCCCGGCGGCGGCGCGCTGCGCATCGCCACCAACAACCTGCGCTATGAAGGTGCCGCCGCCCGCGAACGCGGGCTGGACGAAGGGGATTTCGTCGCCGTGTGCGTGGCTGACAGCGGCGTGGGCATCGACCCGGCCGATCTGGACCGCGTGTTTGAACCGTTCTTCACCACCAAGCCGCTGGGGCAAGGCACCGGCCTTGGCCTGTCGATGGTCTATGGCTTTGCGCGGCAGAGCAACGGCATCGTGCGCATCGCCTCCGAACGTGGCGCGGGCACGCGGGTGCGGCTGTACCTGCCCCGCCATGCCGAACCGCCGGCGCAGCTGCCCGCACCGCTGGCGGAAGCCATTCCGTACGACGCGCCCGCACGCGGAACCGTGCTGGTGGTCGATGACGAACCATCCGTCCGGCTGCTGCTGGTCGATACGCTTGCCGGCCTTGGCTTCACCTGCGTAGAGGCGGAGGACGGCCCCTCCGCGCTCCGCCTGCTTGAGACGTGCGGCGAAATCGCCCTGCTGGTCAGCGATGTGGGTCTTCCCGGCGGCCTTAACGGGCGACAGGTGGCCGATGCCGCACAACGCGCTCGGCCGGGGCTGAAAACGCTGTTCGTCACCGGCTATGCCGAAAACGCCGTCCTGCCCGATGGCGCAATCGAGGCCGAGATGGATGTGCTGACCAAGCCGTTCACCGTGGACCAGTTGACGGCACGCGTGATCCGGCTGCTCGGCAGCGCTTAAAACAGAACATCCAGCGCGTGGATGCCCACGCCGACCAGCCCGCCCACCAGCGTGCCGTTGATGCGAATGAACTGGAGGTCGCGGCCCACCGCGCCTTCGATACGGTCGGTCACCGTGCGCGCATCCCAGCGGCGCACCGTTTCGGACACCAGCCGCACGATCTGGCCGCCATAGCGGGTGGACACCCCCACCAGCGTGCGCCGGGCAAAGCGGTTGACCTGCGTTTTCAGCCGCGCGTCCTCTTGCAAGGCGCGGCCCAGTTCGCCCAGTGACAGCCCGATCTGTCCGCCCAGCATACCTTCCGGGTTGCGCACCGCCGCCAGCAGCCGGCCACGCCCGCGTTCCCATAGCGCATCGAGCCACGCGGCAAAGGCAGGGTTGGCAAGGATTTCGCGCTTCATCCGTTCCACCCGGTCACCCATCGCCGCATCGTGCAACAGATCGTGGGCCAGCTCGGCCAACCCGTCCTCGATCTTGCGGCGAAGGGGGTGGTCCTCCATCACCACCGTCTCGGCCATCAGCTTGTAGAGCCCGTCCAGAATGCCGTTGGCCAGCCGTTCGTCCAGCTTGGTCCAGCGCAGGATGCCATTGGCCCGGTCATGGATCATCGCCCGGATCATGTCCTCGTTCGCCTCAAGCGCATGGGCCGCGCGGCGGATCACGCTTTCGATCAGAGGCATGTGCCGCCGATCGGCGATCATCGCGCCCAGCAACTGGCCCAGCAGCGGCGCCAGATCGAGCTTCTCGATCTGCGCGCGCAACGCGCCCTTGGCCATGCCGCCCAGCTTTTCCTGATCCAGCGATTCCAGCACGTCAGCCAGCAGGCTGGTCGCGCCTTCGCGCAGGCGGTTTTCACCCCCGCGCGGATTGGCGAGGAACGCCCCCGCCACACCGGCCGCATCCAGCCCCTGCATCCGCCGTGCCACCACCTGAGGGGTAAGGAAATTCGCCTGAAGGAACGCCGCCATAGTATCCGCGATACGGTCCTTGTTCTCCGGGATAATCGCAGTGTGGGGGATGGGCAGGCCCAGAGGGTGGCGGAACAGCGCGGTCACCGCAAACCAGTCTGCCAGCCCGCCGACCATCGCCGCTTCGGCAAAGGCACGCAGATAACCCCACGCCGTCCCGGTCGGCTCCATCCGGCGCGCCACCACGAACAGCACGGCCATGACGATCAGCAGCCCCGTGGCGATCCAGCGCATCCGCCGGGCACCATCGCGGGAAAACAGCGCCGCGCCGCGCCGGGTGCGTCTTGGCCGGGAAGAGGCCGGGTCGGGCAGGGAAGCGGTCACTCCGCCGGGAATGCCTCGCCGCCCCGCAGGTTCCCAGCGCCATCCTTGTGCAGGTGTGGATCATAGGACAACACCCGCTTGCCAATCCACGGGCCAACCCGCTTTTCCAGCCCGTCGGCCAGGCTGAAGCCAGCCGGCACGATCAGCAACGTCAGCAGCGTGGACAGCGCCAGCCCGCCGATCACCACGATCCCCATCGGCGCGCGCCAGCCCGCATCGCCGCCAATCGAGATCGCCGTCGGCACCATGCCTGCGATCATCGCCACCGTGGTCATCACGATCGGCTGCGCGCGCTTGTGGCCAGCCTCGATGATGGCCTCCAGCTTGTTCCTGCCGCTGGCCATTTCCTCGATGGCGAAATCGATCAGAAGGATCGAGTTCTTGGCGACGATGCCGAACAGCATCAGCACGCCGATGAAGACCGGCAGCGTCAGCGGCTGCCCCACCAGCCCGAGCAGCAGCAGCCCGCCCAGTGGCGCGAGGAACAGCGAACCCATGTTCACCAGCGGCGAGATGAAGCGGTGATACAGCAGCACCAGCACGGCAAAGACGAGGAACACGCCGGACGCGAGCGCGACCATGAAGTTCGACATCATCTCCTGCTGCCACTTGTCTTCGCCCGCGGCGGCATTGGACACGCCCTGCGGCAGGGCTTTCATGATCGGCAGCGCGTTGATCTCGTTCATCGCGGTGCCCTTGGCCACGCCAGGCGGCAGGTCCGCGCCCACGAAGATGCGGCGGTTCTGGTTATAGCGCTGGATCGAGGTGGGGCCGGAACCGAAGCCGATCGTGGCCACGCGTGACAGCGGCACCGTGCCGCCAGCGGTGGTGGGCACGGGCAAGTCCTCGATCGTCGAAAGGTCACGCCGCGATTCCAGCGGCAGCTTCACCCGGATCGGCACCTGCCGGTCGGACAGCGAAAACTTCGCGCTGTTCTGGTCGATTTCGCCCTGCGTGGCGATCCGGATGACCTGGCTGAGCGCCTGCGTGGTCACGCCCAGCGACGCGGCAAGGTCCAGATGCGGGGTAATGACGATTTCCGGCCGGCGCAGGTCCGCGCTGATGCGCGGCGCGACGACGTTCTTCAGCCCGCCCATCTGCTCCACCAGCGTCTGCGCGGTGCGTTGCAACAGGTCGGGGTCGGAACCCGACAGCATCACGCTGATCGGGCGGCCCGAACCGCCGCCGGGTCCGCCGTTCTGGCTCATGAAGGTCACGCGCGCATCGGCCACCTGCTGCAACTTCGGCGTCAGCTGGCGTTCGAACTCCACGCTCGACCGGGCACGGTCGCGCCTGAATTCGATGAAGATGCGGCCACTGCCTTCGCTGACCCGCTCCAGCGCCACGTTGACCTCGGGCTGGTCCTTCACCATCGCCAGCACTTCGTCGATCTTGCGCTCGGTCTGCTGGATCGTCGTTCCGGGCACCATCTCGACACTGATGCGACTGAAATCGCTGTCGGTATCGGGGAAGAACTGGCTGGGAATCACCACGAACATCAGGCCGGTCAGCAGCAGCGCGCCAAGGCCGATGCCCATCATCCACAACCGGTGGTCGCGAAAGCGTGCGCGGAACCAGCGCCGGGGATGCGCCATGCGATAGGCCGCGGCCTTCGACGTATCGAGCGACCAGCGCAGCACCTTCATGTAGCGGTCCATCATCGCACCGCCGCCGTGCTCCTCCTCGCCATGCGCCTTCAGGAAATACGCTGCGACCATTGGCGTGATCATGCGCGCCACCAGCAGCGAGAACAGCACGGCCACCACCACGGTCAGGCCGAAGTTCTTGAAGAACTGGCCCGAAACGCCCGGCATGAGCGCAACCGGGAAGAACACCGCGACGATCGAGAAGGTTGTGGCGACCACCGCAAGCCCGATCTCGTCGGCCGCATCGATCGACGCCTGATAGGCGCTCTTGCCCATGCGCATGTGGCGCACGATGTTCTCGATCTCGACGATCGCATCGTCCACCAGCACGCCCGCGACCAGCCCCAGCGCCAGCAGCGACATGGTGTTGAGCGTGAAGCCCATCAGGCTCAGGACAAAGAAGGTGGGAATGGACGACAGGGGAATCGCGATGGCCGACACGATGGTGGCACGCCAGTCACGCAGGAAGAAGAACACCACGATGACGGCCAGCACCGCGCCCTCGACCATCGATGACATCGAGGTCTTGTACTGCTCCTTGGTGTAGCCGACGCTGGTGAACAGCTGGGTGAACTTCACCTTGCCGCCCTGATCGGCCTGCAAACTGGCCAGTTCCTTCTCCGTCGCGTCGAACACGCTCACATCGGATTCGCCGCGCGCACGGGCGATGCTGAAAGTCACCACCGGCTTGCCGTTGAACTTGGCGATCGAGGTGATCTCGCTGTAGCTGTCGCGCACGTCTGCCACGTCGGTCAGCTTGATGAAGCGGCTGCCCACCGCGATTTCCGTCTGCGAAAGGTCAAAGGCAGAGCGCGCGTTGCCCAGCACGCGCACGGCCTGCCGCGATCCGGCGACTTCCGCCTTGCCGCCTGCCGCGTTCAGGTTCACCTGCCGCAGCGCGGCGTTTACCTGCGTCGCGGTGACCCCTTGCGCCTTCATCCGCATCGGATCGAGCGTCACCGCGATCTCGCGGTTCACGCCGCCCGCGCGCTCCACCTGCGCCATGCCGGGAATCTGCAGCAGCCGCTTGGCCACGGTATCGTCAACGAACCAGGAGAGTTGCTCCATCGTCATGTCGTCGGCCGAGACCGCGAAATAGGCGATCGGGTCCGACGACGTTTCGGCCTTTACCACCTGCGGTTCAAGGATGCCTTCGGGCAGGTTGCCCCGCACCTGATCGACCTGATTCTTGACCTCGTTCACCGCCGCATTGATGTCGGTGCCGATCTTGAACTGGACCATCGTCTGGCTGGAGCCTTCGGATGCGGTCGAACTGAGCGTGTCGACCCCCGCGATGGTGCGCACCGCCGATTCCACGCGCTGCGTGATCTGGTTCTCGATTTCGGTTGGCGCGGCACCGGGCTGGTTGATGGTGACGATGACCATCGGGAATTCGATGTCCGGCTGGTCCTGCACCTTCATGCCCGCGAACGAGACGAGCCCGGCCAGCGTCAGGCCGATGAACAGCACGATGGGGACGACCGGGTTGCGGATCGACCAGGCGGAGATGTTGCGAAAGCTCATGCGCGCGCTCAGCGGGCCGTGGCCGGCGCGGCCATGACCGGCCGCACCTGATCGCCGGGATTCAGGAACCCGCCCGCGCGCAGCACGATGCGTTCATTCCCGGCAAGGCCCTGCAGCACCACGATGCCGCCCGGTGTCACGTCGCCCGTCCGCACGGGGCGCCGCTCCACCTTGTTGTTGCCCTGCACGACAAAGACGAACGCGCCGTTCTGGTCCGAAAGAATCGCGGATTCGGGCAGCACCGGCGCGGTCACGGTGCCGCTGCGGATCATTGCGCTGGCAAAGCCACCGGGCCGCAGCGCCGGATCATAGGCCAGCGCGATCCGCGCGATGCCTTCGCGCGTGGTGGTGTCGATCGTCGGTGAAAGCTGCCAGATCTGCCCGTCGAAGCTGCGCCCCGTGCCCACGGGCGTAACCTTCGCCGCCACGCCCACGGCAAGCCGGGCGAGGTCGTTTTCGGCCAGCCGCGCCTGCATTTCCAGTTCGCCGTCCTTGGCGATGCGGAACAGCACGCCGCTTGCCGCGCCCACGATCTGGCCCGGTTCCACCCCGCGCGTCAGCACGAGGCCCGATGCCGGCGCCACCACGTTCAACCGCGCGGTGCTCGCCTGAAGCTGCCCCAGCGTGGCCTGTGCCACGTGCACCTGCGCCACGGCGGCATCGCGCGTGGCGGTCAGCCGGTCGACATCGGCCTTCGAGATGAAGCCCTTGGCCACCAGCTTCAGCGCGCGATCGAGGTTGGACTGCGCCAGCCGGGCATTGGCCTGCTGCACCTGCACGTTAGCTGACTGGCTGGCCACCTGCTGCGTCTGTACCGACCGGTCGACGACCGCCAGGACCTGGCCTGCGCGCACCCATTGGCCGGCATCGACCAGCACGCTCACCACGCGCCCGCCTTCGCCGGCAATGCCCACGGGCAGATCGCGCCGGGCGCCCAGAATGCCGCTGGCGGTGATTTCGCCTTCCACCGTGGTCCGGCCGGGCACGATCACCGAGACCGTCTGGGTCTGCGCGGCGGATTGCTCGGCCGCGGTCGGCCCCGCTGTTTCCCGGTGCATGAAGAACCACGCGCCGCCCAGCAGCAGCGCCACCGCCGCGCCGATCACCCACGGCTTGCGCGACGCGCGGCTGTCTGCCCCGGCGTCCTCGGGCGCGATGGCATCGTCGGCCTTGATGCTGGTCTCATAATTCATGTCGTTCACGCCGCCTTCGTCCCCGGTCCGGCTGCCACGGCATCTGGCCGTAATGGCCCCTGCGCCGGCAGGACTCAATGATATGTGAGCGTCGCCGCCAATGGCGCGACAGCACCCTCATCTCTTTTCAGCGACGTGAAATAACGGGCGAAACGACGAGTGGCAATTCTCGCTCGATAAAGGACTTGCGCCAATTTGCGCAGTGTTGCCCGGTTGCATCTGTAATTTTTTGTATCGCTAACAAATCGAAGGCGCAAACCGCCTTCTGAAACGCAAAACGGCCGCCCTTTCGGGGCGGCCGCATGGCACCATCGGGCAACGATCCCGGCGGCGCAAATCAGTACTTGAGCTGGCGCTCGTACAGATCTCGATAATGCTGGATGCGCGTCACGCGCAGGCCCTGCATGCCCGAACGATCGACCGCGCGCTGCCACGAGGCGAACTCTTCCAGGGTCAGGCCATAGCGTTCGCACACCTCGTCGATGGTCAGCAGCCCGCCATTGACGGCAGCGACCACCTCGGCCTTGCGGCGCACCACCCAGCGGGTCGTTGTCGGCGGGGGCAGGTTGTCCAGCGTAAGGGGTTCCCCCAGCGGACCAATGACCTGCGACGGCCGGATTTTCTGGTTCTCGATCATGGCAATTCTCGTCGGCTGATTTCGTCGGGAAAAGGGGTTAAGGACTGCTCGGCTATGACCCCTGTTGTGGCGCCGGCGACTTTGCCATTCGCTGAAGGCATTGGGTTAACGTCCGCTTCAGCCTCCTCCCCGTGATTCGACTCATCCCGTCTGAGCCACAACGCGGCGGAAAGATGGAAACTCCCCCCCGCCTGACGCCCGCCAAGGCGCGCCTGGGTGGCCAGCCGCTCCTCTTCGCGTCGCAGGTCCTGCGCCGCGGAAAGGCGCGCACACAGATCGGACCACGCCAGCGGTCGAAGACCTTCGGCGCCAGTGCCCGCATCGCCATGCAGCGGCCAAGATTCGTTGAACCCCATGTCCATGAACAGGGTCCTACGCCCAAGACCCATAATGGAGAGTAAAGCCCCCCTTCACCAAAGGTTAGGTATTGTGAATCATAGCGAAACCGGATTTGCCCTGCCCCTTTGCGCGCAAAGCGATTATGGGGCGGGCCATGTCCCGAATTTCCGCCCTTCCCGATCCGGCTTCGCTCTTCGACCTGCCCGCGCCGCTTTCCGCGCGGCGTATCGTCGTGGCCATGTCGGGCGGCGTGGACAGCTCTGTGGTGGCCGGGATTGCCGCGCAAAGCGGGGCCGAGGTCATCGGCGTCACGCTCCAGCTTTACGATCACGGCGCGGCCACCGGGCGCAAGGGCGCGTGCTGCGCGGGTGACGACATCCGCGATGCACGGGCCGTGGCCGACCGGCTCGGTATTGCCCACTACGTATTCGACCACGAGTCCGCGTTCCGCGAGGACGTGGTCGAACGCTTTGCCGACGATTACCTGTCCGGCCGCACGCCCATTCCCTGCATCCGCTGCAACATGGGGCCAAAGTTCACCGACCTGTTTGCGATGGCGCGCGAACTCGGCGCCGATTGCCTTGCCACCGGGCACTACGTCCGCCGCGTCGTCGGCCCGGCCGGGCCGGAACTGCACCGCGCCTTCGATCCGGCACGCGACCAGTCGTATTTCCTCTATGGCACCACAGAGGACCAGCTGGCCTTCCTGCGCTTTCCGCTGGGCGGCATGCCAAAACCCGAAGTACGCCGCATCGCCGGTGAACTGGGGCTTGGCGTCGCGGCCAAGCCCGACAGTCAGGACATCTGCTTCGTGCCCGATGGCGACTATGCGCGCGTGGTGGAAAAGGTCCGCCCGGGCGGCAGCGCGCCGGGCGAAATCGTCCATGCCGCCAGCGGTGATGTGCTGGGCACGCATCGCGGCGTGATTCACTACACCGTAGGCCAGCGGCGCGGGCTGGAGATCGGCGGGCAGGCCGAACCGCTCTATGTCGTGGCGCTCGATGCGCCGGCGCGGCGCGTCATGGTCGGCCCGCGCGCAATGCTGGCCGTCTCCAGCGCCACGATCACGGAAACCAACCGCATCGGCCCCCTCACCTCGGGTCCACTGACTGCCAAGGTGCGCTCGCTGGCCAAACCTGTGCCGGTCCAGCTTGATGGCCCGTTCGGCGAAGGCACCACCACCACAATCCGCTTCCTCCAGCCCGAATACGGTGTCGCGCCGGGGCAAGCCGCCGTGCTTTACGCGGGCGAGCGCGTGGTCGGCGGCGGCTGGATCGACGAAACGGCGGCCTGATCCGCTACTTCCATGGCTCCAGCTGGCACCCCCACCCTTCGCGATAGGTGGCGGTCTGGCTGGCGATCAGCGGAAAGCGCGCGGTGACGCTCTTTTCCTCGGCATCATCCGACAGCGTGAACCAGCGCGCGCCTCGCTCCAGATCCTTGCGGCAATCGCCGATGGGCCTTCCGCCCACAAAGCGGCAGGAACAGGCCACGCGCGCACTATAGCTCGCCCCGGTCAGCGCATAACTGCGAACCGGGCCCCAATAAAGCCAGCCGAGCGCGGCCAGCGCGACGACCAGCAACGCCATCAGGCGCAGTGTCAGCCGACGCGGCTGCCGGGCCCGATGCGGGATGGTTACGGATGCGGACGCGTTTTCCATTGCCACGGACAGTCGATCTGGAGGAAAGGACGGCCGCGATGGCCCGTCTTGCCCTTTCCCATATCCTGCCGCTGCTGCTCCTGCCAGCCTTGATCGGCTGCGGATCGGACCAGCCGGCGCAAGGCGGCCCTGCCCCGCTGAACGATTCCGCGCTGGCTGCGGTGGTGGACAAGCCCGGCGCTCCGCGCGAATCGCTGGCCCGTGCGGTCGATGCGCTGTTCACCGATCCGCGCATGGGCGAAACGCGCGCCGTCATCGTCATGCGTGGTGGCCGCATCGTCGCCGAACGCTATGCCCCCGGCTATCACGAGAATACGCGCTTCATCTCGTGGTCGATGGCCAAGACCGTGACCGGGGTGATGACCGGGATGCTCGTCTCCGACGGGCGCCTGCGTCTTGATGAAACCGCGCCCGTCCCCGAATGGCAGCGCCCCGGCGATCCGCGCGGTGAGATCACGCTGCGCCAGCTGCTGCAAATGCGCTCAGGCCTGCGCCACGTTGAGGCGGGGGAGCCGCCGTACAGCTCCGACGAAGTGCGCATGCTGTTCCTCGACGGGCGCGACGACATGGCGCGCTATGCCGAACAGCAACCGCTGCAATTCGAACCGGGCCGCCACTTCGTGTATTCCAGCGCCACCAGCGTGATCCTGGCCGATCTGGCCGCGCGCGTGCTGGCGGTGGATGCCTTGCCGGAAAGCCGACGCCGCGCCGTGGCGGACTACCTCCGCACGCGCCTGTTCGGTCCCATCGGCATGCCCTCGATGGTCCCCGAATTCGACGCTGCCGGCACGCTGATCGGTGGCAGCCTGATGCACGGCACGGCGCGCGACTGGGCAAAGTTCGGCGAATTCCTGCGGATGAAGGGCGCCACCGCCAGCGGATCGCAAATCGTGCCGCGCCAGTGGATCGAGTTCATGACCACGCCCTCGCCGCGGGAAAAGCAGTACGGCGCGCAGGTGTGGCTGAACCGCACGCCGACCGAGGGGAAGCCGTCGCTGTTTCCCGATCGCGGCCCGCGCGACCTGTTCGCGGCGGAGGGGCACCTTGGCCAGTACGTGCTGGTCTCGCCCTCGCGCAAGCTGGTGGTGGTGCGACTTGGCATGACGCCCGAAGACCAGCTCGACCCGCTGGTCGACAAGCTGGGCGATCTCGTCACCCTGTTCCGCTAAGAGGGTTTCGTCAGGCCCCGGGTCAGCCTTCGCGCGGGCGCCCCTGTGCCAGCGTCGCCGGGCTTTCCCCCTCAGGCCCCACCGCCAGCAGGTCCTGCGCGCCGATCGGTTCTTCATCCACCAGACCTTCAGGATCGGGATGGATCAGGATCTCTATGCCGGGGAACTCGGCCATCAGCTTGTCCTCGATCTCGTCCATCACGCGGTGCGCCTCGGTCACGGTCATGCGGCCGTCGACCCAGACGTGGAACTGCACGAAATCGCGGTTGCCGCTGGTGCGGGTGCGCAAATCGTGCAGGCCCTTCAACTCGGGATGCGCCGCAACAACCGCCAGGAACCGCTCGCGCTTGTCCAGCGGCCATTCGTGATCCATCAGCTGCTCGATCGCTTCCTGCGAGGCGCCCCATGCGCCCCACCCCAGCCACAACGCGATGCCGAACGCGAACACCGAATCCGCACCCCGGATATGGGCATAGCGATCCAGCACCAGCGCGGCGATCACCGCCAGGTTCAGGAACAGGTCGGACTTGTAGTGGACATTGTCCGTGCTGATGGCGAGGCTGCCCGTCCGCGCAATCACGCGTCGCTGGTACGCCAGCAGGCCCACCGTCGCCGCCATCGCGATGGCCGAAACGATCACGCCCGATTCGGCATCGGCCACCTGATCGCCGCCCATGAACTGGCCCACGGCGCGCACTGCAAGACCGATTGCCGAGATCGAGATCAGCACCACCTGGAACATCGCCGCCAGCGCCTCGGCCTTGCCGTGGCCAAAGCGGTGGTTGTGATCGTCGGGCTGCGAGGCAACCCAAACCCCCAGCAGCGTCGCCATGCTGGCCACGAGGTCCAGCGCGGTATCGGCAAGGCTGCCAAGCATCGCGGTCGAGCCGGTGGAGATGACGGCCCAGACCTTCATCCCCGCCAGCAGAAAGGCAACGACGATGCTGGCCATCGCCGCCTTGCGGTTCAGGTCTGCGTGGGTATCGGCGCGGGTCATGTCCATGGTGCGGGCCTTAGGGGTAAAGCAGCGTGCTGGTCCAGCCGCCGCTGGCATCGAAGGTAAAGCGGCGGCGTTCGTGAAGGCGATATTCGCGGTCCTGCCAGAATTCCATCGCCACCGGCGTCACGCGATAGCCCGACCAGTGCGCCGGGCGCGGCACGTTGCCATCGGGATACTGCGCCTCAAGCGCGGCGACGCGATCCAGATAGACCTCGCGCGAGAGCAGTGGCCGCGACTGGTCGCTGGCCGCCGAACCCAGCCGCGACACCGGGTTGCGGCTGGCGAAATAGGCGTCGGCCTCGGCATCGGTCACCTGCGCGATCGTGCCCTCGATGCGGATCTGCCGGCGTAGCGACTTCCAGTGGAACAGCAGCGCCACGTGCGGGTTTGCCGCCAGTTCCTCGCCCTTGCGGCTTTCGAAATTGGTGTAGAACACGTAGCCGTCGCGCCCGTGCCCCTTCAGCAGCACCATCCGCACCGAAGGCACGCCCTGCGGCGTGGCGGTGGCCAGCGCCATTGCGTTCGAATCGTTCGGCTCGGTCTGGCGCGCCTGCGCAAACCAGTCCTCGAACAGCGCGAAGGGATCGGCTGCGGGAATGGCGTCGGCGGCGTTCTGTTCAGGATTCACGATGTTTTCCTGTCGAAGTTGACGAAGTTGACACGGTCCTGAGCACAAGTTCACAGGGCCCGCGCGGCATCCTTTGCATCCTGCACCGGCACGCCTGCGTAACCCATGACCACGATCAATTTCATGGCTGCCTGCCTAGCCCATGGTGGCGATGTAGGAAAGCCGCCCGCCCATGCAGGCTTCCCTTGCGGGCAAGCGGCGGGAACCCTAGCTAGGTGGCCATGGCAGATCCGTATTCCACCCTTGGCGTGGCCCGCAACGCGAACGAGAAGGACATCAAGTCCGCCTATCGCAAGCTGGCCAAGGAACTTCATCCCGACCGCAACAAGGACAACCCGAAGGCGGCCGAACGCTTTGCGCAAGTGACGCAGGCCTATGACCTGCTGTCGGACAAGGACAAGCGCGCCCGCTTCGATCGCGGCGAGATCGACGGCGACGGCAACCCGACCGCGCCCTTTGGCTTCGGCGGCGGTGGCGGCGGCTTTGGCGGCGCGCAGCGCGGCTATCGCCATGACGGCTTCGAAGGCTTTGGCGGCGGTGGCCCCGGCGGTTCGGAAGGCATCGACATCGGCGATATCTTCGAAGGACTGTTCGGCGGGCGTGGCGGCATGGGCGGCGGCGGCGGTGGAATGGGTGGCGCCGGCATGGGCGGCCGGCGCGGTCCGGCACCCAAGGGCGCCAACGTAACCTATCGCCTGGTCGTGCCATTCATCGATGCCGCCACGCGCGCACCGCAGCGCATAACCCTGTCCGACGGCAAGTCCATCGACCTGAAGCTTCCCGCCGGCGTGGAGAGCGGCCAGCAGATGCGGCTGGGCGGGAAGGGCGAACAGGGCCCGGGCGGCTTTGGCGATGCCATCGTCACCATCGAGATCGGCACGCACCCGTTCTTCGAACGCGATGGCGACGCGATCCGGCTGGACCTGCCGGTGACGCTGGACGAAGCCGTGAACGGCGCCAAGGTGAAGGTGCCCACAGTGGACGGCGCGGTGATGCTGACGATCGCGCCCGGCAGCACCAGCGGCAAGACGCTGCGCCTGAAGGGCAAGGGCTTTACCCGCAAGGATGGCGAGCGCGGCGACCAGCTGGTGCGCCTGATGATCGACCTGCCGGCGGAAGACGCGGATCTGAAAGCGCGGCTGGACGGTTGGAAGGACACGCGCAACCCGCGCGCCAGACTGGGAGTGTAAGGCATGAACGCGTCCGCCGGCGGCGAGAACAGCCAACCGGCGGAAGGTTATCCCCTGCCCCCTGACGCGCATCCGCTGGTCGAGGTGCCCGATCTTTCGCCCGAAGCGCGGCGGCGGCAGGCACAGCAATGGCCCGAGCGCATCGCCGTGGCGCGCCGCCACTTGCGCCCGGGCAGCCGCCTGTTCGAAGTGCTGCGCCGCATCTGGGCGGGCGTGGTCAACGACGGCACGATCCACGCCGGCAACTTTGCCTACATGGTTCTGATCGCGCTGTTTCCGTTCTTCATCACCGGCGCGGCGCTGTTTTCGCTGGTGGGCGAGGCGAGCCAGCGCGCTGCCGCCATCAACACCGTGCTGCTGGCCCTGCCCCCCGTGGTGGCCAATGTGCTGGAGCCGGTTGCGCGCGGCGTGCTGGAGGCCCGCACGGGAAACCTGTTGTGGATCGGCGGGGTCGTGGGGCTGTGGACCGTGGGCAGTCTGGTGGAAACGATCCGCGACATCCTGCGCCGCGCCTATGGCACGCCATGGGTCCATGCCTTCTGGCGCTATCGCCTGATGTCCACCGGACTGATCGTGGCATCGGTCGTGCTGATTCTCGTCTCGATTGCCGCGCAGGTGGTGATCGGCGCGGCGCAGGAAGCGATTTCCGCTTTCGCGCCGCAGCTTGAAGGGCTGGTCAACAACCTCGCGCTCACCCGATTTGCCCCCACGCTGGTGCTGTATGGCGCGCTTTGGCTGCTGTTCATTTCGCTGACGCCGGGCGCTTATCGCGGTCGCCAGTACCCCAAATGGCCGGGCGCACTTCTGGTCACCGCGTGGTGGATGGCGGTCACAACCGTGTTGCCAAAGGCACTACGGCATCTTTTTACGTATGATCTGACGTATGGAAGCCTTGCCGGAGTGATGATCGCGCTTTTCTTTTTCTGGCTTGTGGGCTTAGGGATGGTTGTCGGCGCCGAACTCAATGCCGCTCTTGCCGAAACGCCGGAAGAGCAGGACATGGTTGGTCAGGCGGACGACCGGGCGCGCGCAGTAAGGCTGCGGGCGTCGGCAAATGAAGACGCGTGACGCAAGAGGGCGCATGACCGGACTGATGAAGGGAAAGCGCGGCCTGATCATGGGCCTCGCCAATGACAAGTCGCTGGCCTGGGGCATTGCCCAGAAGCTGGCAGAACAGGGCGCCGAGCTTGCGTTCTCGTATCAGGGCGAGGCGCTGGAAAAGCGCGTGCGTCCGCTGGCCGCCAGCCTTGGCAGCGATTTCCTGATCGAATGCGACGTGTCGGACATGGACGCGCTGGATCAGACGTTCGAAACGCTGAAGGCAAGGTGGCCGACGATAGACTTTATCGTCCACGCCATCGGCTATTCCGACAAGAACCAGCTGCGCGGGCGTTTTTACGACACCACGCTCGACAACTTCCTAATGACCATGAACATCTCGGCCTACAGCCTCGTCGCCGTGACGAAGCGGGCGGTTGAGATGATGCCCACGGGCGGTTCGATCCTGACGCTGACGTATTACGGCGCGGAAAAGGTCGTGCCGCACTACAACGTGATGGGCGTGGCCAAGGCGGCGCTGGAAACCAGCGTGAAGTACCTTGCCAACGACTGCGGCCCGGCGAACATCCGCGTGAACGCGATCTCGGCAGGCCCCATCAAGACCCTGGCCGCGAGCGGCATCGGCGATTTCCGCTACATCCTGAAGTGGAACGAACTGAACAGCCCGCTGCGCCGCAACGTGACCATCGACGACGTGGGCGGTTCGGGGCTCTATTTCCTGTCCGACCTGTCTTCGGGCGTGACCGGCGAAGTCCATCACGTGGACGCGGGCTATCACATCGTCGGCATGAAGCAGGAAGACGCGCCGGACATCGCGCTGTCCTGAAAAATCCCGCATTTTCCGCGGTCCGCCGGTGCAACGCAGGGGTGACCCGATGCGCGCACCGGTGGGATGCGCGGACGCGAAAAAACGCCCGTCCTGCCCTTCAAGTCGGGTTCGACAGGGGCGGTTCAAGGGTGTAAGGCCGCCGGATGTCCGTCACTCCGGCCACGCCGCTTCTCGATACGGTCGACTCACCTGCCGACCTCCGCAAGCTCTCTCCCGCGCAGTTGCGCCAGTTGGCCGACGAAGTGCGCGCCGAGATGATCGCCGCCGTCGGCCAGACCGGCGGACACCTCGGTTCGGGGCTGGGCGTGGTGGAACTGACCACCGCTATCCACTATGTGTTCAACACCCCCGACGACCGGCTGATATGGGACGTGGGCCATCAGGCCTATCCGCACAAGATCCTGACCGGGCGCCGCAACCGGATGCGCACGCTGCGGCAGGGTGGCGGGCTTTCCGGCTTCACCAAGCGCAGCGAAAGCGAATACGACCCGTTCGGCACCGCGCATTCCAGCACCTCGATCTCGGCGGCGCTGGGCTTTGCCGTGGCCAACAAGATGGCGGGCACGCCGGGCAAGGCCATCGCGGTGATCGGCGACGGCGCGATGAGCGCCGGCATGGCCTATGAGGCGATGAACAACGCGCAGGCTGCCGGCAATCGCCTGATCGTGATCCTGAACGACAACGACATGTCGATCGCGCCGCCGGTGGGCGGGCTTTCGGCCTATCTGGCGCGGCTGGTTTCGTCGCGCCCGTTTCTGGAACTGCGCCATCTGGCCCGCCGGATCAGCCGCAAGCTGCCCGAGCCGCTGCACAAGGCGGCAAAGAAGACCGACGAATTCGCGCGCGGCATGGCCATGGGCGGCACCTTGTTCGAAGAGCTGGGCTTCTATTACGTGGGGCCAATCGACGGGCACAATCTGGATCAGCTGATCCCGGTTCTGGAAAACGTACGTGACGCCGCCGAAGGGCCGTGCCTGATCCACGTGGTGACGCAAAAGGGCAAGGGCTATGGCCCTGCCGAACAGGCCGCCGACAAGTATCACGGCGTGCAGAAGTTCGACGTGATCACCGGCGAACAAGTGAAGAGCGCGGGCGGCCCGCCGAGCTATACCGCCGTGTTCGCCAAGGCGCTGATGGCCGAGGCGGCGCGCGACCAAACGATCTGCGCGATCACCGCCGCGATGCCTTCGGGGACGGGGCTGGACAAGTTCCAGCAGGCCTATCCCGACCGCACGTTCGACGTCGGCATTGCCGAACAGCACGCGGTGACTTTTGCCGCCGGCCTTGCCGCGCAAGGGATGCGCCCATTCTGCGCGATCTATTCCACCTTCCTGCAACGCGCCTATGACCAGGTGGTGCACGACGTGGCGATCCAGAACCTGCCGGTGCGCTTTGCCATCGACCGGGCGGGGCTGGTCGGAGCCGACGGGGCGACGCACGCAGGCTCGTTCGACGTGACCTATCTCGCCAGCTTGCCGAACATGGTGGTGATGGCCGCCGCCGACGAGGCCGAGCTGGTGCACATGACGCACACCGCGGCGTGCCATGATTCAGGCCCGATCGCGTTCCGCTATCCGCGCGGCAACGGCACCGGCGTGGCCTTACCCGAAGTGCCGCAGAGGCTGGAAATCGGCAAGGGTCGCGTGGTGCGCGAAGGCAGCAAGGTGGCACTGTTGTCGCTCGGCACGCGGCTGGCCGAGGCGCTGAAGGCGGCAGACGCGCTCGACGCGCGCGGGCTTTCGACCACCGTGGCCGACCTGCGTTTTGCCAAGCCGCTCGACGAAGCGCTGATCCGCCGGCTGATGGCGACGCACGAGGTGGTCGTCACCATCGAGGAAGGCGCCATCGGCGGCCTTGGCGCGCACGTGCTGACGCTGGCGAGCGACGAAGGGCTGACCGACACGGGCCTGAAGATCCGCACGATGCGCCTGCCCGACGTGTTCCAGGATCACGACAGCCCGGAAAAGCAGTACGACGACGCGGGGCTGAACGCGCCGCAGATCGTCGACACGGTGCTGAAAGCGCTGCGCCACAACAGCGCCGGAGTGAACGAAGCCCGCGCCTGACCTACGCGAGCGCGGCGCGGGTCAGAGGCCCGCCGCCTGCAGCCAGAGCCAGATGCCAGCAGGTTCGCCGGCTGCGGGCATGTGCAGCCAGGTGACGAACAGCCAGGGCAGCAGCGCGAGCGCCCAATAGCCGCCCAGCTTTCCCAGCATGGAAAGGTCGGGCCAGAAACTGGTGCGGCGCATCCAGGCGCGCCAGTCGCGCCCATGCTGCCGATCCTTCTTCAGGTCCTGAAGGTGCGAACCACCGATAGCGAGCGTGATCATGCCCCCCATCAGCACCAGCCCGCGTGGACTGGGCGCCACGATCACGTGGGCAACCGCCCATATAGCGATGGCAAACATCATCGGGTGCCGGGTGATTCGATAGACGCCCTTGGGCATGATCGCGGAAAGCCCGGCGACCCGCGCGCCGGGAAGCGCGGGGTTGCCGACGAAGGAAGCCAGCAGCAGCGCCATCGCCACGAACGTGAGCACGGATGCCAGCGTCCACGCCACGGCTGAATGCCCGTCCCACAGCAGGGGTTCCCTGGGCGCGCGGCCAAAGGCGAGAACCGCCAGCGACAGCGTGACAATCGCCACCAGCGAATAGACGGCCTGAAACCCCTTGCCGCCCAAGGCGCGCATCAGGGTCGGTCGCAGTCCGTGGGACATGAGGAAGTGGGTGCCGACAAACGCCACCACTGCAACGATCAGTTCCCACAAACCCGCCATCCATCACCCCTGTTATTCTTGTCGGGGACTCCTGCGGTTTTCCGCACGGCGCACCGGCTCCCGGAACCATACTGGTCCTTTTGGCTCCGCGCGTCGAGATGCGACTACGTGCAATTTGGCAAAATCACCAGTCCATCGGTGCGTCGCGCGACTACTGAACGCCGTGCATCAATCGGCGCAACGGCTTCGCCAGCACCAGCAGGAGCACGCCGATGCCAACGGTGATCAGCCCGTACTTCTCGTAGATGCCGATATAGGTATCGAGGCTGACCTTGAGGTTCGTCACCTGCCCACCGATGGTTTCCACGCTGGCGGACTGCGCCAGCAACCCGGCGAGCGATTGCGCAACCGAAATCGACAGGAACCACACCCCCATCATCAACCCCACCACGCGCGCCAGCGACAGCTTGGTAATCATGCTCAGCCCGACCGGCGAGATGCACAGTTCCGCGATCGAGTGGATGAAGTACAGGCCGGCAAGCCACCACAGCCCGACGCGGAAATCCGGCCCGGCGAACGTGGACCCGAGCACGAGGAACAGAAACCCCGCGCCAACGCCGATCAGCGCAAGGCCGAACTTGACGGGGATCGAAGGTTCCCGGTTGCGCCGCGAAAGCCAGCCCCACAACGCGCTCATCACCGGCGCGAACAACACGATGGTCAGCGGATTGAAGTTCTGCGTCTGCGGCGCCGACAGCGTGAACAAGCCAAAGACCGAGCGATCGGTGTTGCGATCGGCAAACAGCGTGAGCGAGGAACCGGCCTGTTCGAACAGCGTCCAGAAAACGACGTTGAAGGTGATCAGCAGCATCGCCGCGACCATCATTTCAAACTCCACCCGGCTGCCCGCGCGCCACGCCCAGAACAGAATGCCCGGCACCGCGACCAGAAAGGTCACGTACAGCAGCTTGTTGAGCAGCGGCAGCGCGGCCAGCGCGCCCAAAAAGCCCTCGCCCGGCTCCATCGGCGGCGTGGCGAGCAGGTTGTGAAACAGGAACCAGAACACCGGCACCGCCGCAAGCGCGCCAGCATAGATCGCCACAGACCGGTCACCGCCCGCGCGGGCTGGCGGTTCGCCAAAGCCGGCAAGACGGCCGCCATCGAACTGCATCAGCACCCAGCTGAACAGCATGCCCACCCCGGCAAGGCCCAGGCCGGCCGGCCAGCCGATGGTATCCGCCAACAGCGGGCAGAGCAGCTGCCCGAAGATCGAGCCCAGATTGATGCCCATGTAGAAAATGGTGAACCCGGCGTCCCGGCGGCGATCGCCCCGCGCATAAAGTTCGCCGACGATGGTGGAGATGTTCGGTTTGAAAAACCCGTTGCCGACCGAAATCAACGACAGCGCGACCAGCAGAATGGCGAGATGGAGCGGATCCTGTTCCCCACGCGATTCAAACGTACCCTTGGCCAGTCGTCGCGCCTCGGCCCCGTTTTCCAGCAGCGACAGCGATCCGTCCTCGTTGCCGCGCATGACGTAGCTGTGCCCGGCCAGCAGCAGCTGCCGGGTCTCGCGCACGTCGCTGGTGGGGCCGTCGCGATAATGTTCAACCGCGATCTCCACGCGCTGGCCGTCGACCAGCGCATAAGGCCGCGCGGGTTGCCCGCTGAAAGCCAGCGTGAAATAGCCGATCGCCATGACCAGCGCCCCAAACTTCACGCTGCGCTTGGCACCAAGGAACTGGTCCGCAATCAACCCGCCGACCAGCGGGGTCAGATAGACCAGCGCGGTATAGCCGCCATAGATTGCCGCCGCCTGGGTATCGCTGAACAGGAAGTGCTTGGTCAGGTACAGGACCAGCAGCGCGCGCATTCCGTAATAGCCGAAACGCTCCCACATCTCGGTGGTGAACAACCGGGCCAGTTGGCGAGGATGGCCGAACCAGCTGGAATCTGTTGAGTGGGCAGAAGGCGTCGCAGCAACCGTGGAATCTGGCATCGACAAGGAAGTCCGCTCCCGAATATTGTTTCAAACGACACTAGCTGCAATTGCCGGCATGGGAAGCGCGGAAATGCGGCGCGCAACAAGCGCAATCGCGCAAAGGCGCTCCGGGCAACACGTAGAGTGCCAATATCGGGCCCTGCGCAACGCCATTTCAGGGCGCCCCTTGCCAGCATGACCCGCCCTGCCCGAAATCGTTTGATTCCGCGATACTACGTGCATCGCATAACATTAGTTAAGGTTGTCAGGCGGTCGATGCTCTGGCAGGATCGTTAGACGCGCTCCGAAACGGGGGTCGACGAGCGCGGGGATCGTAAACGGGAAAGATGCCGCGTGCATCGGCAGGGGATTTAGCACGGATGATCAGGTCCGAACTGTTGCAAGCATTGGCCAAGGACAGCCCCGGCCTGCGCGCTGACGAGATCGAGCGCGTGGTCGATGTGTTCTTCGACGAGATCGGCAAGCGCCTGGCCGAAGGTGGCCGGGTTGAACTGCGCGGCTTTGGCGCGTTCTCCACGCGCGAACGCGACGCGCGCAAGGGCCGCAACCCGCGCACCGGCGAAACGGTCGACGTGCCGGGCAAGCGCGTGCCCTATTTCAAGCCGGGCAAGGAAATGCGCCAGCGACTCAACGCCGAATAAGTCAGCGAGGCAGAACTCTGCCGCAACCGGCGCGCTGCGGGGCGCCGGCTTGACCGTTCACTGGCTAAGTGCGTTGCCCGGCCACGGCCGATATGCCAATGCGCTCTGCGCGCGGACGTGGCGGAATGGTAGACGCCGGGGACTTAAAATCCCTTGAGCTTTGCTCGTGCGGGTTCGAGTCCCGCCGTCCGCACCAACCGTGCGGGATGTTCCAGCTTGTGCATCCGGTAAGGCCGAAGGCAAAAGGCCGGCGCTTCCGCAGGGAAGCACCGGTCTTTATCGTCAGAACTTCGCGCCCAGTTCGACGCCGACAAGGCGACGCCCACCCGGCGAGATGAACGATCCGCCGAACTCGATCGCGGGGATCACTTCGGCAAGGTATTTCTTGTCGAACACATTGTTTGCGAAAACCGAGACGGAGAACCGGTCCGTCTGCAGCCCCGCGCGCAGGTTGACGATCCCGAAGGCGGCGCGGCGGGTCCGATCAAACTTTCCATCCCCCACAAACGCCGGCAAATGGAGATCCGAGATCGGCAAAAGCCCCGAAAACAGCGTCGGCCCGGACTGGTTCTGAACGGTCGAGAACCAGGTCGGACCGGTCAGGCGGTAATCGGCGCGCGTGAAGAAACGCAAGCCGTCGCTGATCGGCTGCTCGACCTCGAAGCCGGCGTTCAACGTGTAGTCCGCCGTATAGGGCGACTTGTTGCCAACGGTGTTCGGACGGGCGGTGCTCTTCTTGATCTCGCTGTCGGTGTAGTTGAACGAGCCGAACAGCTTCACCCCCCGCATCGGACGGGCGGTGACGTTCATTTCGACACCCTTGATGTCCACCTTGTCGATGTTCGAAACCACGCGCAGCAGGCCAAAGCTGCCGACGAAGAATTCGAAGAACTGCATGTTGTGGACCTGGGTGTAATACCCGGCGAGGTCGAAGGTCAGGCGATCGTCCAGCAGGCTGCCCTTGAGGCCGACCTCGAACGCGCTCGACCATTCCTTGTCGTACTTGTCGGTGATGTGGACATTGGCGTTGATCGTATCGACGAAACTCGTCTTGATCAGCGCAGCGGAGCCCTGATTGTTGAACCCGCCCGATTTGAAGCCGATGCCCCAGTTGCCGTAGAGGTTGAAGCCCGGCGTAGGCTTCCAGCTGATCGAGACCTTGGGCTCAAGCTGCTTGAACGTGGCCTTTTGCGGCGCGAGCGTGCCGAAGAGTTGACCCGGGTTGATCGGCCCGCCGGTGAACGGATCGAGCGCATCGGGCACCAGCGAGAAGCTGCGGCGCTTTTCGATGTCGTAGCGCAGGGCAAGGCCAAGATCGAACGTCTGGTTCGGCTTGTATTCCACCGAGCCGAAGCCGGCAAAGACATCGGTCTTGAAGCGGTCCGCCAGCAGCAGCGAGGTTGGATTGGTGCTGTCGGGCGCGTTGTAGAGTTGCTTGATCACCCCCTGCCCTTCATCCGCGCCAAGGCTGACGCCAACCGTGCGCTTGATGTGCAGGTAATAGGCACCGAGCTGCCAGTTGATGGCACCGGCATCGCCGATCAGGCGCCATTCGGTCGAGAAGTCCTGCTGCTTGCGCACCTGGTATTGCGTGCCGTCGCAGGTGGTCGGGCTGTACGGACCAAACGTGGAACCGGTCGCCGGGGCGAACAGGAACGGCACCGGGATCTGGCCGATGAAGCCGGGCGGGTTGACCGGATAGCCGGTGTTCGCGGCGGTGCTGGCGAAGCACGCGTCCACGGCCGGCTGGGCGCGGGCGTCTTCGGCGTGGATGTAGCGCGCAAAATCGGCCGACGTGCCGTCGGCGACGAGGTCCTGATCGACGTTGGAATAAAGCGCCCAGGCGACAAGCTTCAGGTTATCGCCAAGGTCCTGGTCCAGCTTGATGGAAGCGTCGAAGCTCTTCTGGTCGTTGGTGGCGC
Source organism: Pseudomonadota bacterium (assembly GCA_039804665.1). Lineage (GTDB taxonomy): Bacteria > Pseudomonadota > Alphaproteobacteria > Sphingomonadales > Sphingomonadaceae > Novosphingobium. The sequence continues at coordinate 5,772 of JBDLVU010000024.1, read as the reverse complement.
GGATGTTGTTGTAGAAGTGGAACTGATGGGCGTTCACGTCCTCGTAGAACGCGGGGTTCACGCCAGCAAAGTTGGGTAGCGCGAAGGCCGCGTTGAAGGGCAGCGACGCGCCGTGGAATTCGGCATAGCGCGCCTTCACATCCACCTGAGTGGGGCCGCCCTGGCCGAACATCACCCGCCCATCGAGCGCCCAGTTCTCCTTGTCGTCAACGGTCTTGGAATTGCCGGTGAATTCGTTGTGATAGAAGCCATCGGTCTTGTAGTAGTAGCCCGACACGACAAAGCCCGCGCCCGCACCCAGCGGCCCGGCAATGTGCGCGGTGCCTTCAAAGGTGTTGTACATCGCATAGGACGCCTTGACCGCGCCGGTCAGCGTGTCGGTGGGCTTGAGCGTTTGCAGCACGATGGCACCGGCGGCGGCATTGCGGCCATAGAGCGCGCCTTGCGGGCCTTTCAGCATTTCAACCTGCTGGAGCGTGCCCTGCGGCTGGTTCAGCTGCGCGGTGTTGGTCTTGAGAATACCGTCCACGACGAGGGCAACCGAGCTTTCCGCATCGCGCGCACCGTTGATGCCGCGGATGTTGATCTGGGTATCGCCCGCTTCGGCCGTGCCGCTGACGATGGTGACACCTGGCGTCAGCCCGACGAAATCCTGCGCCTTGGTTGCGCCGGTATTGGCCAGCGCCTGCGCCGTCAGCACGGAGACCGAGGCGGGCACATCCTGCAACCGTTCGTTCTGGCGGCGGGCGGTGACGATGATCGCCCCCTCGCCCTCAGGCGCGGACGCGGCGTCAGGCGTGGATGGGCCTTGCGCCAGTGCCGGCACCGCCAAAAGCGCGAGCACGCCAGCGGATGCCGAAAGAAGCCACTGGGAAACGCGCATCGGTAAGCTCCCTGTTTTTTGGCAGATCGACGAAACAGGTGCCCCCGGTTCGCGCCGCCTTGCCCCTTCACCGCATCCCTTGTTCTCATCGATCGAGAGATGCGGCTTGATGGGAGTAGAGAGTATTGTATACAAAACCCGTTGGTCAAGTTCCTTGGAGTGTTTTCATGTCGCGCGCTTCCGACCGCGCCTATTCCGCGATTCGCAGCATGATCCTGTCGGGCGAACTGCCCGCCGGGGCGCAGCTTGGCGAGGAAGCGCTGGCAGAGAAGTGCGGCGTTTCCCGCACACCAGTGCGTGAAGCGCTGCGCCGACTCGAAGCGGACATGCTGGTGCTGCGTACGGATACGCAGCGCAGCTTCGTGGCGGATTGGTCGCTTGACGATGTCGCCGACGCCTTTGACCTTCGCGCCAAGCTGGAAGGGATGGCCGCCCGGCGCGCGGCGGAGCGGATGACGCCCAAGTCGCTCGAACGCATCCGCGCCGCGAACCGGATGCTGCACGAAGCCATCAGCCAGCCACAGCCCGACATTGAAGGGTTTCTTGAATGCAACCGCGAGTTCCACGCGGCCATTCTGGAAACGGCGGGTTCGCGTCGCCTTGCCGCATTGCTGGGCACGCTGATCGAACAACCCGTGGTGTGGCGTACCGCGCACCAATACAGCCGCGAAGCCCTGCACCGTTCGCACGGCGAGCACGAGGAACTGGCCACCGCCTTCGCACGCCGCGACGGCGCCTGGGCCGAGGCCATCATGGCCAGCCACATCCTGCGTGCCTATCATGCCTATGCCGACGCCCATCGCGGTCCCGCCGCCATCACCGTGCGGGAGGCAGCAGAATGATGTATACAAAATCCATCGAGATCGTCGAAGTTGCCCCCCGGGACGGGTTGCAGAACGAAAAGGCAATGATCTCCACCGCCGACAAGCTCGCGCTGATCGGCCGGACCATTGCGGCGGGGGCGCGCCGCATTGAAGTGACCAGCTTCGTCTACCCGCGGGCGGTGCCACAGATGGCAGATGCCGAAGACGTTTGCGCGGGTTTGCCGCTTCGGGATGATGTGACGTACATCGGCCTGGTTATGAACCCGCGCGGTGCGGATCGCGCCATCGGCACGGGGCGGATCGACCAGCTGGGCGCCGTGGCTGTGGCCACCGATACCTTTGCCATGGCCAACCAGGGCCAGACCAGCGACGGCTCGGTCGAAGCCGCCAAGGCCATATTCAGCGCCGCCCGTGAGGCCGGGAAGAGCGCGCAGGTGACGATCGCGGCGGCGTTCGGCTGCCCGTTCGAGGGCGAAGTGGCCGAGGCGCGCGTGCTGGCGATGGCCGAAGCGCTTGCGGCGGACGGGCCGGCCGAGATCGGCCTTGCCGACACCATCGGCGTGGCCAACCCGGCACATGTGGGCCGCCTGGTGTCCCGCGTGCGCGACCTGATCGCGCCGATCCCGGTGCGCGTCCACTTTCACAATACCCGCGGCACAGGTCTGGCCAATGTGTGGGTGGCCGTGGCGGAGGGCGCGACCACCGTCGATGCCGCCATCGGCGGGCTTGGCGGATGCCCCTTTGCGCCGGGCGCAGCGGGCAACGTTTCTACAGAGGATGTGGTGTACATGCTGGAGCGGGCGGGGATTTCCACCGGCCTGACTCTCTCGGAACTCGTGGCCGCCAACCATTGGCTGGGCGGCGTGATGGATCGGCAATTGCCGGGGATGGTGGCGAAAGCGCCGCCTTTTCCCAAGCAGGCTTGAAGAGGGGCTTTCGTTCAATGGGTTACCGGCTGGGCGTGGACGTTGGCGGCACATTTACCGACCTTTTGCTGTTCGATACCGAAACGGGTGCATTCTGGCGGCACAAGACCCCGTCCACCCCGCATGACAGTTCCGAAGGCATCCTGAACGGGGTGACCGCCGTGTGCGAAAAGGCCGGCATCGCGGCCGGGCAGATCGATTTCTTCCTGCACGGCACCACGGTGGCCACCAACGCGGTGCTGGAAGGCAAGGGTGCGCGCGTCGGCCTGATTACCACCGAGGGTTTTCGCGATGTGATGCAAATCGCGCGCAGCTTCGTGCCGGGCGGGCTCGCCGGATGGATCATCTGGCCCAAGCCGCAGCCGCTCGCCGCCCTTGAGGACACCGTGACGGTGAAGGGGCGGATGAGTGCCGAGGGCGAGGAAGTGCGCCCGCTGGACGAAGCGGATGTGCGGGCGCAACTGGGGCTGCTGAAGACCAATGGCGTGGAAGCTGTCACCGTCAGCCTGATCAACGCCTATGCCAACGGCGCGCACGAAGCGCGCATCGGCGCGATCGCGGCCGAAGTGCTGCCGGGCATTCCGGTCTCGTTAAGCCACGAAGTCCTGCCGGAAATGCAGGAGTACGAACGCACGCTGACAACCGTGGCCAACGCTGCGGTGCGCCCGGTGGTGGGCCGCTATGTGGCCAACCTGCGCGACCGCCTTGCGAACGAAGGCATGGTCGGCAAGCTCTCGCTCCTGCGGTCCGACGGCGGGCTGATGAGTGCGCAGAAGGCCGAGGAGCACCCGGTCAACATCCTGATGTCCGGCCCCGCAGGCGGGGTCACCGGGGCGATATGGGTCGGCCGCAACGCCGGCATCCGCAATATCCTTACGCTCGACGTCGGGGGCACCAGCACCGACGTTGCGCTGATCGAAAATCTCGAACCGCGCCGCCAGCGCACCACCGAAGTGGGCCACCTTTCCGTTCGCGCCAGCGCGCTGGACGTGAAGACGGTGGGCGCGGGCGGCGGTTCGATCGCATATGTCCCTGAGCTGACCAGAGCCCTTCGGGTCGGGCCACAGAGCGCAGGGGCGGTGCCGGGGCCGGTCGCCTATGGAAAAGGCGGCACGGCCCCCACCGTAACCGATGCCAATGTGGTGTTGGGATACCTGCCGGAAAACCTGCTGGGCGGCACGTTCCAGCTGGACCGCGAAGGCGCGAAGGTGGCGGTGCAGACCGTGGCCGATGCGCTGGGTATCGATCTGATGGCGGCCGCGCGCGGGATCATCGACATCGTCAACGAGAACATGTTTGGCGCGCTGCGCATGATCTCTGTCCAGCAGGGCTATGATCCGCGCGACTTTGCGCTGATGGGCTTTGGCGGCGCGGGGCCGCTGCATGTGAACGCCGTGGCGCGGCTGATGGGCAGCTGGCCCGCCGTTTCGCCAGTCAGCCCCGGCGTGCTGTGCGCGCTGGGCGACGCCACCACGCGAATGCGCACGGAAACCGCGCGGTCGTTCAGCCGGTTGGCAATGGATACCGTGCCCGAAGACCTGATCGCCATCCTTGACGAGATGGCCGCGCAAACCCGTGCCGAGCTGATCGCCGACGGTGTGCCGGCATCCGAAATCACCAGCGAGTTCGAAGTGGACGTGCGCTATGCCGGGCAGGCTTTCGAGGTACCGCTAACGATCACGCCGGATGTACTTCGCGCCGACGGAATTGCGGGCATTCTTGGCCGTTTCGACGAGGAGCACAAACGGCTGTTCACGTTCAACATGGACACCCCGCACGAGATCGTGAACCTGCGCGCGGTCGCCCTGGGCCGCGCACTCGATCTGCCGGCAGCCGAACTGCCCACGGGCACCGGCGATGCTTCCGCGGCGAAGATCCGCGATCACGAAGTGTGGATGGACGGGCGGTTGCAACCTGCGGTGATCTATGACCGGGCGAAGCTTCTGGCGGGCGACACGATCCCCGGTCCGGCCATCGTCTGCGAAATGGATTCGACCACGCTGATCGAATCCTGCTGCATCGGCACCGTTGACCGCGTCGGCAACATCCTGATCAACCTGGCCTGAGGGGACGAGACATGCCTGCAACCATCGTCCAGACGAATCCCGCCCCCTTCAACCGCGTAGAGATCGATCCGGTCACGCTCGACATCATCGAGAACGCGCTGCGCAATGCCCGCATCGAAATGGATGCCACGCTTGTGCGCACGGCCATGTCACCGGGCATCCGCGAACAGGGCGATGCCTTTCCGTTGATCGCAGACCCGGCCGGCAAAATGATCGTCGGCCAGTTCGGCAGCTTCATCGACGGCTTCCTGCAGAACTTCACCGGGACGCTGGAAGACGGGGACATGATCTTCCTGTCCGATCCCTATTCGGTCGGCGGGGCGATCAGCCACTCCAATGACTGGCTGGTGTTGCTGCCGGTGTTCAAGGACGGACGGCTGATCGCGTTCACCTCGATGTTCGGGCATCAGAGCGACATCGGCGGCAAGGTCGTCGGCTCGATGCCGATCAACGCGCATTCGATCTTTGAAGAAGGCGTGCGCATTCCGCCGGTGAAGATCTGGAAGAAGGGCGAATATAACGAAGATCTGGTCAGGCTGGTCATGCACCAGACCCGCAAGCCCGACTGGTGCGCGGCGGACCTCAACGCGCTGATCGCATCGTGCCGCGTCGCCGCGCGGCGCGTGATCGAGATGGCCGCGCGCTTTGGCGACGATGTCTACTACTCAGCCACGCAGGAACTGCTGGCGCGCAACCACCGCGCCATGAAGACGCTGCTGGGGCAGGCGGTGAGCGAGGAGCCGGTCAGCTTCACCGACTACATCTGCGACGACGGCATGGGATATGGCCCTTATCGCATCAAGTGCACGATGTGGCGCGAAGGCGAGAAGGTGGTGCTGGATTTCGCCGGGACCGATCCGCAATCTTCCGCATCGATCAACTTTTTCCTCAACGAAAACATGTTCAAGATGTTCTTCGGCATCTACATGATCATGGTCTTCGATCCGCAGATCCTGTTCAACGACGGGTTCTATGACCTGATCGATGTGCGCATTCCCGAAGGATCGTTGCTGAAGCCGAAGTTCCCCGCCGCGCTTTCGGGCCGTACGCACGCGCTGGGGCGTATCTTCGAT
>JBDLVU010000023.1:0-31632 GCA_039804665.1 Pseudomonadota bacterium | reverse complement strand
GATCGACCCTCAAAATGGTCGAGCCCGAGTTCTTCCTTGAGTTGCTGATGCGCCTGTTCGCAGATCCAGCGCGCCTTGATTGCACCTGCAACCTCCTTGATCGGCGTGATCGCAGGCAAGTTCGACAGGTAATATTTTCGCTCGCCGTTCGAGCGATGCTCTCCCACCAGCCAGACCTCCTCGCCAGGCATGTGCTGGGCTCCGGCGGTGCCGATACGCTGTGGCGCGCCATCCGCGATTCGCACGCGTACAGCGGCAAAGCGCGCGGTGAGGCGACCCTTTGTCCCACGGCGCCAACTGATCTGGCGCCACTTTGCATCTGCCAGCATGGTGTGGGCAGCGCAGGATTTGACGTCTGGCACATGCCGGACACGCGGACGCCCACGGCCCGCGATCGGAAAGATCAGTTGCACGTCGGCGGGGTATACCTTCTGATGTCGGGGAATACCCACGGCCCAGCAGAGGTCGCGCACGCTCAGCGCCTGCCGGAACGATGCCGAGAGGCCATAACCGGCATCCGCCAGAACACAGCCAAAGCGAACTCCGGCGGTAATGACGCGGTCGATCTCCTCGATGGCCAACTCGGGTTTGGTGCGATAGCTCTGGAAGGAATCGGGCACGCCAGCCTTGACCATCCGCGCTGCGTCGCTGATCCAACTTTCCGGCAGGAACAGCCGCAGGCTCAGCATGACCGGCACTTCCCCCGAGGCTAGCGTCACCGATACCATCGTTTGGCAGTTCGCGTTCTTGCCCAGCACCGTGGCGTACTGGGGTGCAACGCCGACCGACGCCTTGCCCTTCTTCGGCAGCGCGGTGTCGTCGATAATCAGCCAAGCCTTGTCACCGCCAACCAGCGCGTCGGCCTGCTGCCACAGCCTGGCTTCAAGCGGCGCGCTGTCCCAGATGCCTGCTCCGATAAAATGATGCAGCCGGTCGTAGCTGACCTCATCCACACGAGCCGCCATGGGCTGGATGCTCTTGCGGTCGCCAGGGCCAATCAGACCAGCAATATAAGCCGGGCACATCTGACGCCGAGTCTTGTTGCCCAGAGCCTGCAGATAAGGCTCAAGCCAACGCTCAAGATCGTCCTGCCAATCATCATCCATCGCCAGCCTCCATCAAAGCTGGCTCCCCATGAATCAGGAAAATCCTCCCATGGGAATCGTAAAATCACATTTCTGCCAAAGTAGTGCTAGCGTCTCGCCGCGATGAAGAAATGGCCCCGCCATGGTGAGGCGGGGCTCGATCTTCACTGTGGCCAAGGGACAGGTTCTGACGTCTAACGAAAGCTCAGGCCACCATCGGCATGCATCATCTGCCCCGTGATGAACGCGGCGTCATCGCTGGCAAGAAACGATACGAGCCCCACGATGTCCTCAGGCGTCGCAACCCGTTTGATGCACTGGATTTCCGCAAGCATGTCGGCCTGCCATGCATCGTCCTTTGTGCCTTCCGTTGCGACGAATGACGGGCTGACCGCGTTCGCGGTGATGTTGTCGGCCGCGAGATCGACGGCGAGCCCGCGGGTGAAGCCAATATTGGCCGCCTTGCTCGTGCGGTATGCGGTGTAGTTCGGCGCGCCGGTTCGAACGATGTTCGATGCGAAATTGATGATGCGCCCACCACCCTTGCGCCTCATGTCCGGCACAAATGCCTTGCAGGCGAGGAACTGAGAGTCGCTGTTCACCGTCTGGACCTTTTTCCACAACGCATAGTCGGTCTCGTCCCAGGTTAGGAGCGGAAGGATTCCCGCCACGTTCACGAGAATGTCGGCATCTCCAAGGGCGGCGTTGATCTTTTCATGTGCCGCGTGCAGCTGCTCCTCCGAGGTGAGGTCGGCCGTAGCGCCCACAAATGCGACGTCATGCTCCCGAACCAGTGTTTCCGTTTCGGATTGATCCAGCACGTCGATACAGCCGACCACGGCGCCTTCCGATGCGAAGCGAACGGCGACCGCCTGCCCCATGCCGCGCGCGCCGCCCCTCACGACGACGACTTTGCCGGCATGACGCCCTTTGGAACCCCTGGAATCGAGGGCATAGCGTGGATGGTACGCTAAACAACGCTAAGATCGAACAATCAGCGAACGCTTAGGCCGCGCGGCTATCCGGCGGCAGATTGAGGGCCTTCCGGCCAGCGGAAGCGGCTGCACGATCCCAGACGAAATCGCCCGAGAAAGCAATATGCTCCCAACCTACCGCGGACGTATGTGCGAGGAGATCATCAGGCACCGCGACCGATGTTGATCGTAGATGCTGGGCTGCGGCATCCATGTAGATCGTGTTCCAATAGACGATTGCGGCGATGACCAAGTTGAGGCCGGATGCGCGATATTGCTGCGCCTCGTGGCTGCGGTCGATGATGCGGCCCTGACGGAACGTGTAGATCGCCTGCGTCAAGGCATGACGCTGCTCGCTGTTGTTGAGACCGGCATGGAATCGCCGGCGCAGATCGGGATTTTCCAGCCAGTCCAGCATGAACAGCGTCCGCTCGATCTTGCCGATTTCCTGTAGCGCGACGTCGAGCTGGTTCTGCCGTTCGTACGCGGCGAGCTTTCGCAGCATAACCGATGGCGCGACATGGCCGGCATTGATCGACCCTACGAGGCGCAGCACGTCGTCCCATTGCTCACCGATGATGTCGGTGCGGATGCGCTTGCCCAACAGCGGGGTGATGGACGGATAGGCCGTGACCGGCGCGATCGGCGCGAGCCGCCTGTCGGGAAAGTCGCGCAAGCGCGGGCAGAAGCGAAATCCCAGCATGGCGCACAGGGCGAAAACATGATCGGTCGCCCCGCCGGTGTCAGTGTAATGTTCGGCGATTTCAGATCGGTGCCGTGGCTGGTAAGGCCGTCGAGAACATAGGGCGCCTCATGCGTCGCCGCTGAGATCACGTTGACGTGGTAGGGCGCGCGCTGATCGGAAACATGCCCGACTATACGACGTTGTGCCGGTGCCAGAAGACGTTGCCGGTGATGCTTGGCGGGCGCCCCAGTTCGGGTGGGTTGCATCTGTTGGTCGACAGCACCGGCATCAAAATGATGGGCGAAGGTGAGTGGAAAACCCGAAAGCAAGGGGCCTCATATCGCCGTCAGTGGCGCAAGGTGCATATCGGGATCGACGCAGAAACGCTGGACATTCGAGCCATTGAAGTCACTACCAACTCCGTTGGTGATGCGCCTGTTCTCCCCGATCTACTGGCACAGATCCCGTTGGGTGAGCCCGTCACGATGGGCGGCGAGCTTGCTAGCCAATTTCCCGCTGGAATCCTGCTCGGCGAGAAGGGTCGGAATGCCCGTAGACGCGAACAATCATTACCGGCAGCATCGTCTCGGGCCTCGGCTCGATCGCCGCCACGTATACCGCCGTCAACGTCACCGGCGACACTTGTTCATTGCTTTCCCGCGCGTACGGGCCATTACGGTGCAGCACGGACCGCTGGAGTGCCGGAGTTGTTCGCTCCGGCCCGCGCTGCGTGCGAGCGGGGACGTTATCTAACGGTGGATAGCCGGTTGGTTCGCCGTAAGCATCCTGTTGCACACAAACTGGCCATTCACGCTGTAGTCATCATGCCAGTTAAAAAGCGCCTGGTGGCAATACAAGAATCCGAGGCTGGTGCTGAAAGCGAAGCGATGTCGATTCAATGGGGAGAGGGCGCACTGGGCGCCGCCACAATGCTGCTCTTCACGTGGGCGCTGGGATGTGCGGGCTGACGGCAACTTTCGAGCAGAGCCTGTCACTTCAGTTTCGACATAAGGCGGCCCGCAGCCCCCTGCTCCGCAGCCAGGTTCCGATTGTAGGCGAGCGGCATCCGCGGCGATTTCCACCGCAAAGCGTCCATGATCCCTGCGAGATCCTCCCCGCTGGTAAACAGGTCCTGATTGAGCCCGACCCGCGTCGAATGCGCGCTGATCCCCTTGAGCAACCGCGCAAGATCGTCCGTCGTCAGGTCTGCCAGTGCACCGACATCAAATGCCCGCTGGATCATGGCTCGATAGATTGGGCCGATCGAGGCGGGGTGGAGCGCGCCCTCCCCAACATCATACTCGACCCGCGCCTTGACCGCCGGCTTCGAAAGCGTCTTCCGCAAATCCCACGTCTCTCGCCCAGAGATGCTATCGATCGACCGGCCCCGCACCGCCGCCTTTGCCTTATAACGCCGGACGTTCACCCGCCGAAACACCGCCCCCCTTTCGATGCCGGCCGCCTCCAGCCAGGCGGCAATCGCCCGAACCGTCCGGGGGCTCAGATAGGCGGTCGCCCCCTCCCCTTCCTGGTCTCCCTTGCTGCGGGGAATGCTGAGCAGCCGCGCATCCGGATCAATCGCCTCAATAATGTGCTCGACCTCGATCGCCACCAGTTCCGAGGCACGCAGCCCGGTGTCATAGCCGGCTGAGAGCAGGGCACGGTCGCGCAGGCCCGGAAGATCCTCCGCGCAGCTTTCCAGCAGCGCCCGCACATTGAGCCCACGAGGCTCGTCACGCTCCACATTGCGGACCGGCCCTTTGAACCGCAGCGGCCGCGCCTGCTTCTGTGCGGTGCCGAGACGACGACGTATCGCCTGCAGGCGCAGCTTCACCAATGAGGACGGCGTCGGATCCTTCAGATCGAGCAGCAGGTGGATCTTGGCGATCGACGCTTTGTAGCGGCCGAGCGACGCCGGCTTGCTGCCCTTCTCGGCGCGCGCATCGAGATAGTCCGCCACAGTTTCGGCGGTCGCCGGCAGCGAAATGCGGTTGTGACGCCTGCACCAGAGGTCGAATGCTTCGAGGTCGGACTTGAGCGCGCGGATGCTGTGGGGCGAGGATGCGGCCTGGTACGCGGAGATCAGCGGTTCGTTAACGACGATGCGCGCGACCGCGTGCATCTTCACCACCGCCCAGGCCAGATCGTCTACAGACGCCATCGGCGATGACGCCGCTTCCCCCGCAATCAGGGCGTTATCGTCGAGGTCCGCGGCGTCGTCCATCGGCGCCTTTCGTAGCGCACCTTATAGAGAGGCGTCAATTACGGACATGTGATAACTGCAATTATCACATGTTAGTCAGATGTTTGGCGCTGCGCTTGGTTTTACCCGATGTGTGAGCAGGCAACCGTTCAGCAATCATTACCCCGCACCCCATCTACATTCGAATTCCCCTCCCAAGCCGTTGAAAGACATGGTATCTTCCGACCAGAGGTAGATGATCCATGCGCAGACACGCTCCAATGTGGGAAGCCGAACTCGGCGACGGTGACGGGATCAACGACATCGACGTTTATCTGCGGAAATCCATGGACGACATGGAGGATATGAGCCGCCCGATCGATGGCGCAAGGCGGCCGAACTGGTCGCAGCTTCTGATATTTCTAGGTGCCGCAGCCATTTTCCTGTTTATCGCCTCATTTTGGACGGCAGGCACCTAATCGGTTCGGTCGTCAAACCACTCGGCGTTGGTGCGCCGCATGTGTTCGTCATGCAGGTCTTGTGCACCGCGAACTGCCTGATCGTGTTCGTTCTGCCGGTTGTGTTGGGCGCGATCGAGTTCAGCTGACCCGTGCTGCAATTCCCTCGCCACGCCAATTCCGGTGGGATGGGTTGAGTGCGCAGACGAGATGGGATGGCTTCCTGGCATGACCGCATGCGGGCGCTCCATGCTTAATCGATTGGGGCCATCGACCGCACCCATGGCGGCGATCGGATCGATGAGGCGAGACTGCACGGCATCAACCTCGGTCAGCACGTAATCTTCCAAGATCTTGCCCACTACCAGATCGCGGGCGGCTCGTTGCGATGGCGTGGGCATCGTATTGAGCAACGATGGCGCGCCAAGGCCCCGGTAGGGACCGCTGGCCAGCTCGTAATAACGGCTGGCCACGTACTGCGACATGTCCTCGCTCAGTTGGTAACCGTGCGTTTCGCTAAAGGAAGCAATGTCCTCGAGCCGCCTGCCAATTTCGTCCATCCGCGAAGCCTGATGCTCGAGCGCCTGCGCGTGTTCGTAATAGCGCTCCGATGAACTGCGGTTCTCCGCGAAGGTCTCGCTCCGGCTGAAGTCGCCGCTCCGCGAATAGGTTCCGTCGCTGCTGGAAACATCGCGGCCTCCGGCGTGGTCTTCGCGATAATGTTCACCCTGCGATTCCGAAGTCCCATCGCTCCTCGATCGATTTGTCCCCTTATCAAACGATACACCATCGCGAGTACTGATTGCGTATCCTCCAGTCAGCGAGGCAGGCCCTCCGCCAAGTCGGGCTCCGGTACCACCCCGCGACCCGCCAACGTTCAGGCTTCCTCCCAAATTCCAATTCGTGGCCGTACCCGAGGCGTAGTTGTCACGAGCACCCTCGCTGGCCGAGGTCGTGTCGCTGATCGTCCGACTGTTCGAACTTTGGCTGCCCTCCGCGCGCGAGCGCCGGTCGTATTCGGAAGTCGAGGTGCCTTGCTGGCTACCGCTCGATGTCTCACTACCTGCGCCTGAGCGCGTCCCACTCGACGTACCATGGCTCAGCCGCTCGCCCTGCCGCCAGGTCTCGCTCGCAGCCTCCCGCAATTGGTTCGCCCGGCTGTGGTAGTCCGAAGCGGACTTGCGCAGTTCTCCTACAAAGCCCTCGTTTACCGTGGGCTTGAAGCCATAGGAACTGATCCCGCGCGCAACGTTCTCGACGCGCGTGCCGTCGGCGGTCCAAGCGCTGGTCGTGCCGTTGTCGTTGACGTAACTCGCATAGCCGAACCCGCCCGTGAAATTTGGCGCCGTGTTCCACTGGTCGCGCTGCACGGTATTCGCCGAGAGGTTCTGGTAGCTGACGTTACCGTACGCATAATTGCCCGTGGTGCGCTCGGTCGCGGCCTGCTCCGCCGCATTCTGCGCCGGCGCCAGCATCGATGTCGCATTGGTCGCGACCGCCATTGCGCCGCGCGCCATACCCGCTGCAAGGAACGGCACCGACATCATCAGGAAGCCCGCGATTGTGGCGGTATCGGCACTGACCGCGTCGATCCCCTCCATGCCCGCCATGGTCATGCCGCCGGGCGATGCAGCATTCATCGCCGCGATCGTGCGGTCCATCACGAACATGTGCAGCACGACGTAAAGCGGTCCCCAAGCCGCGAGGTAGAAGAACCCGGTAACGTAGCCGCGCAAGGCCGACGGCCCAGTCTGCGGCATCAGGAACAATGGGAAAATCACCGGAAACATCGCGTAGAACACGACCGTCAGCACGATGTTGAGCAGCGGCACCCAGGTCATCGCCTGCTGCGCGATCGAGGTATAGGTGTTGCGCGCCTGCGCATCGGCCCGGAGCATCGCGAACGTATCGCCGTCCGATGCATCGAGATTGGCGCGTGCCTCAAGGAACGCGCCGACCAGCGAGCGCTGCTGGAAGATCACATTCGCGTTCTGTCCGGTCCCGTGGAACGCGCGGGCGACCACCGGCAGGTCGGCAGCGAGCTTGGCCTTGGCCGCCGCTGCCGCAAGGTTCGGAAACACCGTCGGCGCCATTCGTGTCAGAGCATTGTCGGTCGCCGCCGGAATATCGACATTGCGCAAGGCGGTGTAGGATGCCGCGCACGTGCGGATCTCGCTACCGCCGCCGTCGGCAGGCGCCTTCAGCCATTTCATGGCGCGCGCAGGCGAGCCCGGCCCCATGTCGACAAGAATGTTCGTCGAATTGGCAATCTGGTCGGTGGTCTTGAAGCCCAGCAGGATGTCGTAGAACAGGCACTGCCGGAAATACTCCTCTACATTGGCGCGCACGCGCGGGTCGCGGAAGGCAAAACCGCGCGTCTTGTCGTAAAGTCGCGCCCCATAAAGCATGCCGTTGGTCGAGAGCCGCAACTGGCTGGGCATGACGAAGACGGTCTCGGCACGGCGCGTCAGCCAATCGCCGATCTGGCTCGACAAGGAGGCGAGCGCGGCAAGGCCGATCGGCACGTTGTCGACCGTTGCCGGCGCAAGGCTTGGATTGATACGATCCGTGACCTTCACGCTCGTCGTCGGCACGATCATGCACATGTAGATGGTGGTCGCGGAGAGAAACCAGGTGAACCAGACCTTCCAGTTCAGCGTGAAGGCCACGATGAGCAACGCATAGCCAAGCCCCATCACCATCACGACCTGGATCAGCGAGCGGAAGCCCCCGCCTCCGCACCAGGCGGCAACGGCATTAAGCACGTTGACCACACTTTCGCCGCCACCAATCGTGAAGATCTCGAGCATGGCTTTCGCAGATCCCGCTACTGGAGGCCCTGCGCGGACAGCCCGCGCGAGAAGTTGAGTGCGGCCGAGACCTGCGGCGAGAGCGAATTCCGGAGCGTGCGCTCAAGAAACACGGTGCGATCGAGCACCATCTGCATGCGCGTCAGCCGTGCATTGAGCCCGTTACTCTCGCTGTCCATCGCCAGCGAGACCGAGCGCAACTGCTCGCGCCACTGCCCCAACGTCTCGGCATCGGCGTTGTGGAAGCTTGCCTGCCCCTGGTTCACGAGGTTGTAGAACTGACGCACCAGCGTCTCGAGCATGTCGACGCCGACGATTTCAGCAAGGTTGTCCATATCCGACGGCGACATACCGCCCAGCTGCGCCGCCGCATTGACCGTCACGATCTTGTAGAGCGGGATGCTGGTCGCGCCGAGCAGTCCGATTTCCTGGGCTGTGAGTGCTGTGTTGGAGCGGACCTTGGCATTCATGCTCTCGATCAGCGCGCGGATGCGGGGTTTGAGTGCCTGCGCTGTGCCGATGGACAAGGTGCCCAGCGCCGGATTGAGACACTTGTCCGTGCTGTCGCAGCGCAGGATTTTTGCGCCACTGCCACCGTCCAGCAGCGCTGTCAGGATCGCCCGGTCGCCCTGCCCCAGATAGCGGTACGAAGGGTTGCCGGCATCGCTTTCCGCCTTCACGTAGATGACGGTCCCGACCAGCGTCATGAGGTACTCGCGAAAATCCTGATCGAACGAGGGATAGCTCTTTTTCAGCATATCCCAGGTGTAGTTGTAGGAATCGGCCGGGATGGTGGGATCGCTGTTGGCCGCCAGCGTCGAACTGCGTTCCCCGCCTTCGTTGCACTCGTGCCGCGATTTGGCCCAGTCAGAGAATATCCCCTGGCTGTTGCCGATGTACTTGCAGATCTCGGCCTCGCGCCCCGCCTGCTTGCCCCACAGCCCTGAAACGAGGTTCTGCGCCATCTCGCAGGAGTTCATGTTGAACTGGTTCAACTGCTGGACCTTCTGCGACAGGTCCTCGAGCGTCGAGGCGATCTGCGGGCTGATCGATTTGATCGCGAGCATGAAGGCAAAGCCCAGCGCATTGCTGGCGGTCGCCTTAAGCAGCGCGATCAGCTCATCCGAATTGATGAACGAGAAACTGCCGCCAAAGAGGTCGATGCCGCCGCATCCCGCTTTCACATTGGGCAATTGGAGATTGACCGGGTTGACCGATTGCTGCGGGAAGCGCGTCCACAGGCTGCCGCCGGTGTAATAGCCCGCCGACTGGCCCTGATAGGCCGACGGCCCGGTGACATTGGCCGCGCCGCCCATCTGGTTGAAGAAGCTGTTGAGCTCGGCATTGACCCCGGCCTGCGCGGGCATCGCCAGTGCAAGGTTGAATGCCAGCACGAGCATCAGGCTGCGCACGGCCGTTTGGAGGAGGCGCCGCATCAGTAGTCGCTCCCCGGCTCTACGCGGGTCAGGGTGAAGATGCGCTGCATGACCTCGTCAGCCGACATCACCCCGTAGCCGATCGGCACGGGACGGTGCGTCACCGTGTCGAACAGGACCAGCGCGGGGACCTGGCTCCCGGTGAGGCCCATCTTCTCGTACTGGCCGGTGTTGACCACAAATTCGGGGAAAGCGCTCGACCGGCCCCCGTCCATCGACACTGGCAGGACCGAGAGCGCATACTGGTCGGACAGGCTCTTGAGGATCGGCGCAAAGACATCGCATGCGCCGCACGACGAGGAATAGAAATAGTAGACGCCGTAGCGGGCCGCGAGCGCGGCGAGCGTCGCGGCCCGCTCGCTCTTGCGCCCCTCGAGCCAGGCGCGCTTGCCGAGCGTGCTGATAGGGCGCTGCAGGGTATAGTCGAGGTCGGGGTTCTGCCAGACCGCCCGGCTCCAGACATCGGCGAACATCGACGACCGGTTGAGCTGCTCGCGCTGGAATTTGACATAGGCCGTGACGTTCGCGCTGGTCGGTTCGAGAATGGCGCGGGCTTTCAGTTCATCGAGCTGCTTGCCGATGGCATCAAGCCGCGCGGCGGCAGGCACCGGATCGACCGCAGGCTCAGACGCCTCGGGTCTGGGCGCATCACAGTAGAACCAGGTGCCGAGTCCGCGCTCGGCGCAATAGAAGGGATCCCCTGTCGGAAGCGGCCCGGCACGCGCCTCGTCGCTTTGGATTTCGGCGTTGGCCATCGGTGGGGCCACGAGATTGGCGAGCACAAGTCCGGCAAAAGCGAGGCGCTGGTTGCGACGGTGCGGTCCAGGCATGCGCGGTCTCCTCAATTGCCCGGCGGGGTCGTCCCGCCGTGGAGCTGATAATATTGCTGGATGCGGTCCTGGATCGCCGCGCTCGCTGCGACCTCGTCGGGCAGCTTCGCGGCCTCGGTGAAATCGGCGTAGATTTCGCTGAAATCCATCCTGGCCAGGTCAAGCCGCTGGAACTCGGCGACCGAAAAGCCGGCACAATCGGGGTGCTTTGCATCGCCCCAGCCCTTGCCCAGCTGCGCGCGTCCCTGCTCCTGAAGGATCCGCGAGAGCTTGCTCGGGAAACAGCAGTAGGATTTGCGCTTGGTGGTGCAGACAAAAAGCACCTTCTGCGAACAATACGTGCCCACATAGTGGCACAGACCCATGCGGTCCTTGACGTCGAGGAGCTTCTCCTCCGACGAACACAGGAACTGCGTAAGAAACGGCGTCGCCAGTGCCGCGATGGCTGCGGGACCGCCCGCGATCGCAGCAGCGCCCGCCGAAGCGGATAGCAGCCCCGAGCTTTTACCCGCGCAGCAGTTGACGAGCCCGAAGATTGGCCGGTGGCATCCGGTCGCCTCACCCTTGAACAGCGATAGGTCGGAAGGATCGAACTGGTCCCGCACATCGCCCATCGCGTGGACAGCAACCAGCGCATCGCGAAATTCGGTCGAAGCCTCGCGTTCAATCGTGCTGCACTCCCCGTTCAGGCAATAGAGATCGGACCCGCACAGCGATGCGTTCCCACTTTGCGGGCCGGCATCCGCGGTGCAGCGATAGACCTCGTCCTTGACCTGGCAGTCACCGACTTGGAGGTCATCGAGGCACTCTTCGTGATCGAAGGTGCAACCGGGCTTGGCCTGCAGTGCGGCGCAGTCATTGGCCTGTTCGATGTTGCCGCAGGTGTAGCTCCGCCGCCACTTCCAGCAGGCCTGCGTGATCGAGGCGCCGTCAATCACCCGCGTCTGCGGATCGCTGTCGATGCAGGTCTCGGTCTCGAGTGTGCAGGAACCACCCGCCGTTAGCCCCGCGCAGGCGGTCTCATCGCGGCTCGTCACAACATCGGTCACGGCGCGCGGGGTGGGCGCAGGCAGTCCCGCGACCGGCTCGCTGCATTCAAGCGTTTCGGTCGTCACGGTTTCAGGTTCGGCACAATGGGCAGGATCACCCTGGAGGCAAATGCGCTTGGATGTGGCGGCGGCGACGCGGCACACTCCATTGGCGACCGGCTGATCGAACGGTGCGCAGCCATTGTCGGGCCAGTTGTCGCAGGTGTAATCGTAGACTGCATGCGTTTGCGATGTCGCGGTGAGCACCGCATCGCAGCTCGCACTCGATGTGGTCACTTTGGCGCCGACATTGCAGCTCTCGAAATAGGTGACGCTGCGCGAAGTCCCGCCCGGCAGCGGCTGACACTTGCCCTTGGCCCCCCCGATCCCCTCGCCGGCTCCCATGTAGCTGTCGGGTGAGGCCTCGATCGCTTTGCCGCGTGTCATGTCGATCGTCGCGGGATCGTATGCGGGGCGCCGGGGGTCGATGGCGACCTTGTAGGCGCTCGATCCCTTGGCCGCCGCAGCACCTTCGCTCGCGAGGGCATCTGGATTGTCAAACAGCTGGCCTTGCGGGAAATCGGTGCCGCCGAAGCCGGGCACGGATGATGGCGCTGCCTCGTCCTGGACCGTCGCACTTGCGACCCCCTGCACTTGCCGCGCCAGTGCCTCACCTTGTGTCGCGGTTGGTGCCGCAGTTTGTATCGCGATTTGTGCCGCGCATTGCGGGATGACGCCGACCCAAACGAACAGAAGGCCGAGCACGCCGACGCTCTGGAGGTTTGAGCGGCCTATCATCGGATGTGTCCAAGCCGCGTCAGCGCGGCGTGGGCTACCGGCGCGCCGGGGCCATGCCCATCCGCGATCGTATCGAGCGCGAACTTCGTCGTCACATTGCCAGTCAGACGATCGAACGGCGGGACGGCCGAGACACAGGCGAGGCTGTCGCAGGGCACATAGTCGCTCGACACCGCCACATAAGTCGGCACAGCTACAACCCCGAACGCCCGAAAAAGCCGCGGATCGATAAGCACGCTCGCCGCCTGACGCGGTTCGACCAGCTTTTGCATCGCGGCGGCAAAGCCCGCCGGATTGCCCGCAGGAAAACCGCGAAATACGACCACACCTCCCGCTTGCGTCACCTCGCCAATCATGCGCCGGAGTGACGCCTCGGGCATCGACAGACTGGCGAAAGCAACGAACATGGGTCCGGCACGCGGCGCCACCAGATTGGCTTTCGCCCCGGACAGGATTTCGTCGAAGTCGACCGGACCCGGCGCACCGCTGGCCCCTGCGACGTGCGCGCTGCGCAGATTGTCCTCGCCGCTTTGGGCAATGCCCGCAGCACTATCGCTGGCGTCCTTGCTGCGGGCGAGTGCCTTCTGGACAAGGTCTTCGGCAGAACCGGCGTCATTCCGCCCGCGCTGGGTAATCGCGCCGAGATCGAGCCCGTTCACGGTCTGCGCCAGACCCGCGCTTACGCCGCCCAGCGCCAGCACGCCCAGCGAGAAGACGAGAAGCCGATTCATGCGCCTTTCCCCATCACAGCACACAGCAGCTGCGCTTGCGCCAGACGAGGAAGCCCAGGTCTTCCCCGATGACCGGAGTGACGCGCCCCGAATGCGGCAGGATCGTGCTCGCGCCCACCGGCGAGCAGGCCTCGCGCCCCGAGACCATGGGCGAAGGATTGACCATCTGCAGGCGGTATTGCTGCTTCTTGAGCACCGGCATGAGGTACTTCCCGCACAGGCCCTTCGAACCCATCGTGCCCCAGGCGAGGCCTTCGCGGTGCATCTTGTAGAGCATGTGCTCGGCCGCAAGCCGGCCCGATTGCTCCATCCCGACATTGGCGCCGATATTCCCGTTCATCGGATACATCGAGCCGTTGCAACCCGAGCACCAGAACAGCTGGTCCATCGGCAGGCGCGTCGTCGCCGCCACGCAGTCGGCCGCGCACGCCGCCTGCGCGAGCGTTGAGGAAAACAACGCCGCCTCGGGATTGAGGATCGTCGTCAGCGCATCGTCCTGCCAGGTCGGATCGAGTTCAGTGACATAGGCGATGTCGAAACTCGATTTTTCGAAGCACAGGAAGTCAGTCAGGATCTCGAGCCAATAGAGCAGCGGATAGACATAGTAGTGGACGTGGTACTTGGCGGTGTTCTGACCGCGCCCACCGATCTGCGAGCCCTGGCTGACATAGCCGTTGCCGACGTTGAAGCCGGGATTGAGTTTGATCCCGCCGAGGTTCGGAAAACAGAACGGCTTGGTTGTCACGTCGATCAGTCGCACCGGTTCCCAGAAGCCAAGGGCCACGCCGATACGCGGGATCGGCGAACCACAGGCGCACAGCGGAAAGCCCGGGTTATCCGTATCGGCGCGATTGGAGCCCCAGATCTTCATCGATCCGACCGACAGCGGGAACAGGCATCCCCAGCACACGTCGGTCACGGGGTTGATGAAACTGCCGGTGCAGCGCGAAGGCGCCTGCGCCTGGGCCGGGGCGGCAAAGGCGAGCCCGAGTATCGCGAACAGAAGCGCCAACCGCCTAGCCATCGTCGCCCTCCCGGCGTTCGGCCAGTTCGGCAAGCCAGGCCTCGTCCGCACACCACTTGGCGTAAAGCCACAGCGGCGCGAGCACGCCGAGAAAGACCAAAAGCCCGATCAGCAGCGCTGTCGCGAGGATGCCCAAGGCAATGGCGAGACCCTGCCAGAACAGCGTAACACCCGCGAGGATGAGGAGCGCGACCAGCACTGCGCGGCGCTGGCACCGCAGGTGCGCGCTCTCGGGCGCAGCAAGCGGGGCGGGCATCAGCCCGGCAAGACGAGCGCGCCAGCCCTTCATGCCGTTTCGCCTTTACGGGGCAGCGCCACTTCGTCGACGCGCAGGGTGTTGCCCTGCTGGCGCACCCACGCCGGGGTATGCGCGATCCCGAAACGCCCCGTTAGCAAACCCCCCTGGTCGAACCAGATCCGGCGCCCGAGCGCCCGCATCCGTTCAAAGGGCGAACCCGCCACCAGAATGATCGACGCGTGGGCGTCGTCGCCCTGGCGCTGTGCCCAGGCCATCTCGTCCGCGCTCGTGCCATCGACGAAAATCAAGGTGCGCGGCAAATGGACAAGGTCGAGCGGATTGACGCGGGTTCCCTTGGCCGCGATCAGCGCGCCTTTCGCATCGCGCACATCCGCATCGAGCGCGATCGAGGGATCGTAAGCCCAGCTGCGGTCCTCGCTCGCCGGGGACAGGCCCGTGACTGCGGGCGGGGTCGCCACGCGCGCTGCAGCCCGATCGGCAAATTCGCGATTGAGGCGGTCCAGCTCCCCACTCGCCTGCGCGCGGGCAAGACGGCGCGCAATCGTGCCCAGCAGGTCGGGCTCGATCACCGGCCATGTCTCGCCGAAACGTCCCAGGTCGTGTGCAGCCGCGCGGGGAACCGGCGGGGCACTGGCAGCGACCAGAAACAAGAGCGACATGGCGCAACCGCCGGCCAGGATGGGCAAAGCGGCGCGCTTCACAGGATCGCCTCCGCCGTGCCGAGCAGCCGGTCACGGCAGACAAAGCCGATCTCGGCATAGCGGCTGTCGAACCCGTCCCGGTGCACACTGGCGGCAAAAACGCAGCCCTCGGGGACCGTACCCAAGGGCCCGGGGTGCAGAGGTTCGCCCTGGCGTGTCGCCGGCTTCAACCGGGCGACGAACCGGCCATTGACGCTGACCGCGGCGCCGACACGCGTAACGCGGTCCCCGGGAATGCCGTAGGCGACCTTGACGAACGGCTGCGGTCGCACGCCAAAATGCCGCCGCACCAGTGCCGCATGGCCCGGCACAAATACGACATAGTCGCCGCGCTGCGGGAAGCTGCCTTCGCGCACGAGAAAGGCCCAGTCGGGCAGCGACTGCGAAACATTGATCATCAGCGCATGATGGTCGCGCCAGTCGCCGATCCCGGCGAGGACGACCCCGGCCCCGGCCAGCGCCATGAGGCCGCCCGCCCGCTTTACCCACGGGAGCCGTGCCGCCGCTGGTGCTGCAAGGTCAGTGGCCGAGACCATCGGACCCTCCGTTCTGCGGGAGCCAGGCGCGCATGCGTGTGTCGCTTGCGCCGTCCGCTGCCGCGCGCGGCGCAGGCATCCGCGCGTAGATCTCGCGCCGCACGCGCTCGGTGATGTCGGGCACCGATCCCCCCGCGACCGCCTCGCTTACCAGCACCACCCTCCCGGCGTGCGCCTCGCGCGCCAGCGCCACATCGAGCAGTTGCATGAAGGCCTGCGTCTGGGTGCCGATCTGATCGGGCGGCGTCGCCGACCGCGCCTGCGCCCGCACGTATTCGGCGACGAGCGCGCCGAGTTGCACCTTGACGAAAGGCGTAGGCGCCCGGCGCAAGTCGAGGATCGCGCGCGTCGTCCATACCCCCCAGGCAAGGCATACCGCCACGATAAGCAGGACCAGAACCGGCCAACCATTGTTCCGCTGAACGCGCGCGCCAGATGCGGATGGCGATGGCGGAGCGGGCGGCACCGATGCTGCGCTGTCATGCGGATCTTCGGTCATGCTCCTGCCCTTTCGCGCTCGAGGGCGGCGAGAAGGCTCGCCCGCCGGAAGAAGCCGGCCGCGGCAAATCCGGTCGCCCAAGCCGCCAGCAGGAGGTGGGAGAAGCCCGCCTGACGCTGCGGTGTCGCCGCCTCGAACCGGACCGCGAGATTGGCGAGCTGGAGCAGCGTGCCGTGCAAGGTAAAGGCCCCGAGCGCCCATGCGAAGCCTGCAATCAGGCCCAGTGCGACGAGCGCGTTGACCGCGAGCCAGCCTGCAAGGCGCAGACCATTGGCGGCCCAGCGCCCTGCACGATCGGCGGGGCTGCCCGCGCGGTTCATGCGCGCACCGCCCGCGGCGCCTGCCTGCGCGCGCCGAAGGCGACCGCCTCGATCGCGTCGGCCATCGCACACCCCTCGTGGAGCGCCTGCTCGATCTGCGCGAAGGTGGCAGGGCTCGAGGAATAGAGCGTCGCCGAGAAGGGATCGAGCACGAGGCGGCAGACTGTCTGCGTTTCGGGACCGCGGATCAGGAGATCGGAATATTCGGTGCCGTGGCGTTTCAGCGAGCGCAGCAGCGCGTCGGTGTGGTTGTCCATCTCGAAGCGTGCCGACTTGCGGAAATCCGCGATGGTCTCCGCCTTCTGCTGGAGCACGAGAAACCAGTCGCTGTTCTCGAGCGCGGCGCGCGAGCCTTCGGACTTGTAGTAGTCGTTGATCGACTGGGTCGCGGTGATGAGTGCAGCGCCATATTTGCGGCACGTGCGCGAATACGTCTCGATGAAATCGGCCATCGCTCCGCCCTTGAGCATCTGCCAGGCCTCATCGACAATCAGCGCTTTGGGGATGGCGCGGTCGAGCTTGCGCATAGTCTGCGAGGCGACGAACATGATCGAGGTGAGGACGACACTGCGCAATTCCTCGCGCGCGGCAAGATCGGACAGTTCGAACACCGTGAGATCGGCAGAAAGGTCGAGCGTGTTTGCACCGGTAAAGAAGCGTCCGAACGTGCCGCTGCTGGCATAGGGCAGGAGCGCAGTCGCCAGATCTTCGGCGAAGAGGTTGCCCGCGCCCTTGAGCGCCGCGATGACCGCATCGATCGTTCCCTCGCTTGCCTGATTGTCCCAAACAGAATTGACCGCAGCATCGATCAGCCCGCGCTCGGTATCATTGAGCCGGGTCTCGTAGCGCGCCATCTGCGCGATGATCGCCTTCAGCATGGCGAGGCAATCGACCCGGTAGTCCTCGTCGTCCTGCGCGAGGGCTGGATCGATCATGCGAAACGGATTGAGCGACAGGCCCGACGAAAGGCGGAACTCGGTAAACGTGCCGCCAAGCGCCTTGGCCATGTGCTCGAACGAGCGGCCGTCATCGATCACGATGGTGCGTGCGCCGACACCGGCGAAACTCGCGGTAAGGTCCTGCAGCAGCACCGACTTCCCCGACCCGGACTTGCCCGCAATCGCGACATTGTGATTGCCTGCGGCATTCTGGAAGGGCGACCAGAATTGTGCCTGGCCGCGCCGCCCGACAAACAGCAGGTGGGGAATGTCCCCGCCCACGTATTCGCCCTGGAGCGGGGCCATCGAGGCAACATTGGCTGAAAGCACCGTGCGCAGCCGCTTCATGCGGTGGAGATCAGCGGCCAGGCCATCGGCGAGCATCAGCGGGAACGAGGCGAGCAGCCCCATGACCTGCAGGTAGGTCTCGTCGATGAGATCCCAGCCCGCCGCCTTGTACATCGCCTTGATTGTGCGCGCGTTGATATCGCCGCGCGCCTCGGGCGAGATCATGGTCACGGTGTAATAGACCCGCGTCAGCTTCTGGCCGTGCCGGACTTCGTCCTGAACAAGCTCCCATTCCTGCGCCTGGCGCTTCAACGTCGGCACGAGCCGCGCGGCCTTGCCATCGGCGAGCTGCGTCGTGCGCGCGAACTTGAAGCCGGCGCGCGTTTCGGAAGTCTCGGTCGCCGGGACAATCCCGCAAATCGTCTGGAGCACCGGGCATGGCAGGCACAGCTTGGTGTTGAACACGTCGCCGATGATTTTCTGCGTATCCCACGGCGCCCAGCGCTCGGGAAAATGCCGGACAGACATCGTGCGCACATCAAACCTGTCGGGGGTATAATCGGCGAACTCGGGTACTTCGCCGACCGTGGCCCCGGTTGCGCGCAGCGAAGGGGCATGAAGCACGATACGGTCGCGCTCGACCTGGGTGACGAGATCGCGCCGCACGCATTGCGCGTTGATCGGGTCGAGCGGGCTATAGTGCGCCGCATCGTCCCCGGCGCCGGTCGAGGGGCACAGCACATCATCGATGAAGCGGATCAGATCGACCGGACCCAGCACGCGGACAGGGACCGCGATCGAATCGAACGCCGCGACAATCCCGTCGCGCATCGCCCGGAGATCGTCGTTGCCGATGCCGGCGCCATCGGGTGCACCCACGGCGAGGAGCACACGGAAACGCCGCAGGAGGAAAGGGCCATCGCTTGCGAGCGAGGTCCACGCACCCGATTTGAGCAGATCGAGGCGATAGCCCGCCAGGCGCTCGAACACCCCGCCTGCGACCACGCGCGGCAGCACCCATTCCTGGACTTTCTCGGCAATGCGCGGGGAGGCATAGTTGACGATCTGGAACTGCGTGCCGGGCAACAGCACATCCGAAAAGACTGTCTCGACGATGTCAGCGGTGCGTTCGTCCGCGCCGATCAGTGGGGCCAGTTCGAGGATGAAGCCGCGCGAGCGGGTCTGGTAGAAGAGCGCGTTCGCGGCGTTGTAGGCGCGGTAGCCGAGCAGGTTCGCCAACATCGGCACTTCTCCTGTGGTGAAGGCGTGCTCGGGAGTCTTGGCATCCCCGGTCACCAGTTCGATGAGGCGCGCGAGCATGACCGATCTCCCTATTCGCTCGTGGCCGGGAAGTTCGCGGCCCTGCGCGCCGTCGGCGCGAGTGCTGCCGCGACATCCGCCTTGATCGCATCGACCGGAGAAGCGACTTGGGGCTTCGCCTGATTGGCAGCCACAGGCCCTGCATGGCCGGCCTGAGTGGTTGCTGCCAGGGGTGACGAAGCCTGTTCCGCGACCGCCGCATCCGGCGCCTGTTCGGCCAGCTCGAGCAAAGCCGGTGCTTCATTTGCTCGTCCTTGCGCGGCGCTGGCCGCGCCATCCAAGGGTCCACCATTGCGAGGCGGCACGAGCGAGATTGGCAGACCATCTTCGAGCGTCAGTTGCACCGCTGCGGTTTCGTGCAACTGCCCCTGACGGTCGACGTGCGCCGGAAGGACGACCCGCAGAATCCGCGTGCCGGGGCGGGCGACACTGGACGATGCAAAGGGGCGCGACATCGCGGCGTGCACATTCGCGCGAGAACGCTGGCTGGTGTGGATCGCCCCGCCATGGTCAAGATCGGCGTCGGTGGCCCCTGCATCTTGCGGGGCGGTGGCGGTAGTTTCATCGCGGATCACCGCGATCGCGGCATCGTCGATCGCTGACGAGGGCGCGCAGGTCCCGTCGGGCGCCTTGCACGCAAAGCTGCCCTTGACGTTGTCGCGCAGCATCGCGCACCCGGACAGCAGCGCGCCGACAACGAGGGGCGAAAGCAGTTGCCCGACCCTCCCGACAGGCGTCGCTCGAAACATCGGCGCGCTCACGACACCTTCCCTCCCGCAAGCCAGCTCGCGAGCACGTCCTTCGGCCGATAACCATGCAACACCGCGCCATCGCCGCGCACGATCACAGGTGTGCCGTCGAACCCATGCTCGCGTGCGAACCGCTCGTTGGCATCAAGCCCGCTCGTGTCGCAGCGCGCTGCGGGAAGATCCGCCCCCTCGTAGGCGCGCTCGAGCGCCGCGCGTCTGTCGGGGGCGCAGATCACCGCGTTCGAGATCATCCGTGTGCCCAGCAGCGAGATTGGCCGCTCGATCACGCGCACGTCCATCATCGTCAGCTGCTGGTGAAGCAACTTGCAGTAGCCGCAGTGGAAGTCGCTGAAGACGGTCAGGCGATTGCTTCCCCTGCCCCACTCGATCGCGCCCGATGCCGGCAGCGACGCCAGCGACACCTTGTTGTCGGGGGCTGCTCTTTCAGGGGTCGCCGGGCGCTGAACCGCCGAGGTCACCGCGGGCACGCCGTCCGCCTCTTCCGCGATCTGGGTTGCTCTGGCACCGCTGCCGGCGAGAAGATCGGGGTTGATCGCGAGCAGCCGCGCTGCAGTCAGATCCTGCCGCGTCTCCATGTCGTAAACGCGCCCGACAACGAGATAGCGTCCGCTCGTGTCGGTGTAGAAGAGATTGGCACCAGCCTGCACCTCGCAAAGCCCGGCAACCACCGCACAATCGATCCGCGTCGGCGCTGTTCGCGGGAGCCGCACCTTGAGCGCCTTTGCCACGCGCTCCTCGGCCGATGGGTCTGCGGCGATGGCTGCCGCCATGGCGCTGCTGCCCGCAACGCCGAGCGCGATCATCACTGTCAGGGCGAACCGTTTGTCCATAGCGCATGCGTCCTCAGTTTCGGATGAACACCCCGTCGAGAAAGACGATCTCCACATCGATGCCGGTCGGCATTTCGATCACGGGCTGATACTGCTCGGCCCGTTCGATCAGGTATTTGGAGACCTGGTCGGCCGAACTCGCGATGCCCGAACCCACCCCGCCCTGCGCAATATCGCCGAGCGAGAGCTTCTGGCGCTCGCCATTGACGCTGACGTTCGATCCCGTCAGCGCCGTCTCCGTGTTAAGGGAAAATCCACGCCCGAAACCGCCAGCCAGACCTGCGAGAAACGCCTGCCCGACCAGCCCGCCCTCGCGGCTGACCACGCGTCCGCGCACTCCGGTCTTGCCGCCAAAGGCAATGAAGCCCTTGACCTCGCTCACCGCGAAACGGCCGCCCGGCTGCGGGCAGGTCATGCGCTGGAGGCGCACATAGACCTTCTCGGACGAAAGATCGCCGCTCGCCGCCCCATTGACCATGCAGCCTTCGATCTGCGTTCTAAGCAGCCGTCCCTCGGCATAGACCGAGCGCGCCGGGCCGGTGATCCGCAGCACCACGGGCAGCGGATCACTCTGGCTCCTGACGCTCGTCGCCGCATCGACGCCCACCACCACCCGCGCCCGCGCGATCGAATTGGGCGGCAGATAATTGGCGCCGTCGGTAAAACTCGTCGTCTTGCCGGGCACGATCCGTTCGGCCGTACCGCCCGCCGCGCCAGTAAAGGCGACCAGCTTGATCTCGCGGGGTTGCACCGTGCCCGTATCGATCGCGGCGCCATTGGCCGGGGCGCCCTGGGCAGTGCCCACTGGCTGGTAGGTGCCGGGTGAGCCCGGTCCGTACAGCGCGGTAGGTCCGCTGCCCGGAGGGCGAGGTGTCTGCTGGGCGCTCGCCACTTGCGTGCGCAGCTGCTGGTTTTCGGCCTCGTAGGCCGACATCACCCGCGTGCCATCCTCGGCCATGGCCGACTTCTCGCCCTGCAGCGCCTGGATCTGCTGCTGGAGTTGTTCGATCCGCTCGGAATTGCCCTCGAGGCCTTTGATCTGGTTGCCGTACTGCTCCATCTGGCCTTCGGAGAGGGCCATCCATTCGCGCTCGGACATATTGCGGTTGACCATGTCGTCGGTCGAGACCTTGACCTCGCCATCCTTGGCCGCCTTATCGGCAGACCCCGACAGATCGGTCGATGGTTGGAGAATCCACGCCATCGCGCCCACCGCGAGCGCGCCGCCAATCCCGTAGAACAGGCGCTTTTGCCGCCGTTCGGCCTCGACATTGCGGTGAAGGCCTTCGGTGTCGGGCGCGTCGGACGACGCCTCGCCGCGCCGGAACGGATTTCGGATCATGGCCGGCCTCCCGCGCCTGTGGCAGCCTCGACGACGTAGGCCGTGGTCGCTTGTCCCGGCGCGAGGTCGGCATTGGCGATGCTGACTGCAATCGCGCTCGCCGGGGCCACGGCATCCTCACGCAAGGTGACCGGCTTCGCGCCCCGGTTCTCGAGGCGCACCACTTTGCCAATGAGCGTTACGCCGCGGTATTGGCCAATCGCCTGAACCCGCAGCGGCCCCGCCATGACCGGCGCAAGCGGCTTCCAGGCGACGTCGAAGCCCTCGACGGGCAACTGTTCGGCCATGGCGCGCACGAGCCGTGTCGCCGCCTCGTCGGTGGACAGGTTTGCCGCCACCGCTTCGGCGGCCGCCGGTGGATGCTCGATATCGGCATTGGCGATGAAGACCTGGCGCGCATCGTCACCGGCGAGCGTGCAGGCGAATTTGTAGACATAGCCGCGCCGCGTCGTCCCGAAAAACGAGATTGTCCGCCGTGCGAAGCTTTCGGGGACCGAGAGGTAGATGTCGCCGCGCACCGGCTCGTTGACGACCGAGAAATCGTCGGCCGGATTGCCGGTGGCGATTTTGGAGACCGAGGCGAACTGGTCGTCCTTCAACGAAATCCGCGTCAGGTCCTTGAGCGAAGCCTCGCACTGGACAAGGCCATTGTCGGCAATGAGCAGGGTCTGGTCGGCCAGTGCCGGGCACGGCAGCGCGAACAGGGCCGCGCCAATCAACCCGGCGCCCAGACCGCGTTTGCCAAGGCGGCGGATCTGGCCTGGGGCGGCCGTGTCGGCACCAATTGCAAGGGAGAGCGCCATCATGACGCGCTCGCGTCCGCATCGGTCGCGGTCTTCTCGACCATGCCAAAACCTGCCAGGCGCAGCGACAAACCGTTGTACCGCCAGGTAAACCTGAACACGCGGTGCTCGGCGCTCACATCCTTGGAGCCCGCGACCGTGTGCAGCACGCCCCCGACGTCGCTGGTCAGGGCCTCGGGATCGGTCCGCAGCCAATCGATGGTGAAGAACTGGGTGATCTGCGAGCCTTGCTGCTCGCTCACCACTTTCATGAGATCGCGCTTGAGCGGCCCCCGGGCCTGCTCGTCGGCAAGCGCCAGGATGCCGTTCATCCAGTAATCGAGCGTTTCGGGAGAACGGTTGAGCACGAGCTGCGCAACATCGCGGGTCACCATCTCGAGGTACTCCTTCGAAACACCGGCGCTGCTGACCACAAGCGGCGAGCGGGCGACCGGCTCCAGGATCACTTCGCGATCGCGGCTGAGCGCCAGCGACACGCTGGCCAGCGTAAGGACGGCCAGCACCAGTGCGGCGACCGCGAGAGCATTGCGCTGGCGCAGCACGCGCTGCGCGGCGAGATGGGCGAGTTGTGTGTCCATCTCAGCCTGCCATCACGCGCAAGTGGGACGGTGGGCAGACCCTGAGACCGAAAAACGCGCCCGGGAGATGCCAGTAGCCCGCGTGGAGAATCCACGACATCGATCGTCCGGCTCTTGCCTTGCGATAACCGAACCACGTTCCGACCGCAGCTATCAGGCCGATGACAACGTGCTGCGTCACAACGCCCCAAAAGAACGGGATGAACATGACGAGAAACTCGTCGAGCGTCCAAAATCCGATCAGTTCGGGATCGTCGAGATGCCTCGGGATCGTGAAGCGGTCCATGGTTACCCACCGTCAGTTGACGGGCCGTCTGGGGGATGGAGGAAACGGCCCGTTGGTTGCCGTCTCAGATCGTAGCCGTGACGGTCGATGTGACGATCGGAATGCCCGTACCCGCGCCGACACCCACGCCAACCGGGATGGCGACCTGGCCGAGGCTGAAGCGGCCCGAGGCAAGCCCGACGATGCCGCCGGCGAGCGAAAGGACGGTGATGATCTTGCCGCCCGACCCTTGCAGGAAGCCCGAGAACTTTGTGAGCGCGGTATTGAAGGTCGCGTCTGTGCCGGCATAGGCGGCGTCGGCCCCCAGCACCGCCACAGCGGCAACGAGGCCGACAGTGAACGCCATATTCTGCGCCGATGGCGAAAGGCTTGTTCTGAGCTTGCTGATCACTTTCATCGTTGGAACCCCTCGGATTTGTGTCGCGGCTGATCCGCAAGCACAGGAAGCCTTGGGACCGGGTGCCGGGCAACGCGCTTGCCGCGTTCGCACTGCAAAAATGACGCTCGGAAGGCCGGTTGGTTATCATCGAAAGCCAGCTTGGGACGCGGGCACTGCAGGTGCTGGCGAGAAACGATCCGCTCTGGGCCCCCATCGGGACCAGCATGATCCAAATGGCGTACCGGGCCGTGCGCTCACGTGGTCCACCGTGGTTCAGTCGATTCTGCTTCCCGACCAACGTGTTCCGCCGCTGGCGGTAGCGGGCGGGCTGCCCTCCCCTGCCCGGCAATACCTCTTTTCCGGAATTGGTTCGGCGCGGCACCTGCCGGCACATTGGGCTCGCGGCACCGCGGCTGCGGGGCGCGACAGGGGGACCATTGACCATGCTCGCCAGAAACGACAGCAATGCTGCGGCACCTCAGCGCAGGACCGCGCTGGGCGAAGGCTTGTGCGCCATCATTGCCGCCGAAATCGAACGCCAGGGCCTGAGCACACGCCGCCTGTTCGAGATGGGCGCTATCAGGCGCCGTCAGGGATTTCGTGAAAGGCTGGCGGCAGCGTTGCTGTTTCCCACCGAAATCGAGGCGCTGGTCGATTACCTCGAAATCGACACCATGCGCGCCGCGATCGCGGTCGACGTCTTCGGGGATCCGGACTGCTATTTTGAAGTGCTGTGCCTCAATCTCGCCAATGTCTGCCGCGCACTGGAAAGCGCGGTACGCCGGCAGGGCGATGCGCTCGACTGCGCGTTCGAGCCGATGCGACCGGCGCTGTGTGCAGCGGTGGCCGACCGCATTTGCCAGGCCCTGATCCTGCATCACGCGCGCGTCGAAGAGGCGCGATCAGCTTCGCTTTAGCCTCGCGCCGTCCAGGTAACCGTGGCCGGTTCTGCGTACGCATACATCGATCGATTAATAGATCGCGAGATCTGCGTGGCGGCGCTGCGCAGGGAATTGTTCCGCCACAGGCTTCAAGGGCTTCTCTTGGGCATCGAGCAGGGTGGCCAGAACTGCATCCACATAAGCCCGTGTCTCAGGAAATGGCGGAATACCCTTATGACGCCGCACATTGCCGGGCCCCGCGTTGTAAGCGGCTAGTGCCAAGTCGTACCGGCCGAACGCATCGAGCTGCTGGCGCAAATAGCGCGCTCCGCCTTTGAGGTTTTCATAAGTGCTCCAGGGGTTTGTAAGTCCCAGTGCCGACACCGTGCCCGGCATCAACTGGGTGAGGCCTACCGCGCCCTTGGCGCTGATCGCAGCGGGGTTGTAGCGGCTTTCGCGCAGGATCAGCGCGTCGAGCAGGTTCACCGATACCCCTTCGGCACAGGCGGCCATTGCGACCACAGGGTACAGCGCCACTCGCCGCACTTGTGCGATCCTGGATAGCCCGGGCTGCGGGATGACCGGCCCTCCCCCGCAAGACGGGCCAGGACCGTTCGACATGGTTGCGCCGCGTGCCGTACCATCGGCCGGAACGGCCCGGGATATGCTGCCAAGTTGCAACCGATCGGGTCGCGCGCTTGATGTGGCTCCCAAGAGCCTAAATCCCTGCCCGGTCGGCACAGCGAATATCTGGAGATCCACCTGGCGCGCGCTGGCCGGAGCCGCAAGCAAACCAAGCGCTAGCCAAGCGCATGAAAAAACATTTCTGACCATATGCTTCGCACCCTCAGGAGTACGCAGTCCGATCATCGCAGGATCATTTTTGCATTGGGCCGAGGGGATCGCAAGCCCCATGCGCCATCTTCAAAACGATGATGCATTCACGCGGCTTCGCGGCGCACCGAACAGCATCTGGAGGGAACGTCTCATTTTCCTCCTTCCTTGCGCTAGACCTATTTATTTCGCTGCGTTCAACGAATTCTGGAGTGCAGCTATCGCTTCAATCACGGCGCCAAAATCCGGGGGTTCGCCGAAGATCATAACGCTCATTGCGCGGTAATCGTTGCGCAGATCATCGACCATGCCGCCTTCGGGACACAAGGCGAATGTCGGTGACTGCGCCGATAGCAGGTCGAAGTCGGGACGATTGAAAAACATGCGCGCATGGGCCACGCAATCTGCACCAAGTGCTGTGTTCGCCATCGCTGCCAGTCCGATCTCGGACTGGAGCATCCGGAAGAGGTCGTAATAATGCCGTGAAATGCGCTGCCCGTTACCACGCAGTTGGCCCCGGATCTCGTACCAGCGGCGCAGCCCATGGAGGATCGCCACCTTGTCCCAGAAGGTCCGTTCGGCATCAACCACGGTGATGCCCGGCACTGCGAGATCGATCCCTGGAACGTCGGCATCGACATAAGGAGTGATCTTCCGCAGCGAGTGCGGATCGAGCGCAGACTTGGCACCGGATTCGATCTTGACCGACTTGGCGATATAGGCGTCGGTTGGCGTGACACTGGAATAAACGAGCAGAAGTGTCTGCCTGTCGTGCGGGTCCGCTTTCACGTGAATGACGTTCGCATCAAGCCCTGTGCGCACGCAGGTCTCGGCGCAGATGGAAGCGAGACGTTCGGTCAGCGGGCCGTTGATATAGGCCTCGCATGCCTCCCGGATGGCATCGAGAGCGGCCATGCGCTTCTTCCCGCTAAGCGCCGCCAGTTCCTCGATCGACGTCTGTAACCCCAGATCGTCGCGGAAAACGGTGACGTCGATGTCTTCCGAAAATCGCTGGATAAGACCAAAAGCCTTGGACAGCGAGGTGCCGCCTTTGAAGAGCAAGCGCGGCCCTTCACCTCTTCCGTTAAACAGCGCATCCAGTGTCCAACAGACCCAGAAGTCCTTTTCGACATTCTGTGGCGTGGTCCCAAGGCGCTGTGCGGTCACAGCGAACAGCCCGCTACGGGTCCGTGCGTCCGCGCGGAGAATCTCGTCAAAACCTGCATTCATGAAGATATTCTGCTGCAGACGAGAGGGCGCAACATGTCCTGCATCCAGGCCGGGAGAGTAATCATGCCGTCGGCGAGATCGGCGCATAGCTCGGCGCCATACACGGGATCGGCGAGCAGGGTCTTGAGACGATTATCCCACTGGTCGTTTTCATCCCCGGACATCGTGTCGCGCAGCCAGTGCAGGGCCTGAACGATCCGCATGGCCGGGCGCCCGGCCCAGTATAGCTTGCTGGCCGCGGTCTGCTTGAAGGTAATGGCAAGGTTGCCTAGCATGATAGACTTGGGCCGGGCCTCGCTGTGCACGACGATCTTCGCCGGTACGGCATTGGTAAAGCCGAGATCGTTGGCAGCGGTCATGCCATCGACCAGCACGCGGATCTGGTCGCGCCGTGCGACGGCATCAATTACTGCCCGCGGGTCGGGCGCATCGTCCTGCCGGGTCAGGCTGTTGAACTGCGGTCTGTCGTAGAGCCCGCGATCTATTCGCCGCAGGGCAGCCGATTTAACGAGCCGCTGGAGCGTCTTGTCGACAGCATCGCGCCCGCCGAGATCGAGAAAATCGGTTGGCGTCCAGACAGCATTTGATGCTGTCCGGCCGATGCGATCAACGATGCGCGCTTTAAGAGGGGAGGGAGCCGTGCTCATGTCCGAAACTTATATCATAATTTCGGACATACTCTATCATGACGTGTCCGAAAGACGTAGACGAATTTCGGACACGTCCGGCGGACCTCTCACGTCCGGCCAGCGGGCGACGCCGACTACCGTAGCCGGCAAAGATCTTGCAGTTTGGCGCGCGCAACACCATCGGTCGGCGCGCTCCTTACATGCCACCTGCTGGGCCTTCCGCCAATGATCCCGCACCGCCGTACTGTCGGCTGCCAAAGTTAATGTAATGGCGACGTGGGCATTTACACCGCTCTGAATTGAATTACCTTCCCTGCCCATGTCCGCGATCCCATCCTGGCGCGCCGGCTTCGAGTTGGAGGTCATCCTCAGTGATCTGGGCGAGGCGCGTTTCGCAAAGCAACTGCGCGACTATGGCCCCATGGATCAGGCTTGGCCCCGCTATTGCCGAGCGCTGGCGAAGAAATTGCGCGAGCAAACCGGACGGGCCTGGACGGCGCCCTTCGGTTCACCCAATAGCCCCGGCTTCTATGTCATCCCTGAATATGGCCTCGACCCTTTGCATTGGCCGGAGGATCGGCTCGCCGGCGTCGAACTGCTGACCCCTCCCCTACCGTTCGATGAGGCGGAGACGGTGAGAGGTGAAATCATCGAAGCCATCGACGTGATCGACGGCGCCTTCAACTTCTGTGGTTATGAGTACACCGACGACTGCGGTTGGCACGTCAACATCGATGGTGGCAACGACCACCGGCTCGATCCGGGCCGCTTCATCGTCGGCGTCGATGAACTGCTGCTACTGGCGCGCAACGACCGACTGTTCAGCCGTTACACCGGTTTGCAGCGCCATGCCGTTGGCGTGCCTCTGCTGCGGCATCTGGCGCAAGATCCGCAGGGCACGTTCCTGCTCGGCACGGCGCTCTGCAATCTCCTCGACGCAAGAGCAGGGCGTGACAAAGGCTACGCCGCCAATTTCGCAAAACTGACGAAAGGCTATGTCGAACTGCGGCATTTCAGCGCGGATTCGTTCTTTAACGGCCCGCACCTCGCCGAGCAACTCGAGCGAATACCTGCGGCCTTCGAGGTCTGGCCCGCACATAACCATCCCTTCGAGCAGGCTTTTCGCCGCAAGTTTGTGCTGCTGTCACGCTGGCTTGCCCGCGCTCGCGGCAATCTGGCGTGGGATCTGACCCAAGGCCTGGTCGCTGCCGAAGGACGGGTCCTTTTCGCCGGGGAGCCGCTCGGCCACGTGATGGCCAATGGTTTGGTCGAGCTCAATCTGGTTGGACATCGCAAGTACGAGTATATCGCCACGATCCGCGATATTGTCCTTTCCGATATTCCCGAAGCGGTTGCCTTGCTGGCACTTGATCTTGCCGAGTTGCACAATCTCGGCATCCGACAACGCGCCAGCAGGAACAAAGCCTTCCAACGGGCGGTGCTCCAACTCGCCGGACAGCTCAGGAAGGCACCCGGCCTTTCAAGCACCGCGCAGCTGAATGAACTGACAAAGGCCGAGACGCTACGGCGCGAGATGCACCCGCACACACAGTCGTTGGGACATAGAATCCGCCTGATCAGACCCTACGTCGCCGTCTGGGCGCTGCCGGTCCGGAGGCGCCCCAGAACCCGCGCCGCGGCATTGCTACCCACCGCCAGTTCGCGCGCATAGCGCAGCGCGGTGGAGGGCGAGGACCAGCGCAGCGCCAGCGCGATACCCGCCCCGTCCTCCCCCGCGGCAAACAGATCCTGCGTCAGCCCCACCCGGAACGAGTGCGCGCTCAAACCCTGCACGACCTCATCTTCGCGGCCGGGCTCTATCTCGACGAGCTCCAGATCAATCGCCGTGCGCACGCGCCGACGCAGGATCGCGACCACTCCCTGCCGGGTGAGCGCGCTACCCCCAATCCAGTGCCGCACCAGCTGTTGGCCCGGCGCGGCAGTCGGACGGGTCAGCACATTGATCCGCCGGAACACCGGGCCTGCCTCGATGCCACTCGACTCAAGCCACGCCGAAAGCCGCACCATCGTCTCGGACGACAGCCACGCCAGCGCCCCCTCCCCCATCTGGTCGGTCTTCGACCGCGCGATCGCAAGCCGCCCGCTGCCGTCGACCAGTTGCTGCAGATCGCCGACAGCCACGGCGACCAGCTCGGACACGCGTAGCCCGGCATCATAGGCCAGCGACATGAGCGCGGCGTCGCGCAGACCGGCCAGATCGCAGCCGCAGGCGGAGAGCAGGGCCTGCAGCGTCACGCCTTCGGGCGGGGCTTCGCCGTCGTGCATGGCTACCCCCAGACGCAACGGCGCCGCCTGGCGTTGCCGTTGCCGCCGCGCGCGACCGATCGCCTTCAGCGTATCGCGCACCATCCCGGCCTGCGTCGGCAGCGCCTCCTTGTCGCCAAAGCCGAGAACCCGGTGGACCCGCGCGATGCTGGCGAGGCGCCGCGCCAGCGTGGCCGGCTTGGCACCCGCGCGCGTTTCATCGCCGCTATCCAGCCAGCGCAGGTAGTGCACCAGCGTTTCGGGGCGCGCGGGGATGGCGACCACGGTGGGGCGCTGGCCCGCGCACCATTTGAGGAAGCACTTGAGATCGGCGGTGATCGCGGCGCGCGTCGCGGGCGCCATCGCCGCGACCGCGGCCTCGAGCGCGAGCGGGTGCGCGCGGCGGGTGTCGACCAGCGGGGCATGCGCGCCGAGCACCAGTTCCACCGCGGAGGGAAAGCGCGGCGCGACGGTCATGGGCAAGGCGGGCTCGGGGTTTTCACCGGGCGTTTCTGGCCAAAACCGCACCATCGAGCAACCTTGGATTTACCATAATGTCCGATTATGGAAAATTCACGTTTCCGTGTGCTGTATGATAGGATACCAAAATGCAACTTCGGTAAACTTTAGCTTGTCCGGGAATCCGCGCCGGGCTACCCCCGAGGGGCCATTCCCAACCGAGGCCCCCCGCCCTGCCCCGCACCCTCGACAGCTCCGACGTCGCCTTCCGACTCGGCCAGATCGACGCGCTGGCGCGCACCCTGCTCGCCTCGCCCGCGCTCTATCCCGCGGAATTGCGCCAATGTCTGGCGCTGCGCACGCTGGTCCGCGCCTGGGCGCAGTACCGCGAGGACCGCGCGATCACCCTCGGCCCCGCGCTGGTCGGCGCCGAGTGCGCCGCCGAACGCAACGCCTTCCTCGCGCTCGTGGCGCATGCGTTGCCCGACCGCAGCGGCCCCCTGGCCAAGGCACTCGCGCTCGTGCGCCGCATCGCCATCCGCCCGCTTGCCGACGAGGCTGCGCAGACTGACGTGGTCCTCGCCGGTAGCCTGCCCCAGCTCGACGCCGTCCTCGCAGCGCTTTCCGCAGGCGCCCTTCCCCGCCCCCCGCTCGAGCGGCTGCTCGCGCTGGCCGAGCGCTTCCGCACGTCGACGGGCGATGTGGGCGATGCGCTCGCCGCCACCGCCTTCACCCCGTGCTGGGCGATCAACCTCGCCGCGCTCGCTCGCCCCGAGGCTTTCGCGCTGGGGCCGATCCCCCTCCCCTGCCCCGGCATCGTTCACCGCCGGCTGTTCCGCGCCGACCGCACCGCCGACGAACGCCGCAATATCGCGCGCGAAAGCCTGCTCGAAGCGCTCCACGAGGCATGTTGCGACATCGCGTGCGGACCGCGCGCCGCCGAAGTGTTTGCTAGGGTCTTTCCGGCGCAGCGGTCGACCTCGCGGCTCGGTCCCGCCTGGCTACTGCTGTTTCCGCTTGGTTCGCTCACTCCGGCCGGTCTGGCACGCGCGTTGCCCGCGACCAAGGCCGGTGCGGCCAAGCTTCTGCGCCAGCTCGAGAGCGGTGGTCTTGCGCGGGCACAAGGACCGTGGGCACCCTTCGCCTGTGCGATCCGCTTCCCCCTCGCCTTCCCCGCTTGGCGCGAAGGTTCTGAAGACGCCTGAGCGCGACAATGCAGCTGTCCGGACGCGGTGCCCTCGCTCAAAAAAGAGGGGCCGTACCCCAAGGCACGGCCCCTTCAAGGTGTGAACGGCGCTGGGAGACGCGGCACCGCACTTCGGGTCGCACGACCTCCGTACCAAGGCACTCGCCTCGACGGTAGACCTTTAATCACAGTATTAATGATCATGAGTTGTGTTCGAGAAACTAAAATGCTCCGGGATAGTGTCATTTTCGGCAATAT
>JBDLVU010000022.1:0-32015 GCA_039804665.1 Pseudomonadota bacterium | reverse complement strand
GTGATAGACCAGCGCGCTGTAAAGCTGGACGAGGCTGGCCCCCGCGCGAATCCGTGCCCAGGCGTCTTCGGTGCTGGCGATGCCACCCACGCCGATCAGCGGAATGGCACCGCCCGTCGCCTTGCGGAAATCGCGCAGGCGTTGCAGCGCCAGTTCGCGCAAGGGCGCGCCGGAAAGCCCCCCCGCCTCGCCCGCGTTGGCGGATTTCAGGGGCGGCCGGGTGATCGTGGTGTTCGACACGATCAGCGCATCCAGCCGCTTGTCGAGCGCGATTCGGCTGATCGCGTCGATGTCGGAAGGTTCAAGATCGGGCGCCAGCTTGAGGAAGATTGGCGTGGTCGCCGCGCCGCGCGCCTCCAGCACCGCATCCAGCAGCGCGGTCAGCGCGCCTTCGTCCTGCAACGCGCGCAGGCCCGGGGTGTTGGGCGAGGAGATGTTGACCGTCAGGTAGTTCGCCAGCGGTGCCATGATTCGCGTCATCGTCGCGTAATCGGCGATGCGGTCGTCCGAATCCTTGTTGGCGCCGATGTTCGCGCCCACGATCCCCGGCGCGCCCAGCCTCTGGCGCAGCCGCGCCGCCACGACTTCGGCCCCGTCGTTGTTGAAGCCCATGCGGTTGATGACGGCGGCGTCCTCCACCAGCCGGAACAGGCGCGGCTTGGGGTTGCCCTCCTGCGGGCGGGGGGTGACGGTACCGATCTCCACAAAGCCGAATCTGTGACCCAGCAGCGCGTCGGGCACTTCGGCATTCTTGTCAAAGCCCGGAGCCATGCCCACCGGATTGGGAAAGACGATTCCCGCCACGCGCTGGGCCAAGGCCGCTTCGGGCGCGGCGCGGGGTTGCCGGGGCAACGCGCGCAGCGCGGCGATGGTCAGGCGGTGTGCCGGTTCCGCCGGGATACGGAACAGCAGCGGGCGGCAAAGCTGGTAAAGCATGGAAAGCGGGTCTTCCGGGAAGGCATGGGAGCGCGCGAGGTTCGGCGCCTTCTATTGTCGCGCGACTGCACCACGCCAAGTGCCTTTTGCCACCAGTTTTGCCGTTAGCCCGGCCTTAGCTGTTGAATTTTCGCCAATGTTGCGCGTGTGCCACCCCATTTTGTCGAATCCGTACAATTCGAACCGTCAGTGATCGCCTAGGGGACTCGTGCGACCCGAAGGGCTCGGTGCAGTGATGTATCGGGTTCTCGACTTTAAGGCGGCCGAAGCCCCTGGGCTCGGCCGCCATTTTTTATCCATTTTGGTGCAGGCCCGTTTGGGCAGTTGACATTGTGTCGTATTTTGCGACCCGGTGGTGCGCATGCGGAGCACCGATCCCAATGCGCTCCGGGTGCAACCGCATTCGGACAGCCCACGCGACCCATCCGATGGGCCCGGTCACATCGCGGCGGGCGACGGGCTCGCCGGTGAATGCCTTACGGCGCAATCGCTGATCCGGCTGGACTACCTTTCCCCGCCCGAAGCGTTGGCGCCCTATGTCACCACATTCTTCCTTTTCCGCTGCGAGGAAGAACGCATCGCCGACATCCAGCCCGCCGGCGTCGGCATCCTCGCCGTGTTCATGCGCGGCGAGGGCGAGATGTATTTTCGCGATGGGCGCGTGGACCGCAGCCACCGCACCAACGTGATGACCCCTCTGGCTGCGGCGGCGCCCGTTCTGGTGCGCGGGCCGTGGCATACTTTTGGCGCGGCCCTTTCGCCGCTGGGCTGGGCGGCGCTGACGGGCGGACTTTCTGCGGCCGAACACGGCAACCGGTTGGTCGATGCGGCAGACCTGCTGGGATCGGGCGCGCGCGAACTGGGCGATGCCATTGCCGAGGGGTATTGCAGCGGCGCGCTGACGCCAGAGGATTGCGTGGCGCTGGCCAGCGCCCAACTGGCCACCATGCTCCGCCCTGTGCCAAAGGCGCACGTGGCGCTGATCCGCACGGTGGCGGACTGGCTGGGCGGCGGGTTGTCTCCCCGTGTGGACGATCTCGCCGCAAAGGTCCTCTATTCGCCGCGCCAGTTGCAGCGGCTGGTGGACAAGTACTTTGGCCTGCCGCCCAAGCAACTCGCCCGCAAGTACCGCGCCCTGCGCGCCGCCGCCGTGCTGGGCGCCCCCAACCTCACGCCGGAACACGCTGCGCTGGTGCAGGACCAGTTCTACGACCAGTCGCACATGATCCGCGAACTGCGCCTGTTTGCCGGGCGCACGCCCGCGCGGCTGGGCGATGCGGACCCGTCGTTGCTGTCTGCCCTGCTGGACTTGCGCAATTTCCGCGAAATCACGCCGCAAGTCGCCGCGATGCCGCGGGAATTCGACAAGCCCACGGCCTCCACCCTGTCCAAAAGGACCGGCACCCCCCGCTTGCACCGCTGAGGGCACGCGCCTAGATAACCGGAACGAATCAGTCCGATTTCGGATTTTCGGGCTGCAGGCAGGCAAACGATGCGACTTTCCAGCATGGCGGACTACGCCGTCGTCACGATGAGCGCCGCCGCGCGCCATTGCGGTCGTCATGGGCCGAACGGCGCGCGCGTGTCTGCCCAGCAACTGGCCGATGAAACCGGCCTGCCCGTGCCCACCGTGCAAAAGCTGGTGAGCAAGCTTTCGGCGGCCGGCCTTCTCAAGTCGGTGCGTGGTGCGGGTGGCGGGCTGAAGCTGGCGCGCCCGGCCGCCGCGATCAATCTTGCCGATATCGTCGAGGCGGTCGAAGGGCCGATTGCGCTCGCCACGTGCAGCGATGGCGGTCGCCACGATTGCACGCTCGAAAGCGCATGCACGTTGCGCCCGCACTGGCCGATGGTCGATGCGGCGCTGCGGTCCGCGCTGTCGGGCATTTCGCTCATCCAACTGGCCGCGCCCACCCGTGCGCCGGCCGAAATTTCCAGTCGCGCCATGGACTTTGCCGTTCCGGCGGCGCAGGGGGCCGCATGACCGAAGAAACCCCGATCAAGGATCAGGCCGCGCGCGATGCGGCTGCCCGCGTGGCCGAATACGAACACGGCTGGGTCTCCGATATCGAGCAGGAATACGGGCCGAAGGGCCTGTCGGAAGACACCGTGCGCTTCATCTCGGCCAAGAAGGACGAGCCGGAGTGGATGCTGGAATGGCGGCTGAAGGCTTATCGCCACTGGCTGACCATGCCCACGCCCGAATGGGCCAAGCTGAACATTCCGCCGATCGATTACCAGGAAGCGTACTACTGGGCCGCGCCCAAGGCGAAGCCGAAGCTGGGATCGCTCGACGAGGTCGATCCCGAAATCCTGCGCATCTATGAAAAGCTGGGTATCCCGCTGGAAGAGCAGAAAGTGCTCGCCGGCGTGGAGGGCGCGCGCAAGGTGGCGGTTGACGCCGTGTTCGACAGCGTCTCGGTCGCCACCACGTTCCGCAAGGAGCTGGAAGCGGCAGGCGTGATCTTCCGCTCGATCAGCGAGGCGATCCGCGAATATCCCGATCTGGTGAAGCGCTGGCTGGGCAAGGTCGTGCCGATGCACGACAACTACTTCGCCGCGCTCAACTGCGCGGTCTTTTCCGACGGCACCTTCGTTTATGTGCCCGAAGGCGTGCGCTGCCCGATGGAACTGTCCACCTATTTCCGCATCAACGCGGAAAACACCGGCCAGTTCGAACGCACCCTGATCGTGTGCGATAAGGGGGCCTATGTCTCCTATCTCGAAGGCTGCACCGCGCCCCAGCGCGACGAGAACCAGCTTCACGCCGCCGTGGTCGAACTGGTCGCGCTCGACGATGCCGAGATCAAGTATTCCACCGTGCAGAACTGGTATCCCGGCGATGCCAGCGGCAAGGGCGGGATCTACAACTTCGTGACCAAGCGCGCGCTGTGCCAGGGCGCGCGGTCCAAGGTTTCGTGGACCCAGGTGGAGACCGGCTCGGCCATCACGTGGAAGTATCCTTCGTGCGTGCTGAATGGCGAGGATTCGGTCGGCGAGTTTTACTCGGTGGCCGTCACCAACAATTACCAGCAGGCCGATACCGGCACGAAGATGATCCACAACGGCAAAGGCAGCCGGTCCACCATCGTGTCCAAGGGCATCAGCGCGGGTAAGTCGAACAACACCTATCGCGGGCTCGTTCGCGTGGCCCCGCAGGCCGAAGGCGTGCGCAACTTCACCCAGTGCGACAGCCTGCTGTTGGGCGGCGAATGCGGCGCACACACCGTGCCTTATATCGAGGTGCGCAATCCCAGCGCCACCATCGAGCATGAGGCGACGACCAGCAAGATCAGCGATGACCAGCTGTTCTATGCCATGCAGCGCGGTCTGGCGCAGGAAGAGGCGGTGGCCCTGATCGTCAACGGCTTCGCCCGCGAAGTGCTGCAGCAACTGCCGATGGAATTCGCGGTAGAGGCGCAGAAGCTGCTCGGGATCAGCCTGGAAGGCTCGGTTGGATGATCGCGCTCCCCATCCTTCTCATGGGGGTGCCCGTGCCTGATTCCGCGCCCGTGCTGGCGGCGGTCAAGGGGTGCGACCGTGGCGAAATCCGCTCCATGATCCGGGGCGAGCCCCACCGCCGCACCGAATTCGCCGCGGCTGTCTATGCTGAACAGCGCGCCATCGCTACCGAGCGCGCCACGCTGCTTGCCGGACCGGCGGACCAGACCGTAGCGCTGGCCCAGCTCGATGCCCGGCAAAAGGAACTCGAAGACGCCCGCGCCATCGAACGGGCATGGCGCGACCTGTTTGACGAGGCGCGGGCCGATTACCTTGCCAATTGCAGCCCCGCATCGGCGGCTGGAAAAAAGGACGCACAATGAGGAAGACCCTGAGCGTCCGCACTGACGCCGCTCCGAAAGACAACGCTGAAAAGCGCTGGAAACCCGGTGTCGAACGCGCCGAACGGTTGAAGGAACGCGCGCGCGAGGAACGTCGCCACCTGACCCCGGCCGAAGAGGCGCTGTGGTCGCGGCTTTCGGGCGCGCAGATGGGCGGCATCAAGTTTGCGCGCAAGACGGTGGTCGGCTCGGCCATCGTCGATTTCGCCTGTTCCTCGCGCTGGCTGGTGATCTCGATCACGGCCGAAGGCGCCAGCGCCGAAGTGGCGACCCTGCAGGACCGCAAGCTGACCGAGGCCGGCATCCGTGTGTTGCGCTTTGCCGAGGCCGATGTGCTCGAAGACCTTGATCGCGTCGCGTTGCAGATCGCGCACACTGTCAACGAACCGTTCGAACGGCCGGCGTCCGCGCGCGCTCCGGCCCCCGCTCGCCCCCCCCGCCCGGCCTATGGCCGCGGGTCGAGCCGCCAGGGATAACCCATGCTCCAGATCGATAATCTCCAGGCCACCGTGGCCGACAAGCCCATTCTCAAGGGCCTTTCGCTCACCATCAACGCGGGCGAAGTCCACGCCATCATGGGGCCGAACGGCGCGGGCAAGTCCACGCTGGGCTACACGCTTGGCGGCCGGCCCGGCTATGAAGTGACCGGCGGTTCGGTTTCGTTCAACGGCGCGGACCTGCTGGCGATGGAGCCGCACGAACGCGCGGCGGCAGGACTGTTCCTGGGCTTTCAGTACCCGGTGGAAATCCCCGGCGTCTCCAACGTGCAGTTCCTGCGCGAGGCGTTGAATGCCCAGCGGAAGCAGCGCGGCGAAGCCCCGCTTTCGGGCGGCGAGTTCCTCAAGCTGGCCAAGGAAAAGGCCGGCCTGCTGCGCATGGACATGGACATGCTGAAGCGCCCGGTGAACGTCGGCTTTTCGGGCGGCGAAAAGAAGCGCGCCGAGATGGTGCAGATGGGTATCCTCGATCCCACGCTGGCGATCCTTGACGAGACCGACTCCGGTCTCGACATCGACGCGCTGCGCATCTGCGGCGAAGGCATCAACGCGATCATGCGCAAGCCTGACAAGGCGGTGCTGCTGATCACGCACTACCAGCGCCTTCTGGACTACGTGAAGCCGGACTTCGTCCACGTCCTTGCCGGCGGGCGCATCGTCAAGAGCGGCGGCGCGGAACTGGCGCTGCAACTGGAAGAACAGGGTTACGAGGCCGTGGCCGCATGAGCGTGATCGACCTGCCGACCCGCGCCGACGAGGCCTATCGCTATGCCGATCTGGCGGCGCTGGCGGGTCTGTGGCCGGTCGTGCCGCAGGCGATCCGGGTGGCGGCGGGGACGCGGGGGTCGCTGTCGGTCGTGGCCGAGGGCGATCACGCGCAGGCCCGCGATATCGAAATCGTGCTGGAAGACGGCGCGGCGTTCGATCTGCGCCTGCTGAATGCGGGTCGCGCCTATGGCCGGCTGGCGGTGAAGGTTACGCGGGGCAAGGGGGCCGATTTCCACCTTGGCGCGGCGCAGCTCGGCGGCGGCGATCAGGTTCTTGAAATCGTTACTGAAGTTGTCCACGCGGAACCCGATGCCGTGTCACGACAGGTGATCCGTTCGGTGCTGGCGGGCCATGCCACCGGCACGTATCTGGGCAAGGTTCGCGTTGATCGCGGCGCGATCGGCACCGACGGCGAACAATCGGTGCGCGCGATGCTGCTGGATCGCAGCGCCACCGCTAATGCGCGGCCGGAACTGGAAATCTATGCCGACGATGTGAAGTGCGCGCATGGCTGCGCGGTGGGCGAACTCGACCAGCAGGGCCTGTTCTACCTGCAATCGCGCGGGCTGCCGCCGGCAGAGGCCAAGAAGCTGATGTTGCAGGCTTTTATTGCCGAAGCGTTCATCGGGGCCGAAGAGGGGGCTAAACTGACCGAAGCCGCCCTAAAGGCACTCGAGGGCCTGCTATGACCGTTCAGACGCAGGACTGGCCGGGGCTGCTGAATGCGGAAGGAAACCGCTGGCACTACCTCGACACGGCCGCCACCGCGCAAAAGCCGCAAGTGGTGATCGATGCCGTGACCAAGGCGCTGGGCAGCGATTACGCGACCGTCCACCGGGGCGTTTATACCCGCTCTGCCGACATGACGCTCGCCTATGAAGCGGCGCGCCGCCGCGTAGCGGCGCTGATCGGCGGCGATGAAAGCGAAATCGTGTTCACGCGCGGCGCGACCGAGGCGATCAATCTGGTCGCGCAAAGCTGGGGCGTGGCGAACCTGAAGGCCGGGGATCGCGTGCTGCTGTC
The DNA here is from genome assembly GCA_039804665.1 of Pseudomonadota bacterium. GTDB lineage: Bacteria > Pseudomonadota > Alphaproteobacteria > Sphingomonadales > Sphingomonadaceae > Novosphingobium. The sequence continues at coordinate 24,952 of JBDLVU010000022.1, read as the reverse complement.
GCAGCTGGAGCACCATTCCAACATCGTGCCCTGGCAGCTGATCCAGGACCGTACCGGCATTGCCATCGACGTTTGCCCGCTGACCGAGGACGGGCGCATCGATCTGGATGCAGCGGAGCGGATACTCACCCCGGCGCACAAGCTGGTGGCATTTGCCCATGTTTCCAACGTGCTGGGATCGGTGCTCGACGCCAAGCGTGCCGTTGAACTGGCGCACGCCGTGGGGGCGAAGATCCTGCTCGATGGCTGCCAGGCCGTTGCCCGCCTGTCGGTGGACGTGAAGGCGCTGGGCTGCGATTTCTATGCGTTTTCAGGGCACAAGCTCTACGGCCCGACCGGGATCGGCGCGCTGTGGGCCCGGACCGCGATTCTGGACGCGATGCCGCCGTGGCAGGGGGGCGGATCGATGATCGACCGCGTGACCTTTGCCAAGACGACGTGGGCGCCCGCGCCGCAGCGGTTCGAGGCGGGGACCCCGGCGATTGTCGAGGCGATCGGCCTTGGCGTGGCGGCGGACTTTGTGCGCGAGGCCGGGCTGCCGGCGATCCACGCGCATGAAACAGCGCTGGTGGCCAAGACTCGGGCCGAACTGGGCCGGATCAATTCGGTGCGCCTGTTCGGGCCGGAAGACAGTGCCGGGATCGTCAGCTTCGCGCTGGAAGGCGTGCACCCGCATGACCTCGGCACGATTCTGGATGAAGAGAACGTGGCGATTCGCGCCGGCCACCACTGCGCGCAGCCCCTGATGGAACATCTGGGCGTGCCGGCCACGGCGCGCGCCAGCTTTGGCATCTATAGCGATGAAAGCGATATCGCCGCGCTGGTGCGCGGGATCGAACGGACGATGAGGATATTCGGATGAGCGGGGACGAGCCCAAGTTCGCGGTCGAGGAAGTGGACGGCGTGCCTGCGCCCAAGCGCGCCTTTGTGGAGGATGCCGTGGAGGAGACGCCGGCCGAAAAGCTGGAGCGCAAGAAGGATTACCTGGAAGGGTTCCTTGCGGCCAAGCCCGAAGGCGTCGATCCGGGTGCGCCGGGGGGCGATATCTATGAAGGCGTGATCGGCGCGTTGCGCGATATCTTCGATCCGGAAATCCCGGTGAACATCTACGATCTTGGCCTGATCTATGGCGTGGACGTGGGTGAGGACGCGCACGTGACGGTAACGATGACGCTGACCACGCCGCACTGCCCGGTGGCCGAATCGATGCCCGGCGAAGTGGAACTGCGCGTGGCCGCCGTGCCGGGCGTGCGCGATGCCGAAGTGAACCTTGTCTGGGACCCGCCGTGGGACCCGCAGAAGATGAGCGACGAAGCCAAGCTCGAACTGGGAATGCTGTAAGCGATCCCCATATAGGTGCCGTGATGACCGAAACGACCACCAAGACCCGTCAGCGCCCCGCCGCCGTGATCCTGACGCCCAGCGCGGAAGGCCGCATTGCCACGTTGATGGCCAGCGCGCCCGAAGGGGCGATCGGGGTGAAGCTGTCTACGCCGCGCCGGGGTTGTTCGGGGCTGGCCTATTCGGTCGACTATGTGACCGAGGCGAACCCGATGGATGAACGCATCGAGACGCCGGGTGGGCTGTTCTTCATCGATGGCGCTTCGGTGCTCTATCTGATCGGCAGCACGATGGACTGGCAGGAAGACGACTTCACCGCCGGTTTCGTGTTCCAGAACCCCAACGCCAAGGGCAGCTGCGGCTGCGGCGAGAGCTTTACCGTCTGAGGCGCGATCAGCCCTGTTGCAGGAAGCGCAGCAGGGCCTGTTCCAGCGGATCGAAGGTGCTATCGGCATCGATCCGCGCATCCAGCCAGAGCCGTTCGGGATCGGTGACCTGTGCATCGGCGCGGGCTTCGGCGGCGATATCGCGCACAGGCCCCTTGCGGCCGAACAGTTCGCGCGTGGCCGAGGCGAGGCCATTGCCATCAACCTTTGCCATACGGCCGAAGAAGCGGCCGACATGGCTGGTGCGATCATTCATGAAGGTTTCCAGCCGCGCGGCTTCGGTCCGGTCGGTCAGCTTCGCGCCCTGCCAGCCTTGCAGGTAATTGCCCACGCCCTGCACGAACAGGCGCTCCCATTCCGGGCTGTTGGCCGCGCCGAGCGTGGCGTCCTTGATGCGGAACAGCATCTCCGCCTCGGCCTTGCTGACGCGTGCGGGGCCATCGCTGCCGGCGGCGAAGATCAGACGGCGCAGGAGAGCGCATTCGCTGGCGGTGATGCAACCGGCGTCGAGATCGCCACCGCGCCGGGTGGGGCCGGTGCCGAAGACCACCGCGCGTTCGATCTGCACTTGCGCAAAGGTCTTCAGCGCATCGGGACAGGATTCGGCCTTTTCCGCCACGCGCACGATCAGTTCCAGCTCGGTCATCGAATCGAGCCGGCCATCGTTGCCCACGCGTTCGATCAGCCAGTCGGCGGTTTCGGGGCTGACGTGGCCGCGCGGCTCAGTGCCGTTGATCGCGTATTCCACGATCGCCTCCACCACGAAGTCGGTCCATTCGGCGCTGGCATTCTGGACGTGATCGTTGATGACGAGGATCGCCTCGGCCTCGTGGGCATCGATGTGGCCGTCGGGCCATGCTTCGCGCCGCAGGGCCAGCACTTCGGCCGGGTCGATGGCGCCGTCGGCGGCGGCCTGTTCGGCAAGAGCGCGGAAATGCATCGACATAAACGAAAGGCCCGATCCCCAGTGAAGGTGGACCGGGCCTTAGCGTAAAAGCACTTAATTCCGGGTTACGCGCGCAAATCCGGCGCGGTCGCCTCGGCCTTCAGCAGGGCAATCGCCTCGTCCAGCGAGACGACCTTCTGCTGCTGTTCGCCAAGCTGGCGGATCGCCACGGTGCCTTCCTCGGCCTCGCGCTTGCCCACCACCAGCAGGAACGGAACCTTTTGCAGCGAATGTTCGCGGACCTTGTAGTTGATCTTTTCGTTGCGGGTGTCGGTTTCCACGCGGATGCCAGCGGCGCGCAAGCGTTCAGTCGCTTCCTTGGCATAATCGTCGGCGTCGGAGACGATGGTGGCGACCACGGCCTGCACCGGGGCGAGCCAGGTGGGCAGCTTGCCGGCAAAGTGTTCGATCAGGATGCCGATGAAGCGTTCGTAGGAACCGAAGATCGCGCGGTGGAGCATGACCGGGCGATGCTTTTCGCCGTCTTCGGCCACATAGGCCGCATCGAGCCGTTCGGGCAGCACGCGGTCCGACTGGATCGTGCCCACCTGCCAGGTGCGGCCGATGGCGTCGGTCAGGTGCCATTCCAGCTTGGGCGCATAGAACGCGCCTTCGCCGGGCAGTTCTTCCCAGCCGTATTGTTCGGTCGCAAGGCCCGCTTCGATCACCGCGTTGCGCAGTTCGGTTTCGGCCTGATCCCACATCGCTTCGGTGCCAAAGCGCTTTTCGGGGCGCAGGGCGAGCTTGATGGAATAGGTGAAGCCGAAGTCCTTGTAGATGCGGTCGGCCAGTTCGCAGAAGGCGCGGACTTCGGCCACGATCTGGTCTTCGCGGCAGAAGATGTGCGCGTCGTCCTGCGTGAACTGGCGCACGCGCATCAAGCCATGCAGCGCGCCGTGCGGTTCGTTGCGATGGCAGCAGCCGTTTTCATACAGGCGCAGCGGCAGGTCGCGGTAGGACTTGAGGCCCTGACGGAAGATCAGCACGTGCGCCGGGCAGTTCATCGGCTTCAGCGCCATCCAGTCGGCTTCGCCGCTGATCACCGGGCCTTCGTCTTCGGTGTTCGGCACTTCGTCGGGGATCACGAACATGTTTTCGCGATACTTCCCCCAGTGGCCGGACTGCTCCCACTGGCGCGCGTCCATCACCTGCGGGGTCTTCACCTCGCGATAGCCGGCGCCGTCGATGGCGCGGCGCATGTAGGCTTCCAGCTCGCGCCACACGCGGTAGCCCTTGGGGTGCCAGAACACGCTGCCGTGGGCTTCGGCCTGAAGATGGAACAGGTCCATTTCCGCGCCCAGCTTGCGATGGTCGCGCTTGGCGGCCTCCTCCAGCCGCGTCAGGTGCGCGTCAAGCTGCTTCTTGTTCAGCCAGCCGGTGCCGTAGATGCGGCTGAGCATCGCGTTCTTCTGGTCGCCGCGCCAATAGGCGCCGGACACACGAGTCAGCTTGAAGGCAGCCGGGTCCAGCTTGCCGGTGCTGGCAAGGTGGGGGCCGCGGCACATGTCGAGCCAGTCACCGCCCGACCAGTACACGGTCAGTTCCTCGCCTTCCGGCAGTTCGCCCGCCCATTGCGCCTTGAAGGTTTCGCCCTGCTCGGTCCAGCGTGCGATCAGGTCCGCACGGCTCCATGCCTCGCGCCGGAGCGGCTTGTCGGCGGCGATGATCTTGCGCATTGCCTCTTCGATGGCGGGCAGGTCTTCTTCGGTGAAGGGGCGATCCTTTGGCGCGAAGTCGTAATAGAAGCCGTCGTCGGTTGCCGGGCCGAAGGTGATCTGCGTGCCGGGGAATAGCGTCTGCACCGCTTCGGCCAGCACGTGGGCAAAGTCGTGCCGCACGAGTTCGAGCGCGTCGGCTTCATCGCGCGCGGTGACAAGCGCGAGTTGCGCGTCGCCTTCGAACGGGCGGGTGATGTCGAACAGTTCGCCGTCCACGCGGGCGCCGATGGCGGCCTTGGCAAGGCCCGGGCCGATGGCGGCGGCGATGTCCGCCGGGGTGGTGCCGGGCGCGACTTCGCGGACGGAACCATCGGGCAGGGTGATCTTCAGCAGGTCGGACATCGGGGCTCTCTTGGCAATCGGATCGGTAGGCGCACGGGAATCCGCGCGCGCGTGCCGAGGCGCTTAGCCGATCGAATCGCGTGAAGCCACCCTGCGCAGCCATTCGTAAAGCAGCCATCCCGTCGCCATGCAGACGAAAGGCATTGCCGGGTAGTGAAAGCGCGATTGGCCGGAGAAGACCATGGCGATGGCGCTGGGATATAGCGCGATGCCATAGGGCATGAGCCACCAGTCGATCAGGCGTTCGCCATTCGCGCGGCGACGGCGGATTTGCGCCACGGCGGCGACGGCGAAGAGGCCAAGCAGGGCGACGTACCACAGCTGGTTGACCGCGCGCAGGGCGAGGAACGCGAACGGGGCGGTTTCGTACACCGGGGAGTACTTTTCGTAGAACCACAGCGCCTCGCCGTCCGGGCCCCACAGGCGGAAAAGCTTCATGGGCATCAGGCGGGCAAAGGCGGCGGGATGGGCCTTGATCCATTCCGCGCCCAGCCGCTTGGCCTCGGCATCGTACTGGAGTTCGTTGAGATCCTTGCGGGTGTCGAGCGCCTTTACCACCGGGTCGTCGGGGGTGAACGTGCCGCGTGCGCTGTCGTTGTTGCCGGTGAGCAGGGTGATGCCGCCATTGGTGGACACCGCCACCCATGCGCCGAGTTCGCGGTGGTTGCGGATCGTCCATGGGGCGACGACCAGCGCGACGCCCGCCAGCAGGATGGCGAAACGGCCGATGATGCCGGGGGTGCGCCGCAACGCGTCACCTTCGCGCCACAGGCCGATGGCGAAGATCAGCGGGACCACCACCAGCGTCTGCGCCTTGACCAACGTCGCCACGCCGAACACCAGCCCGGCGATCACGATCCGCGCGGCGCCCTTGCGCACAATCAGCAGCCAGCAGCCGGCGAGCAGCAAGGTGGTGTAGAACACTTCCGTGAGCGCCAGTGGCACATAGAGGATGGCGTTGGGATAGAGGGCGAGGAGGGCCAGCGCCATGCGGCCAGCGCCCTCAGAGCCGAACAGCTTGCGTGCCAAGTCCAGCGTCAGCCATCCGGCAAGAACGCTGAGTGCGAGATTGAGCAGGCCCACAGCGATGATCGAGGCACCGGTTGCGCGGAACAGCAAAGAGAGCGTGATCGGCCAGCCCGGCGGCCAGTAGGCGGTCGGCTCGCCATGATCGCCAAGGTAGCCGAGGCCGTGCGCCAGCACGTCGGCTCGGCTGAAGTACCACGCGGCGTCGGACGAGGGTTCGACCATGCACAGAATGGCCAGCGCGCGCAGGGCGATGAAGGTGCCGAACAGCACGGCCAGCGCGAAAGGGCTGGTGGCGAACCACGCGAGTATGGAGGAGAGGTGGGCCTTCATGGCGCCGGCTTTATCGGGCCTGAGTAAAGATAGCGTTTGCCCGGCCAAGGCCTTAGGCAAGGGGCATGGATATCGACGAAATCGCACCTGTGAGTGGGTTCGAAGGGCCCGGCGGCCTGACCATTGCCTACCGTTTCCTGCCCGGGGCCGGCCCGGTGGTGGTGTTCCTGCCGGGCTATATGTCGGACATGGATGGCGGCAAGGCGCAGGCAGTACTGCGCTGGGCGGCAGAGACGGGACGGGCGTGCCTGCTGCTGGACTATTCTGGATGCGGGCGCAGCGAAGGTGCATTTGCGGATGGCACGCTGTCGCGCTGGCGCGACGAGGTGGTGGCGCTGGTGCGGGGTAAGGCGTCCGGCCGCGTTGTGCTGTGCGGATCGAGCATGGGCGGGTGGCTGATGCTGCTGGTGGCGGAAGCGCTGGGCAATGCGGTGGCCGGGCTGGTGGGTATTGCGGCGGCACCGGATTTCACCACCTGGGGCTTTACCGAGGCGCAGAAGGCGGTGCTCGCGGCGGGCGGGACGCTGTTCGAGGACAACCCCTATGGGCCTGAGCCTACGCCCACCCACGCCGCCTTCTGGCGGGACGGTCAGGGGCTGCTGCGGCTGGAGTCGGGTGTCGCGTTCGATGGCCCGGTGCGGTTGCTGCAGGGGCAGTCCGATCCGGACGTGCCGTGGCAAACGGCGCTGCGGCTGGCCGACGCCCTGCGTTCAGACGATGTGCAGGTGCACCTGATCAAGGACGGCGACCACCGTCTTTCGCGCGAGTCCGACATTGCGCTGTTGCTGCGCGTGATCGGTGACCTGCCCGCTGCGGCCTGAAGGATTGCCCATGTTGTTGCTTGCCCTGCCGCTGATTGCCGCCCTGCCGCTGAACGATCGCGCGATGATGCAGGTGGGGCCGAACCCTTCGCCGCAGCAGTCCTCACCCCTGCCGATCCCGCGCCGCCGCGTGGTGATCGAGGCGGCGCCCGGCAGCGCGACCACCCCGCCGGAGCGGCAGGGTGGAGAGGCGCCTGCCAGCGACAAGCTCTCCGAATGCCTGTTGCGCGCTCAGCGCGATCCGGCGGCCGGAATGGCCTTTGCGCGCGGATGGCTGGCCGAAGGGGCGACGCCGCAGGCGCGGGTGCGGGCCAACCATTGCCTTGGCGTGGTGCTGAGCCAGCAGGGCGATTTTGCCGGGGCCGAAGGCGCGTTTGCCGATGCACTGGCCGGCATTCCGCCGGAACAGGCCGTATCGGGGCAGGGCCTGCTGGCCATGGCGGGCAACGCCGCGCTGGCGGGCGGCAAGGCCGACAAGGCGGTAGACTGGTTCGATCGCGCCGTGGCGCTGGGCGCGCAGGGTGACAACGCCGCGCTGGGTGCCATGCAGGCAGATCGCGCGCGGGCACTTGTGGCGGCGGGGCGGCTGGCGGACGCGGCCATGGCGCTTGACGAAGCGCACCGGCTCGCGCCCAACGACGCGCAAGGCTGGCTGCTTTCGGCCACGCTGGCGCGGCGCAACAACGACCTGCCGCACGCGCAGAAGGATATCGAGGTGGCGGCTTCGCTCGATCCGCGCGATCCGGCCATCGGGCTTGAGGCAGGCGTGATCGCCGTGCTCGACGGGCGCGATGCGGGCGCGCGCAAATCGTGGGATTCGGTCGTGGCGACCGCGCCGCAAAGCGACGAGGCAAAGACTGCGCGCGGTTACCTTGAACAGCTTGGCCCCGCCCCCACATCAGCCGGGGAAACAGCAGGGAAACCCGCCTCATGAAGCTTTCGGTGCTCGATCTCGTCCCCATCGTCGAAGGGGGCACCGTGGCGCAGGCACTGGCCGAAGCGGCCACGCTGGCCAAAGTGGCCGAAGACGCGGGATACCACCGCTACTGGGTGGCCGAGCACCACGGCATGAACGGCATCGGCGGCGCGGCGACCTCGGTGGTGCTGGCGCACATCGGCCATGCCACCAGCCGCATCCGCATCGGCGCGGGCGGGATCATGCTGCCAAACCACAACCCGCTGGTCATTGCCGAACAGTTCGGCACGCTGGACGCGCTGTTCCCCGGCCGCGTCGATCTGGGGCTTGGCCGCGCCCCGGGGGCCGACCAGCGCATCGTGCAGGCGCTGCGCAAGGAAGTGAACCGTGCGGCAGAGCACTTTCCCGACGACGTGATGGAACTGCGCCTGCAATTCGCGGGCGATCCGCGCTTGCCGTTGCAGGCGACGCCCGGCAGTGGCGCGCAGGTGGAGATGTGGATTCTCGGGTCCAGCCTGTTCGGCGCGCAGCTGGCGGCGATGCTGGGGCTGCCCTATGCCTTTGCCTCACACTTCGCGCCCGACCACCTCGATGCGGCGCTGGCGCTTTATCGCGATCGCTTCGAACCGTCGGCGGTGCTGGACCAGCCTTATGCGATGGCCGCGATCAACGTCACCTGTGCACCCACCGACGATGAGGCGATCCGGTTGGCCAGTTCGATGGACCAGTCGTTCGTGCGGTTGCGCACCGGCAATCCTGGCCAGCTGCCGCCGCCAGTGCCGGGCTATCGCGACAGCCTGCCGCCGCAGTCGCTCGCGATGCTGGAGCACATGCGGCAGGTCAGCGCCATCGGCAGCCCGGAAACGGTGCGCGCGGGCCTGCTGGCCTTTAAGCAGCGCACGCAGGCGGACGAGCTGATCGTATCGGGGTCCGTGTTCGACCCCGCGCTGCGCCGCCGGTCGCTGCAGATGACGATGGACGCGGTGCGCGATCTGGCCGGGGTAGCTGCCTAAGCAACCGGGGAACCTCTCACCACACCGCCGGTTAACGCGCCATCGCTAGGGTGCGTCTTGCTCTTTCCGATCCGCCGGATTAGGATTTGGAATATTGATATAAAAAAGAACAATAATATTACAGTCATGCGCATCACATATGCGCCGTGATAGCGGGATGGAACGCCATGGCCACCAAGTTGGATCTCGTTGCCGCCACGTCCGGAATGGAGGAGCGCCTTGTCGGGCGCTTCGCGGCCTCGCTGCTACCTGCCGAAGCGGGTGATTTCGATGCGGCACGTCTTGCTGAAGCGGCCCGCTTCACCCTTGCCGCCGCCGCGCGGCGACGGGGCTCGGAACCGTCGCTGGCCATCGAAAGCGTGGGTGGCAGTGACAGCGGCCAGCGCTATCTCCGCATCGCCGCGATCAACGACGACATGCCGTTTCTGGTCGATTCGATCACCGGTGCGATCACCGCGCAGGGATTGGCGATCGATCGCCTGTTGCATCCGGTTCTGCCAGTCCGCCGCGATCCTGATGGGCGGCTGATCGACCTGCCGCAGGGCGATGCCGTGGGCGAACGCCGCGAATCGATGATCTATCTGGAAACCGAGCGCGCCGACGCGCGCACCCGTCGCGCGCTGGTGGAAGCGCTGCACGCGACGCTGGGCGATGTGCACGCCGCCGTGGCCGATTGGCCGGCGATGCGCGCCGCGATGGACGAAGACGCGCGCTGCCTGCCCGATGCCGAAGGGGCCGCGCTGCTGCGTTGGCTTTCGGCCGACATGTTGACGCTGCTGGGTCATGTGACGCGGCGGCGCGATGGTACGCAGGGGGATGCGCAGGGCATCTGCCGGTCGACCGACGCGCCGTTGCTGGCCGATGTGTCGTACGACCGCGCCTTTGCATGGTTTGACCGTGCGGGCGAACGCGGCGCCGATTCCGGCCGCGCGCCGCTGGTGGTCAAGGCCAACCGCCTTTCGCGCGTGCACCGCCGCGTTCCGCTGGACCTGTTCCTGGTCCCCGTGCGCGAAGCCGGGCAGATCGTCGCGCTTTCGGTCCACGCCGGTGTCTGGACCAGCGCGGCGCTGGCAGCCCCGCCGGATCGCGTGCCGCGAATGCGCAGCCAGCTGGCGACGCTGATGGAAAGCCTGCGGTTCAATCCGACGGGCCACGCGGGCAAGGCGCTGGTCCATGCGTTGACGGCGCTGCCGCATGACCAGTTGATCGGCTTCGACGATGCCGATCTGGAACGCATCGCCACCACGATGATGAGCCTGATCGACCGGCCACGCCCGCGCCTTGCGTTGGTGCGCGCGCCCATCGGACGCCATCTGTTCGCGTTCGTGTGGCTGCCGCGCGATGTGCAGTCTACCGAGATGCGGCTTCAGGTGCGCGCCATGCTGGAAGCGGAAACCGGCGCGCAGGTGATCGACTGGAGCCTTCAGGTCGAAGGCAGCACGTTGGCGCTGATGCGCTTCGTGCTCGATATCCGCGATGGCGAACCCACCGTTGACGAGACGCATCTCGATGGCGCGCTTCAGGCGATGGTGCGCGGCTGGGATGCGGCGGTTGAGGCGGAACTGGCGCGAGGGGAAGACCCGGCGCGTGCCGCCGCAATTGCCGCCCGGTTCGCGCCCGCGTTTCCCATCGGATACCGCCATGCTTTCGGCGCGGCGGAGGCTGCGCAGGACATCCGCGTGCTGCGCGCGCTGTCAGGCGCCAATGCGCCGCGCCGCGCGGCGCGGCTGCACCGGATGGCGAATGAGGAAGGGCTGCGGCTGAAGCTGTACCAGCGTGAAGGCGCCATCGTGCTGTCCGATGCGGTGCCGGTGCTGGAGAACTTCGGCTTTCGTGTGCTTGAGGAAGTGCCGACGGCGCTGGATCGCGGGCGGCTGGGCTTCATCCACGATTTCCTTGTAGCAACGCCTCCTGATACCGCTGCTGACGACCTGCTGGGCCGTGCCGGCGCGATCGAGGAGTCGCTGGCCGCCGTGCTCAATGGCGCGGCCGAGGATGACGCCTTCAACCGCCTGATCGTGACCGTGGGCCTTGCCGCGCGTGAGGCGAACTGGCTGCGCGCGTGGTTCCGTTATCTGCGCCAGACGGGCATGACCTTTGCCATCGCAACGGTGGTGGACGCGCTGAAGAATGCGCCCGGCGTCACGCGCGCGTTGATCGATCTGTTCACTGCGCGGCACGATCCGGCGTTCGCGGGCGACCGCGCGGCGGCTGAAAGCGACGCCACCGACCGAATCCGCGCCGGCCTTGCGGGTGTTGCCGCGATCAACGACGACCGCCTGCTGCGCAGCTTTCGCAGCGTGGTTGAGGCGGTCCTGCGCACCAACGCTTTCGCCCCGGCGGCGGCCGACGCGCTGGCGTTCAAGATCGAGTCCGCGTTGGTGCCGGGCCTGCCCCGGCCGGTGCCCTGGCGCGAGGTCTTCGTCTATTCGCCGCGCGTTGAGGGCATCCATTTGCGCGCAGGGCCGGTGGCACGCGGTGGCTTGCGCTGGTCAGACCGGCGTGACGACTTCCGCACCGAAATCCTCGGCCTGATGAAGGCGCAGCGCGTGAAGAACGCGGTGATCGTGCCGACTGGCGCCAAGGGCGGCTTCTATCCCAAGCACCTACCCGATCCGGTGAAAGACCGCGACGGCTGGCTGGCCGAGGGCAAGGCCAGCTATCAGGTGTTCATCGCCACGCTGCTGTCGCTCACCGACAATATCGTGGATGGCAAGGTCGTTCACCCGGCGGGCGTGGTGATCCGCGATGGCGAAGATCCCTACTTCGTGGTCGCGGCGGACAAGGGCACCGCCACGTTCTCCGACGTCGCCAACGCCATCGCCGAAGAGCGCGGCTTCTGGCTCGACGATGCCTTCGCCAGTGGCGGGTCCAAGGGATACGACCACAAGGCGATGGGAATCACTGCCAAGGGCGCGTGGCTTTCGGTCCGGCGGCACTTTCTGGAAATGGGCGTGGACGTGCAGGCCGATCCCGTGCGTGTGGCGGGCTGCGGCGACATGTCGGGCGATGTGTTCGGCAACGGCATGTTGCTTAGCCAGACGATCCGGCTGGTGGCAGCGTTCGATCATCGCCACGTGTTTCTCGATCCCGATCCCGATCCGGCCACAAGCTGGGCCGAACGTGCGCGCATGTTCGCGCTGCCCCGGTCGAGCTGGGACGATTATGACAAGGCGCTGATTTCCGAAGGCGGCGGGGTCTTTCCGCGTAGCCTTAAGGCGATCCCCCTGTCTCCGCAGGTCCAGCAGATGCTGGGCGTGAGCGTGGCGGAAATTGACCCGGATTCGCTGATTTCGCTGATCCTGCGCAGCCCGGTGGACCTGCTGTGGTTTGGCGGCATCGGCACTTATGTGCGCGCCAGCCACCAGAACAACGTCGAAGTGGGCGATCCCGCCAATGATGCCGTGCGCGTCGCGGCCAATGAAGTGCGCGCTAAGGTGATCGGCGAAGGCGCCAACCTTGGCACCACGCAGGCCGCCCGCATCGAATTCGCATTGCACGGCGGGCGCATCAACACCGATTTCATCGACAATTCGGCCGGGGTCGATTGTTCGGATCACGAGGTCAACATCAAGATTGCGCTCGCCGCGGCCAAGCGTTCGGGCAGGCTGACCGAGCCGGCGCGCGTTGACCTGCTGGTTTCGATGACCGACGAGGTCGCGCGCCTTGTGCTGGAAGACAACCGGCTTCAGGCGCTTGCCCTGTCGATCGCCGAGCGCGGCGGTGCGGGCGCGAGCGCGGCGTGGTCCCGTCTGGTCGATGTGCTGGAGGAAAGCGGCGATCTGGATCGCAAGACCGAAGGCCTTGCCCCGGCTGAAGACTATGCGCGGCGCGCTGCGGCGGGGCAGGGCTTCACCCGGCCCGAACTGGCGGTGCTGCTGTCGTCGTCCAAGCTGGTACTTCAGCACGCGCTGGAAGAAAGCGCGGTCGTCGACGATCCCGTGCTGGAGGAAGAACTGTTCGACGCCTTCCCCGCGACGATGCGTGAACCGTTCGCGGACGAGATCGTCCATCATCGGCTGCGGCGCGAAATCATCGCCACCAAGCTGGCCAACCGCATCGTCAACCGACTGGGGCCGGTGCACCCGTTCGAACTGGTCGAGGAGGAAGGGTGCAGCCTGGCGCAGGTGGCGGCGGCTTTCGTCGCGGCCGAGCGATTGCTCGATCTGCGCGAGACGTGGCGCCTGCTGGATGAAACGGCGATGCCGGAAACACTGCGGCTGGCGATGTTCGATCGTGTCGCCTCAGCCTTGCGCGCGCATGTGGCCGACGTGCTGCGTGCCGGGCGGGGCAGCCAGACGGTAAACGACCTGATCGAGGACTTGTGCGGCGGGGTTGGCCTGCTTTCGCATACGGCGGCGCAGTTGCTGCGTGGCGAGGCGCAGGCGCAGGCGCGGCGCATGGCGGCAACGCTGGCCGAAGCGGGTGTGCCGGCCGAAGTGGTTGCGCGCGTGGTGCATCTTTACGACATGGATGGCGCCATCGGCCTTGCGCATCTGGCGGGCGAACTGAATGTGGATGCGGCGGCCCTGACCGGCGCCTTTGCCGATCTGGGGGCCACGCTGGGGCTGGATTGGGCGCAACAGGTAGCCAGTCGGATGAGCCCGTCCGATCCGTGGGAGCGACTGCTGGTGTCTGGTCTGGCGCGCGATTTTCAGCAGATGCGGCTGGATTTCCTTGCCCGCCATGCCGATGGCGATCCGGACGCGGGCGTGGCACGGTGGCTTGAGGCGCAGGCGGGCCCGGTGCGGCAATTCCGGGCGCTGGTGGGCCGGGCGCAGGCGACGGCGGCCGTCGCGCCGGCCATGCTGGCGCAGCTGGCCAGCCAGGCAAGGACACTGCTGGCGCGATAATCCCTTATCTGGCACGGACAATTTGATCACGATCGGTTGACGCGGCCGGTCTTTTGCCCAAATCGACCCGCATAAGCGGAGGGATTCGTATGCAGAAGGCAGATGTCGTGATTGTCGGGGCCGGGCACGGCGGGGCGCAGGCCGCCATCGCGCTGCGCCAGAACGGGTTCGAAGGCTCGATCGTGGTCGTTGGGCGCGAGCCGGAACTGCCCTACGAACGGCCGCCGCTGTCCAAGGAATACCTCGCGCGCGAAAAGACGTTCGAGCGCATCACCATCCGCCCCGCCCAGTTCTGGGAGGACAAGCAGGTGACCATGCGGCTTGGTACCGAAGTCACCGCGATCGATGCGGCGGCCAAGGTCGCTACGCTGTCGGACGGCGAGAAGCTGGAATACGGGGCGATGATCTGGGCCGCCGGCGGCGATCCGCGCCGCCTTTCGTGCGTTGGGGCGGACCTTGCCGGCGTCCACGCCGTGCGCACGCGCGCCGATGTGGACAAGCTGATGGCCGAACTGGATGCCGGCGCCAAGCGCGCCGTGGTGATCGGTGGCGGCTATATCGGGCTAGAAGCGGCGGCGGTGCTGAGCAAGCTGGGCTGCTCGGTGACGCTGCTTGAAGCGTTGCCGCGCGTGCTGGCGCGCGTGGCGGGCGAACAGCTTTCCGAATTCTATCAGGCCGAGCACCGCGCTCACGGCGTGGATCTGCGCACCGGCGCGGCGATGGACTGCCTTGAAGGCGACGGCGTCAAGGTGACCGGCGTGAAGATGCAGGATGGTTCGGTGGTTCCGGCCGAGATCGTCATTGTCGGCATCGGCATCGTGCCCTGTGTCGGCCCGCTGCTCAGCGCGGGCGCTGCCGGTGGCAACGGCGTGGACGTGGATGAATTTTGCCGCACCTCGCTGCCCGATGTCTATGCGATCGGTGATTGCGCCGCGCATTCCAACGGCTTTGCCGAAGGCGCGGTGATCCGGCTGGAATCGGTGCAGAACGCCAACGATCAGGCCACCACTGCCGCCAAGGCGATCTGCGGCGATCTGGTGCCTTACAAGGCGACGCCGTGGTTCTGGTCGAACCAGTATGACCTGCGCCTCCAGACGGTGGGCCTCTCGACCGGCCACGATCAGGCGGTGCTGCGCGGCGATCCCGCAACGCGGTCGTTCTCGGTGGTCTATCTCAAGGGCGGCAAGGTGATCGCGCTCGATTGCGTGAACATGGTCAAGGACTATGTGCAGGGCAAGAAGCTGGTCGAGGCGCGCGCCCAGATCGCTGCGGATAAGCTGGCCGATGCCAGCGTGCCGCTCAAGGAACTGGCATAATCGCGGCGAGGCGGTCGAGCGCCCAGCTCGCCGCCTCGGCCACGGCCGGATCGGCATCGCCAATTAATCGCTGAACCGGCCCGAACAGAGCGGCATCGCCGCTGTTCCCCGCGGCATAAAGGCAATTGCGCACGAAGCGGTCGCGCCCGATCCGCTTGATAGGCGAGCCTGAAAACAGCGCGCGGAAACCCGCATCGTCCAGCATGAGCAAGTCCGCCAGCCGGGGCGCGGTCAATTCCGCACGTGGCAGGAACGCCCTGTTGGCGTGCCCAAGGCGGGCAAAGCTGTTCCACGGGCACACGGCAAGGCAATCGTCGCAGCCATAGATACGGTTGCCCAGCGCGGCGCGAAATTCCTGCGGGATCGGCCCTTTGTGCTCGATCGTCAGGTAGGAAATGCAGCGCCCCGCATCCAGCCGATAGGGCGCGGGGAACGCCTGCGTGGGGCAGGCCCGCTGGCATGCGTCGCACGATCCGCATCGGTCCGCGTGCGGCGCATCGGGCTCAAGTTCAAGCGAGGTATAGATCGCGCCGAGGAACAGCCACGAACCATGGCTGCGGCTGACGAGGTTGGTATGCTTGCCCTGCCAGCCGATGCCCGCCGACTGTCCCAGCGGCTTTTCCATCACCGGCGCGGTGTCCACGAACACCTTCACCTCCGCACCCGGCACTTCGGTCACAAGCCAACGCGCCAGTGCCTTCAGCGCGCGCTTGACCACGTCGTGATAGTCCGCACCCTGGGCATAGACGGATAGCCGCGCGCGGTCCGGATGGGCGGCCAGCGCCAGCGGATCGCCCGCCGGGGCATAGCTCATTCCCAGCGCGATGACGCTGCGCGCCTGCGGCCACAGCGATTGCGGCCCACGCCGGTGGTGCAGACGGGTTTCCATCCATTCCATCGAAGCGTGGGCGCCTTCGCCCAGCCATTGCTCAAGCCGTTCCGCGCGCACCGGGTCGTCGGCGGCGGGCGCGATCCCACAGGCGGCAAAGCCGATGTGCGCGGCTTCTGCCTTCAACCGTTCGACAAGGGTGTGCCCGTTGTTAACCAAACTTGCTGTCCCGCCTGTTCATCGCCTAGGGTTAATGGCGCATCCCATGAAAATGCAGCTAGGGGAATGGCCCGTGCCGGGCAACGCGGTCGACGACCGGGATCAGGAACTGGCGGTAGAGGCGCGCGGGCTGGTCAAGCGCTTCGATGGGTTCACCGCCGTCGATGGCGTTGACATCGCCGTACCGCGCGGCGCGATTTATGGCGTGCTGGGCCCCAATGGTGCGGGCAAGACCACCACGCTGCGCATGTTGCTGGGGATCATCGACCCCGACGAAGGCTATCGCCGCGTGCTGGGCACAGAGCGGCCCACCGACGTTGCCCGCCGCATCGGCTACCTGCCCGAGGAGCGCGGCCTCTATCCCGCGATGAAGGCTTATGAAGCCATCGCCTTTCTCGCCGCGCTGCGCGGCGTACCGCTGAAGGACGGGCGTCGCCGTGGGCGCGAGCTGCTGGAAATGCACGGGCTGGGCTATGCCGCCGACCGCCAGATCCGCCAGCTGTCCAAGGGCATGGCGCAGCAGGTCCAGCTACTCGGCACGCTGGTGCACAAGCCCGACCTGGTGGTGTTTGACGAGCCGTTCTCCGGCCTCGATGCGCTCAACCAGGGCAAGCTTGAACGCATGATCCGCGATCTGGCGGCGCAGGGCACCACCGTGCTGTTTTCCACCCACGTCATCGCCCATGCCGAACGGATGTGCGATCAGGTGGCGATCATCGCCGGTGGCCGCGTGCCGTTTGCCGGTCCGGTCGACGTGGCGCGCGATCGCCTGCGCCCGCAGGTGCGGCTGGAGACTCGCGCGCGCGACGGGCTCTGGCGCGCGGCACTGCCCGCCGATGCCCGCAGCGAGGGCGCCTTCTGGCACTTCACCCTGCCCGAATCCGGCGTGGAGCCGCTGCTGCGCGCACTGATCGAAGGGGATGCCGGCATCCTCAGCCTGTCGATCGAGCGCGCCGGGTTGCACGATGCCTTCGTCGCCATCGCGGGTGAGGCGGCGGCGCGTGCGCTTGAGGAAAACGCCGAAGAGGAGGGCCGTCGCTGATGCTGTCGCACCGCTTGCAGGCCGCCTGGGTCATCGCCCGCCGCGATTTCGTGGCCGTGATCTTTTCCAAGGCCTTCATCTTCTTCCTGCTCGGGCCGCTGTTTCCGATCATCGTCGGCATGATGGCCGGATCGATCGGCGCCAGCGTGCAGCACGATCTTGACCGCCCCGTTCTGGGTCTTGCCCTGCCGGCGCACGAAGGCGACCTGATGGCTGTGGCGCGCGGCACGCTGGCTGACAAGATGGCCGGCCCGGTGCCCGATTTCGTGGTGCTGCAACGCCTTCGTCCCGGCGAAAGTTTCGATGCCCGCGCCGCGCTGAAACGCGGCGTTTCGGGCGTGGTCAGCGGTTCGCTGGCAGCCCCGGTGCTGACCGCCACGCCCGAGCGCGTGGGCGAATGGCGCGGTCTCGTGTCGGTCATCGCCGCGCGCGCGGCCGAGGCGTCCCCACAGGGTTATCCGGTGGTGAAGGTCGATACCGTCGCTACCAGCGTGGCCAAGCAGCGCAACGAACAGGTCGTTACCGCGCAGGCGGGGCAGATCCTGCTGTTCCTGCTGACGATGCTGCTCGCCGGCATGGTGCTGTCCAACCTTGTCGAGGAAAAGGCCAACAAGATCATCGAGGTGCTGGCTGCCTCCATCCCGATGGATGCGCTGTTCCTGGGCAAGCTGTTCGCCATGCTGGCCGTCAGCATGGTCGGCATCGCCGTGTGGGGCGCGGGCTATGGCGTGCTGGTGGTGCTGGGGCAAAAGGCGATGCCGGTTCTGGCCGCGCCGGCGGTAGGCTGGCCGCTCTTCCTCGGGCTCGGCTTCTGCTACTTTGCGATGGCCTATCTGCTGCTCGGTTCCATGTTCCTTGCCATCGGTGGTCTCGCCACCACGGTGCGCGAAGTGCAGACGCTGTCGATGCCGGCCACGATGATGCAGCTGATCGTCTTCTTCTTCGCCAGCTTTGCACTGGCCCGGCCCGGAACCTGGATCGAGACGGCGGCGCGCGTGTTCCCGGTCAGCTCGCCCTATGCCATGCTGGCGCAGGCCGCACAGTCGCCCGCGCTTTTGCCGCACCTGCTGGCGCTGGCCTGGCAGGCGCTGTGGGTCGGCCTGATGGTGTACTTCGGCGCCGCGCTGTTCCGCCGCACGGTGATGAAGTCCGGCCCCGCGCGCGGGCGCAAGGTGGGGCGGCGCAAGCTGCGGCCAGCCTGAGGGAAGGCTTATTGACACAAGTGTAGGTTGTGGGGATAGTCGTCACCTGAGCGGACTCGCGCCCGACGAGTCCCCGGAGGATGTCCATGGCCACGCAACGCGCAGACCCGCCTGCATTCACCTACCGTACCTCGCCAACCGCCTATGACGCGTTCGAGGCCTGGCTGCGTGACAACCCGCAGGCCCGGCCGGTGCACACCCATCCCTGGGATGTCAGCCGCTCCGATATCTATGTGCACGACACGTGGGGTCCGATCTTTGCCGAGATGCGCGCCAAGGCGCCGGTCAACAAGGTCACCGGCAGCCCCTATGGCGACTACTGGAACGTGGTGACGCACCAGAGCGTGCTTCACGTCGAATCGCTGCCCGAACTGTTTTCGTCGTCATGGGAGCACGGCGGCATCACCATCGGCGATCCGCCGCCCGACGCCGATCCGGCCAAGATGGCCGAGCGGCAACTGCCGATGTTCATCGCGATGGACCGGCCCGATCACACCGGCCAGCGCCGCACCGTGGCGCCTGCCTTCACGCCGGCCAAGATCGTGGAGATGGAAGCCGAAATCCGCCGCCGCACCTCGGCCGTGCTCGATGCGCTGCCATGGGGCGAGCGCTTCGACTGGGTCGATCGCGTGTCGATCGAGCTGACTACGGGGATGCTGGCGATCCTGTTCGGTTTCCCGTGGGAGGACCGCCGCCTGCTTACGTTCTGGTCGGACTGGGCAGGGGATGTGGAGCTCACCCTTGCCAGCGAACTGGCGGACCAGCGCTTCGCCATTCTGGGCGAGATGGCGCACTATTTCCAGCGGCTGTGGATGGAGCGGATGGGGCAGGCGCCTTCGTCCGATCTCATTTCGATGATGATCCATTCGCCGGCCATGAACCACATGAGCCCGCAGGAATTCATGGGCAATCTGGTGCTGCTGATCGTGGGCGGCAACGATACCACGCGCAACACCATGTCGGGCATCGTCCACGCGCTGGACCGGTTCCCCGATCAGCGCGCGATCCTCGAAGGCGATGCCTCGCTGATCCCCAACGCGGTGCAGGAATGCATCCGCTTCGTCACGCCGCTGTCGCACATGCGCCGCACGGCCACCGCCGATGCGGAACTGTTCGGCCAGCAGATCAGCGCAGGCGACAAGGTCATCATGTGGTACATCTCCGCCAACCGCGACGAAGCTGTGTTCCAGAACCCGGACAAGCTGATCGTCACGCGCGAAAATGCCCGGCGGCACCTTTCGTTCGGCCATGGCATCCACCGCTGCGTCGGCGCGCGGCTGGCGGAACTGCAACTGCGCGTGCTGCTGGAAGAAATGCGTGAACGCCGGATGCGCGTGCGCGTTGCGGGCGAGGTAGAGCGCGTGCGCGCCAACTTCGTCCACGGCTTCCGCCGGATGGAGGTGGAACTGGAGAAGTATTGATTCCCGAAACGGCTGCCTGAAACGGTTGTACGCGGTGTGACGGCGGTCATTTCGCGTTCAGGCAGGCAGGTGTATACCTGCCCTTGTCCCGCGGCGGGGCCATGACGCCCCCCTTCCAACCCCGCCCGCGGGATATCGCCTTTCTCGATCGGCACCCGACATGACCGAGTTGCATCCGCCCCGCTTCAATCGTCGCCGCGTCCTTGGGTTACTGGGCGCGGGCACGGCAATCGTGGTCGCCAGCGCTTGTGGCGCGCGTCCGGCGGTGGCGGGCAACTTTCCGGTCCAGCACAGCGACGCCGAATGGCGCCGGCTCCTGACCCCCGAACAGTACTACATCTTGCGGCAGGCCGGCACCGAACGACCTTTCACCTCACCGCTGCTCAAGGAACATCGCGCCGGTACGTTCGTCTGCGCGGCCGATGGGAACCCCTTGTTTTCCGCACGCACAAAGTTTGAAAGCGGCACCGGCTGGCCCAGCTTCTGGCAGCCGCTGAAGGGCGCCGTGGGCACTTCTGCCGACGGGGCGTTTGGCATGAGCCGTACCGAGGTCCATTGTCAGCGCTGTGGCGGTCATCTGGGCCATGTGTTCGACGATGGCCCGCCGCCCACCGGCAAGCGCTATTGCATGAACGGTGACGCGCTGCGCTTCGTGCCCGCCTGAGTTTCGGCACGCGTCGCAAGGCCGGAATGCACGCACACAAAAAGCCCCGCGCGAGCGGGGCTTCGTGTCAGACCGACCGGCGTGCGCCGGCCAATCCGCGATCAGGCGGCGACGGCAGCCTTCTTCAGCTCGCGCTTCACCTTGAGGGCGCGCGGCGAAAGCTTTTCGTCATTCTGCTTCAGCAGCCAGTTGTCGAGGCCGCCGTTGTGTTCAACCGAGCGCAGGCCATGCGTCGAGACGCGGAACTTGAAGCTGCGGTCCAGCTTCTCGCTCATCAGCGTCACGTTCTGCAGGTTGGGCAGGAACAGACGCTTGGTCTTGTTGTTGGCGTGGCTCACGTTGTGACCGACTTGGCGGCCCTTACCGGTCAGTTCGCAAATACGCGACATGGTCAAAACTCGCTTCGTAAGTTCGATAATACCTATCGGGAAGGCGCGGCTCTTATCGATTCACGGGGCGAAGTCAAGGATTCGCACGTTGCGAATGCTCCTTTGCCGGGCTAGCCGACTGGCATGACACGCTGGCCCCTGCCCGAACCCATGCGACTGGCGCTGGAACAGGCGCATGCCGCCGCGCGTGCCGGCGAAGTGCCGATCGGCGCCGTGGTGGTCAAGGGGGGCGAGGTGATCGCCACCGCGCACAATGCCCCGCGCGCGCTGACCGATCCCACCGCCCATGCCGAAGTGCTGGCGATTCGCGCCGCCGCGCAGGCGCTGGGGCAGGAACGGCTTGATGGCTGCGACCTGTGGGTCACGCTGGAACCCTGCGCGATGTGCGCCGGCGCCATCGTCCATGCGCGAATCGACCGCGTCTATTACGCCGCCCCCGATCCGAAGGGCGGGGCGGTGGAGCATGGCGGGCGAATCTTCGACCAGCCCACCTGTCTGCATCGCCCTGAAGTCTATTCCGGCATGGGAGAGTCCGAATCGGCCGACCTGCTGCGCGGCTTCTTCCGCGAACGCCGCTAGAAGCTGCGCCAGATCTTCAGGGGCGCATCGTCCGCCAATCCCGCATCGGTGCAGGCGGCGGGGAAGAAGTCCGCGCCATAGCAAACGTGCACTTCCTCCAGCCAGCCACGCGGGTTCGCCTTCACGCGAATCGCCTCGGTCGGCAGGAACGGCGTCGCTTCGCGCATGGCCCCGCGCAATGCACCCGCCGTCAGCCCCTCGGCCCGCGAAAGATGCGCCATGTCGGGAAATGCCAGCGACCGCACCAGCGCGCGCCCGGCGCGGAAATAGCCCTCTGGGGTGCGTGCCATGCAACTGCCGTGCTTGGCCCATTCATGCGCCATCAGCGCGGGCGAAGGGGTGAGGCACAGGTTGCGCCGGATGGTTTCGACCGGCACCGGCCGGGCAGAGCACCACTGCGGCCAGCGCCCCGGCGTGCTTTCGGGCCATAGCCCATGCAGCACGAAGCCAAAGCGCCCCGCCTGCCCGCTGCATTGCATCGCCGCCTTCGCATCGCGCCGATGCGCCTTGCAGAATTCCGGCGACCACGACAGCGCCAGCGTATAGCCCCGGATCGGCAGAACCCGGCGCGGTCCGTCGGGCGTCGGTGGAGCGGGAGCATCCACCACCCGGGGCATATGGCACTGCCACGATTGCGCCTGTGCCGGCGCTGTCAGCAGCGCCAGTGCGCCAATCAGCGCTGCGCGAACCACGGTCGGGTGCCCGGACGGAACAGCAGGACGGCGCAAACCACCTGCAGGATGCTGGACACCAGCATCGGTGCCATCCCCAGCGGGCTCAGCGCCTGAGCATTGCGCAGCGAAACCGGCAGGGCCAGAATTCCAAGCAGGGTCAGCGCCACGAAAATTCCGCGCGCCACGCGGCTGGGGTTGCGTGCGATAAAATACCATAACGCCAGATAACCGCCGTAGCTGATGATCGTCACGGCGATCAGGGCGCCATTGCCCACCAGTCCCTGCCCTTGCGTCAGCAACACCGCGCGCGCCGCGCTCCACGACAGTGCCGATTGCACTGCGCTTATGATCAACACGACGACAAACAGCCATTCGAACAAACGGATTTCGCGCGGACGCATCGTGGTCCCTCCCCGAAGGGACGAAGGCTATCGGGAAATCGGCGTGAAATCCAATCCGATGTCCGCGGCCGGGGCGCTCTGCGTCAGCCGGCCCACGGACACGTAGTCCACGCCGGTGGCGGCGATCGCGGCGATGGTGTCCAGCCGCACCCCGCCGGAAGCCTCGCACGGCACGCGACCGGCGACGACGGCCAGCGCCTGCCGCAGCATGTCCGGCCCCATGTTGTCGAGCAGCAGCCGGGTGGCGCCCGCCGTCAGCGCGGGTTCGATCTGTTCCAGCCGGTCGACCTCGCAGATCACGTCTTTCACGCCCGCCGCCAGCGCGCGCTGCACGGCTTCGGCCACGCCGCCGGCCACCAGCACGTGGTTATCCTTGATCATCGCCGCATCCCACAACCCCATGCGGTGGTTGTGCCCGCCGCCGGTGCGCACGGCATACTTTTCCAGATGGCGCAGGCCGGGAATGGTCTTGCGCGTATCGAGCAGGCGGGCGGTGGTTTCGCCCATCGCATCCACATACTGCCGGGTCAGAGTGGCGACGCCCGAAAGGTGCTGCACGGTGTTCAGCGCGCCACGCTCCGCCGTCAGCATCGCGCGGGCATTGCCCACCATCCGCATCAAGGCGCTGCCGGGTGCAACCTGCGCACCCTCTTCCACCAGAATCTCGATGGCCATTGCCGGGTCCAGCGCGCGGAAGAATGCTGCCGCGATCGGCAGGCCGCACACGGTGATCGCGTCGCGGCTGTCCATCACGCCGGAAAACAGCGCGTCGGCCGGAATCACGCTTTCGCTGGTCACGTCGTGGCCGCCACCGGGCAGGCCCTGCCCAAGGTCCTCGGCCAGCGTTGCGCGCACGAAGGCTTCCACATCGAAGCCGGGAATGGAGAATGTCATGGTTAGCCCCATACCCAACGCCGCCCGTTCATGTCGAGCGAAGTCGCGCCGCCATCAATGGACGAAGCGCGCCACCACATCGCGATACGAGCGCGAAACCTTCACCTCGGCGCCTGATTCCAGCACAAGGAAGCATTCGCCGTTGGTATGCGGGCGCACCTGCCGCACCTGATCAAGGTTCACGATCTTGGAGCGGTGCACGCGCTGGAACACACGGGGGTCCAGCCGGCGTTCCAGATCCTTCATCGTCTCGCGCAGGATCAGCGAATTGTCGCCGGTGTAGATGCACATGTAGTCGCCCGCGGCCTCGATCCGCTCGATCGTGTCGACATCGACGCGGAAGATCTGCCCGCGATCCTTGATGTTGATCAGCTTTTCAAAGCGTCCGGCCGCATGCTCGGTATCCTCGGGCATGTCGGGCATGGCATCGGGCGCCACTTCGGCCAGCACGTTCTTCAGCTTCTCGGCCTCTTCCAGCCCGCGCTTCTCGGCAAGGCGGGTGCGCGCGCGGTCCAGCGCGTCGGCCAGCCGGTCTTCCTCCACCGGCTTCATCAGGTAATCGACGGCATTGGCCTCGAACGCCTTGATCGCGTGCTCGGAATAGGCGGTCACGAACACGAACAGCGGCGGATCGATCTCCATCACGCCCTTGACCACGGAAAACCCGTCGAATCCCGGCATCTGGATGTCGCAGAATACGAGGTCGGGCTTCTCGGTCTTGATCTTGCGGATCGCCTCGCGCCCGTTGGAGCAGGTGTCGATCACCTCCACGTCGGGAAAGGCCTGAAGCCGCAGTTGAAGGCCCTGAATGGCGAGTTTCTCGTCATCGACGAGGATCGTGCGGATGGTCATGCGTGTCCCTTGGATTTTCCTGAGGCAACCGCGAACAACTGGCGGCACGGATCGGCGGTTCCCGGCATCATCCTGCGATGGCCGGTTGCATGGCGGAGCGATGGGCAAGGACAGGCGTCTCGCGCGCTTCGAAAGGCAGCTCGATCACCACTGCAAAGCCGCCTTCGGGGCGGTTGGCAATATCGAAGCGCTGGTTTTCGCCATAGGCCTGCACCAGCCGATCGCGGATGTTGGCAAGGCCGACGCGCGTGGAGTTCTTGGGGTTGTCGCTGGTCACGTCAAACAGCTTCGACGGGTCGGTGCCCGGTGGCAAGCCCGGCCCGGTGTCCGACACGGTGACGCGAAGCATCGTCCCGACGAGTTGCGCATCCACGGTGATCTGCGCGCCATCCTCCAGCGGGCTGACGCCATACTTGATGGCGTTTTCCACCAGCGGTTGCAGCAGCAGCGACGGCATCAGCGCCTGCTTCGCCTCGTCCTCCACGTGGAATTCGGTGCGCAGCCGCTCTTCAAAGCGCATTCGCTCGATGTCGAGATAGAGCTTCAGCGTCTCGATCTCCTGCGCCACGGTCACCCGGCCGGTGGGTTCATTGATCAGCGTATAGCGCAGGAACGACGAAAGCCGGCTGAGCATCGCATTGGCGGGCTCGGTCTGTTTCAGCAGCACCAGCGTCGAGATCGAATTGAGCGTGTTGAACAGGAAGTGCGGGTTCAGCTGATAGCGCAGCATCGCCAGCTGCGCGCTGGTCGCCTGGTTCTCCAGCTGGATCAGCTG
>JBDLVU010000021.1:0-32587 GCA_039804665.1 Pseudomonadota bacterium | reverse complement strand
CGCCGTCGGCATTCGTTGAACTCACCGTCGTATAGTCGCCACCGTTCAGCCAATAGTTGTTGGTGCCGCCAGCTGCAAAGACCAGGGCGTTCTGATCGGCAGACTCCGCAGTCGCCAGGTACTTACCCGACGCGCTCTGGCCGTTAATCGCGGTCGTATTTGTTTGTGCCGCGGAAGCCGCCGCACCCCATGAGAGCGATGAACTGGTGTACCCGAAGTAGTGGAAATCCACCTGTCCTTGTGCGTTCACAACTGGCACAAATTCCTGCGGCAATGCCCCTGCGGTACCCGCAGAAACCCACATCGAGATCGAGTCTGTGATGCCACTGCTGGGGCCTGTGTATTGCAGAGACTGCAGCGCCGTGTTCACAGCTGCGCCCGTGCCCGTGAGGCCAATCATCTGTCCGGCTGCCGAGCGCGAGGTGTAGTTCGCCGTTCCACGAACTGCGCCCGTGGCGCCGGGGGTAGCAAGCGAAAGGGTTGCGCCCGTGACCGACGT
Source organism: Pseudomonadota bacterium (assembly GCA_039804665.1). Classification (GTDB taxonomy): domain Bacteria; phylum Pseudomonadota; class Alphaproteobacteria; order Sphingomonadales; family Sphingomonadaceae; genus Novosphingobium. The sequence goes on along the minus strand of JBDLVU010000021.1, from coordinate 32,088 downwards.
GCGTAGAACAACCCGCACGAGCCTGAGCGCGAGAGCACTATCTACGGCGAGAGTCGTGACGTTTTTCGCTACACCCACAACAGCGTTCACACGGCTTGCCCCATTGGGCGTGAAATAGGTTGTGGCGTAACTTCCGGTGCCACTGGGGATGATCGCAGCAACGCGGAATTGGTAATACGTTCCGCTGCTGAGCCCCGTGATGCTCTGCGTCAGGGCCGTCGACGCTGTTGGTCGAACATCCGTCCAGGTGGAACCATCTGCTGAGTACTGAACCGAGTAACTCGTAATCCCCACGACCGCGCCAGGCGCGACCCAGGTGAGGTCAACCTGTCCTGCAGTTGTACTTACGGCGGCGAGCGATGTGGGAGCAGCCGCGGGAGCGACCACACTGATGGTCTGGGTAACCACGGTCGGCGCGTAATTCGCAGCCGACGACGTTGCAGTGTTTGAGCCCAGCGGAGCATTGTTATTGAACGTCTCCCAGGCAAAGCCCTTCCCACTGGCGCAGTCGGTGGCACAGCAGCGGCATTGCCAACCGGTTCACCAGCCCGGTCGCCTCACGGTAATCGTGGTAATGATCCCACAGATACCGCATCGGCGAATGGACATAGCAGAGGTGCAGCGCGTCCGGCGCGCAGATCACGCCCTTGGCGGGGCCGCTTTCGCTCGAGATCACCAGATCGTACCCGCGCAGGTCCAGCTGCTCCAGCGCCATCGGCATCAGCGGCAGGTACGATTGATACCGCGTCCGCGCGAACGGCAGCTTCTGGATAAAGCTGGTCCGCACCGTGCGCGCCCGGATCAGGTCGGAAACGCCCGCCGGATCATAGACATGCGTAAAAATATCGGCCTCGGGAAACAGCCGCAGCAGCCGCTCCAGCACACGCTCCCCGCCGCGCATCGTCACCAGCCAGTAGTGCACGATCGCCACGCGCCGAAAGGGCCGCAAGGCCAGCGCCCCGGTATCGCGCGGATGCACCGATGGCAGCATGGCCGAGGCCGCGCCCACCTCACCGGGAACCGCCGCGCCCACCAGCGCCGCTGCCGATCGCACCGCCTGCACCGCCGCGCCGATGGAGATCGTCGCCGCATCCGCGATCGCCAGCGCCCGGTTCATCACCGCATCGACGTTCGCCAGGGTATCCGCCGGATGGTGACCCGCGCCGCTGTCACGCCCCGCTTGCGCGCCCGCCTCGTCGCTCGTCCCCCGGACCAGCGCATCGGCGGCGCCTGCGGCGCTCGCCACGGGCAAGGCCGGCGCCCCGTGCCCGGCGCGGGCCAGAACGCCCGGCGCCACCGCGCCGCGCGGCGTTCCGCCCGCCACCATCTCAGGCATAATACGACTTGTAGGCGTGGTAGAATGCATCGTCGCCATAGCCGAAGCGCGCCTGCTTGCGCATGTCCACGCGGGTCAGCGCCACGCCCGCCAGTTGCACGCGTTCTTCGGGCAGCAACCGCAGCGCGGAGCGGAGCGCGGCCTCGGGCGTCTTGCGCCAGCGCGTCACGAACACCGAGGCATCCGCCTTGCCCAGCACCAGCCGCGCGTCCGCAATCGGCAGCACCGGCGCGGTATCGATGATCACCGCGTGGAACCGTTCGCGTGCGCGGTCGAGCAGCCTGTCCATGCCATCGCCGGTGATCAGTTCCGGCGCATCGGCCGCATCGCCCGCAATCGGAAGGATCGACAGCCCGCTCGCCGGATCGACCACCAGCGCCTCGTCCAGCGTCGCCTCTCCGCGCAGCACTTCCATCAGCCCCGGGCGTGGTTCGTCGCCGCGCAGGAACCGGCTCACCCCCTGCCGCCGCAGGTCGCCATCGATCAGCAGCACCTTGTCGCCCGCCGCCGCCATCGACCGCGCGAGGCAGATCGAGGTCGTCGTCTTGCCCTCGTCGGGCAGGGCGGAGGTAATCGCGATCACCTTTGCCCCGTGCGCGTTCATCGCGATCGAGGCGCGCAGCGAGCGGAAGCTTTCCGCAAAGGCCGAGCGCGGATCTTCCAGCAGCGCCATCGTCGGCGCCTGCCCGCGCTGGCTTGAGACCGACTGCAGCGTCGGGATCGAGCCGAGATAGCGCACCCCCAGCCGTTGTTCGATGTCGTCGCCGGTGGTCAGCCCGCTGAAGGTCATTTCCGCCGCGAACGCCGCCGCCACGCCCAGCCCGATGCCCAGTGCCAGCGACAGCACAAGGTTCAGCGTCACGTGCGGGCTTGCCGGCCGGGTCGGCACGTCGGCGGGATGCAGCAGGTCGGCATCGGCCTGCTCAGTCCCTTCGCGCGCGGTAAGTTCCTTGTAGCGGTTGAGATAGCTTTCATACAGCGCGTTCGAGGTTTCGGCCCGCTTCTCCAGGTCCTGCAACCCTGCCATCGCCGCGTTGTTTTGCGCCAGCGTGCCCTTCGACTGGTTGAGCGACCCGGCGATCGACGCCAGCCGCTGCGCCGAAACCTGCGCCCGGGCGTCCAGCGTTGCCACCACGCGCTGCGTTTCCGCGGCGATCTGCCCCCGGATCGCCTCGACCGAAGCGCGTGCGCGGATCACGTCGGGGTGGCGCTGGCCATAGCGTGCGGTCAGCGCCGCCAGTTCGCCTGAAGCCTGCCCCAGCTGCCCGCGCAGCGCGCCGATCGCGGCCGAGGCGTTGCCATCGTCCACCCCGCCGTTGGTGCCGCCCTGCGCCAGCTGGCGCCGCGCTGCGTCCAGCCGTGCCGCGTCTTCCGCCGCCTGCGCGCGCGCTGCGGCCACGCTCTGGTTGTAGGTGGAAATTTCCTGCTCGGTCAGCGTGCCCTGATTGGTGGAAAGCAGCCCGTTGGCGATGCGATAGCGCTGCGTCGCCGCCGTGTCGGCCAGCGCCTGCTGGCGCAGCTGCTCCAGCCGCGTTGCGATCAGCGCTGTCGTTCCGCGTGCGGCATTGCGCTTCCGGTCCAGCGCGCCTTGCGTATATTGGGCGGCGAACGCGTTGGCGATCCGCGCCGCCTCGGCCGGATCGGTGCCTTCATAAGTGATCGCGATGCCGTATGTCGTGCCGATGCGCGTGGCGTCCACGCCGCCGCGCACCGTGTCGATCGCGTCGGCCCGCGCCTGCGCCGGGGTCTTGCCCGCGGCAAAGCGCGGGTCTTTCGCCAGCCCCAGCGCGTCCACCACGGCCGCCACGTTGGCCTGCGATGTCACCATCGCCACTTGCGTGTCGACATAGCTTTCGCTGGGAATCGCCTGTTCGGGCCGGTCGTTGGTGCTGGTCGGGTTGATCGTGGCCAGACGGCTGTTCAGCGCCACTTCCGCGCGCGCCAGATACGTCTTCTGCTGCAACGCGGTCAGCACCATGCCGGTGGCCAGCACTGCCAGCACCACCGCCAGGAATACGCCCAGCCGCCGCCGGAACATGGCCATCAACAGGCGCAGGTCCACCCGGTCCGCTGCCGGAGGGGGGACGCGCGTTTCGAAGGGCACCTGCGGCAGGCCGCTGCCCGCGCCATAGATGCCGATTGCCGTGGTCGCCGCCGAGTTCACCTGTGCATCTCCATTGCTCGCTGCCCATCCGCCCCTCGGGGCCGGGCCACCTTGACCGCGAGCGCCAGCGCGCCCCTCGGGTCCATGCAGCAAAGACTAGGGGAGGGGGGGCGTCACGAAAGGTGAAGCGCATCCTGTTCGGAGGCAAAAACCCCGTCCACGCCGGATATTCCGGGCGTTCGCGCGGGGCAGCGCCATGATCGGCGCGCTGTCGCTGCAATGGCCGCGCCGGTCCGCGTGCGGGTTCGTCACGGTATCTCCGTGGAAATGCCTAAGGATTCCCCATCAGGAGAAACCCCGCCCCCACGTGTCGGGCGGCGCTGCGCACCGGGTGCATGCCATCGCGCCGTTCCGGAGCGGTTCGCCGGATGAGTCCGGAACACCTCCGAACCTGATCTTTCGTTACGGCGCGTGCGATTGTTCTTTGCGCGCGGGCGCATAGAAATCCGTGAAAGTTCAGGAACGCCAAAGGGCATTGGGGAATCACATGCGCACGATCATCGCCACGGCCACGTCACTCGCCCTTGCGGGTATGCTCCTTGCCGGCTGCGCCGGCACATCGGCCCCTCCGCTCTCGGCCACCGAAGTGGCGCGCGGGCTGGAAAGCTATCGCCTTGGTGCGGGGGACAAGCTGCGCATCACGGTTTATAACGAGCCGGCGCTGACGGGCGAATACAACGTCACGTCTGCCGGGGCGGTCGCCTTTCCGCTGATCGGCACGGTCGATGCGGCCGGCCGCACCATCGACGATGTGACGAAAGACCTCTCTACCCGCCTCGCCGCCGGCTACGTCAACGATCCGCGCGTCAGCGTCGAGGTCCTGAACTATCGCCCGTTCTACATTCTGGGCGAAGTGAACAAGCCCGGCGAATACCCCTATGTCTCGGGGCTGACGGTCGAACAGGCGGTCGCGCTGGCTGGCGGGTACACGTATCGCGCCAACCAGAAGATGGCTGGCCTGCGCCGCCAGTCGGCCAGTGCGGAAGCCGCCGTGCCCTTGCGTGGGCCGCAGGTTGCGGTGCTGCCGGGTGACACCATCCGCATTGGCGAGCGTTACTTCTGAGGCTGGCCTTGCGCGGGGGCGGCGGCCGGGCCGTCCGGTCGCGCGCCGCCCTGCGGGTCCGCTTTCGCGGCGGTCATTGCCGGTCGGTAAGGCATCGTGCGCAGCAGGGGGAACACATCCTCCAGCGCCATCGCGTCGGGCAGGATATACACATAACCGCCCTTGCGTTCGAACGCGGGGCGCAGGTTTCTGCTATAGAACCCTTGCGGCACGTTGATGCAGCCAAAGGTGATGCGGTTGTCGTCGCTGGCGGGTGAAAGCAGCCGCTGGCGCCGCCGCTCCTTGGGGCTTGCTCCGGGCGGAATTGGATGAAGCGCGACGGAATCGGCGTAATCTACCCACAGCACTTTGGCCTTTCCGGCCGCGATGCCGAACCGCGCCAGAAACCGCCCGGCCGGTGTGGTCTTTTCCGCCGGACCGATCTCCGCCAGGCTTTTGGCACCGATGCCCGGCGTCGAAAGATCGCCAGGCGCGCGTCCCAGCAGCACCGGCACCTGCGCCACCTGCGCACCCTTGCCGTCAAACAGTTGCAGCGTCGCTGCGGGCTTGTCGATGATCGCATAGGGCAGCCCGCGGTTGTCTGCCGATGCTGCCACCCACTCTGCCACCCGCGCCATGCGTGCCGCTGCCGCCGCATCCTGCGGCGCCGTGTCGGTGCCGGCAACCGGCTTGGCCACCGCCTTTCGGGTCTTCTTGCCGTCCGCTTTCGCGGCACTTTTCTGCGCAGACCTTGGCGCGGCAATCTTGCCGTGGCCCTCCGGTGATCCGGCGGCCACGGCAGGCATGGACACACCCAGCGCAAGCCCCGCAAGCGCCCAAAAAAAAGGTTTCATCGTTTGCGGGTACTCTGCCGGATGTGTGGTCCCATGCCGCGCGCGTTGCCGCGCGCGGATCGAAGTCAGCCGTGCGTCAGTTGCGCGGGCGCTTGCGCTTGGCTTCGGACGCCGCCATGCGCTGCTCCACGCTGTCGACGCGGCCGTTCAGCTGGTCGATACGCTGCCCGTTGGCCTGTGCCTGTGCGGCGGCGGCCTGCGCGCCCGATTCCGCGTTGCGCGCCACGCCGTCGGTCGCCTGAAGGCGGCTGTCGAGCGAATCAATGCGCTGGTTCACGGTGGCGATCTGTTCGCGCACAAAGCCTTTGGTGGCGCAACCGCCAAGGCCCATCGAGCCCACCAGAACCACCACGGCCGGGGCAAATTTCCTGAATTGCGACAACATCAACGTCTCCGGATCTTTTTGGGGCCCCCAGACTCGGGAAGCCCAGCCATCGCCCCCCGGCAACCGATTTAGGACCGAGCGTGCGCCGCGCGCGGCGAGTGGTATACTTTTGTTATTTTGGCGCCTTGAAAGCGCCGCGCGGGCCGGCCGCCGCGCCGAAGCGCGGGCTGTTGGAGAATAAATAACAGACGCGTCTGTTATTTATTCTCCAACAGCCCCGATTTTCCTACATCCGCCGCCCCTGCTAAAAGGGCGCATGGACCGGCTTTTTTCAGCAATTTCAAAGGCCTTGTTCCGCCGTTGGACACCTTTGGCGGGGGGCGCATTTGGCCCCATGGACACTGTCAACTTCGTCAACTTCGTCAACTTCGTCAATTTTTCCGACACCCCCTGCGCGGCGAGTCACTCCAGTTGCACTTTGATACTGATCAAGGTCGCGGTGGCATCGGTCATGGCACCATTGCGGCATGACCGGCGCGACGAACGCGCGGGCGACGGAGAGTGGTATGGCTGAACAGGCGAACGCGCAGCACATCGATGTGCTGATCGTCGGTGCCGGGATTTCCGGCATCGGCTCGGCCTGGCACCTGCAGCAGCAGTGCCCGGGCAAGACCTGGCTGATCCTTGAGGCGAAGGACAGTTTCGGCGGCACGTGGGAAACCCACAAGTACCCCGGCGTCCGCTCCGACAGCGACCTTTACACCTTCGGCTATCGCTTCAAGCCGTGGGTCGATGCGCCGATTGCCTCGGCCGACAAGATCCTGCGCTACATGGGCGAGGTGATCGAGGAAGGCGGTCTGGCCCCGCACATCCGCTATGGTCACCGCATCACCGGCTGTTCGTGGGACAGCAAGGCCGCGCTGTGGACGGTGCAGGCCGTGCTGGCGGACGGTTCCACGCGCACATTCACCGCCGGCTTCCTGTGGATGTGCCAGGGCTACTATGACCACGAACGGCCCTACATCCCGCCTGAATGGCAGAACGTGGGCGATTTCAGGGGCCTGTTCGTCCACGCCCAGCTGTGGGACCCGAAGACCGACGTTGCGGGAAAGCGGGTGCTGGTGATCGGATCGGGCGCGACGGCGGCAACGGTGGTCCCGGCGCTGTGCGATGCCGGGGCGCAGGTCACCATGCTCCAGCGCTCGCCCACCTATTTCTACTGCGCGCCCAACCGGAGCGAGCTGGCCGACCGCCTGCGCCTGATCGGGATCGCCGAGGAGACGATCTACCGGATCGTGCGGCAGGACTACATCTTCAACCTGCACGACATGGACCGCCGCAGCCGCGAGGAGCCGGACCAGGTGGTGGCGGACCTTCGGGCGTTGATCCGCGCCTATGCGGGCGAGGATTTCCAGTTCGAACCGCACTTCACCCCGCATTACCGCCCGTGGCAGCAGCGGCTGGCGTTCTGTCCGGACGGCGACCTGTTCCGCCACGCCGCTGCCGGCCATGTGCGCGTGGTGACCGACACGATCGACCGCTTTACCCCGGCGGGCCTGCGCACCGCGTCGGGGCGGGAACTGGAGGCGGACATCGTTCTTGCCTGCACCGGCTTTCGCCTGTCGGTGCTGGGCGGCATCCCGTTCGCGGTCGATGGCCGGCCTGTGGATTGGGCGAAGACGGTCACCTATCGCGGGATGATGTTCACCGGCGTGCCCAACATTGTCTGGGTGTTCGGTTATTTCCGCGCGGCGTGGACCTTGCGCGTCGACATGCTGGGCGATTTCGTGTGCCGCCTGCTGCGCCACATGGACCGTCGCCATGCGCGCAAGGTGGAAGTGGGGCTGCGCCCGCAGGACCGAGGGATGGAGATCCAGCCGTGGATCGAAGCGGACAATTTCAACCCCGGCTACCTGATGCGCGATCTGGACAAGCTGCCCCGCCGCGGCACCAGCAGCGAATGGCGCCATAATCAGGACTACTGGCGCGAAAAGGAGGAAATCCCCGCCATCGACCTCGACGCCGAAGAGTTCGTGTATGACGGCCAGCGGGCCACGACCACAGCCATTGCGCTGGCCAGCGTGGGCGCGGTGGGGTGAGGCTGGTTGCCTAGAGCCAGCGGGCGAGGAAGGTTTCGGCGGCCGGCCCTTCCGGCAGGCATTGCGCGCGGTCGGCGCGGGGGGTGGCGGCGCAGTTCCACCACGTGCCTTCCGCGCCGGATCGGCCATCGTGGACGTAGAGGAACGACAGCGCCGCACGGCCGCCGTTCGCGGCTTCACCCCCGGCGATGCGGCCGAGGACGACGCAGCGCGGCTTGCCCTTGCACAGCGTGAAGGCGCGCACCGCGTAGCTGCCCGGGAATGCCTGCGGATCGAGCGCGACCTCGATGCGCTCTGCCCGATCGGCGGCGGTGGGCGGCTGTGCGGGATCGCGCGGCGCGGCGGAGGTCGGCGGGCCGCCGGTGGCCAGCGCCAGATCGGCATCGTCGGCCAATGTGGCGGGATCGACGCTGAGCGCGGGCGCGCCGTGCGCGGGCGAGAGCGTGGCGAGCAGCGGCTGCACGGCTTCGGTGCCGCTGCGGGGCCGCGCGGTGATCGCGGCGGGGCTGCCCCAATAGCCGGGCCATGCATAGAACAGGTGCGCGCCGACTTGCGCCAGCTTGGTCAGCGAGGCCCGCCAATAGGGCACGACATAATCGGCATGGTAGTGCGTGGCGAGCCCGACGCGCGGATCGACCGCGCCGGCGAGTGCGGCAAGCGCGATGGTGCGGGCGCGCGTCCATGCCGGGGCGGAAGGACGGCGCAGGCCAAGCGCGCCGTCGCAGGTGAAGGTGAACTGGCACCCGGTGCGGCGCTCGCTGCCCTGAAACACCACGCCGCAGACGCTGGTGGGGAAGGCGGGATGCCGCGCGCGGTTGAGAACGACTTGCGCGACGGCGCGCTGGCCGCCGGGATCGTCGCCCGCTTCGTACCACTGCGCGGCGGCAAGGCAGTCGGCCGCGCGGGCACGGTCATCCTCGCTGCCGGCAAAGCGGAACGGCGGGGCGATGGCCGTCGGCGCTTCCACCGGCACGGCGGCGTTCAGCGCACGGGCGCTTTCGGGCGCGAGCGGCACAAGCGCCGCAGGATCGGGCAGCGGCGGCGGCAGTTCCAGCCGCACTTGCGGACCCACCGCGGGCGCGGGCATCCGGGCGAGCAGCTGCCCCAGCCCGGCGAGGAACGCTGCCGCCATCACCGCGCGCACCAGCAGGTCGCGCCAGCGCGGCACGGCAGATGCGGCGGAGGTCGTGGCGGATTCCGCTGGCCTCATAGCCAGTTCGCCGCCAGTCTCATGGGCAGTCTCACGGCCATTCCCACGGGCAGTCTCACAGCCGCCAGGTGATGCCGAGCGTGGCGCGGTTCTGGTCGTATTCGCGCGCCCATGCCGTGGGCACGTTGTTGCGGCCCAGCCCGTGCGCCACCGTGCCGTCGATTTCCAGATGCCGGTTGACGAACCACGCGACGCCGAAGTGGACTTCGGCAAAATGATCGCGCCGCTCGCTGCCCCGGAACTTCGCGGTGGTGTAGCTGGCGCCCGGGCGCAGCAGGATGTTGCGCCGCAGTTCGTGTTCGACGGCCAGCACGATGTCCTGCTGTTCGACGCCAGCGATGTTGGCAATGGGCGAGCGCTGGAAGCTGCGCGCGGCGAACAGGCGAACGTCGGTCATGCGCGTGGGCGACCAGCGCACGTGGACATGGTAGTCAAAGCCGCTGATCGTCGGGAAAACCGGGTCCTTGAAGGTCTGGCGCAGATACCCCGCGCCGATTTCCCCCTGCAACAGGCGGCTGATGCCGAACAGCACGCCGCCCAGCGCGGTGACGCCGGTGGAATTGCGGTTCAGCCCGTCGATCTTCACCGGGTAGCGGTTGTGGCTGAGCGAGGCATCGGCAAACACCGCGATGCCGGGCGACACGGCCTGCGCCAAGCGCACATCGCCGGTTACCGATTCGAAATCGCGGGCGGACTGGTCGATCACCACGTTGCCCAGCCGCCGGTCGAGATAGCGGTAGCGTTCGTACTGGCCGGTGAGGCTGAGGCGCGTGCGGCCGAATTCCTGTTCAAACCCCAGTCCGCCGGTGAGCAGGGTATAGGCAATGGGCTTTGCGCCGAACAGCGTATCGCCCGTGGTGCCGCGCGGTTCGATGCGGCGGGCAAAGCCGGCCTCTGCCGTGATGTGGGTGCCGGTGCCGGCATCGATGCGCCCGTCGCCCGCCATTTCAAATCGTTCGATGTTCTCGATGCTGTGCGAAGGGTGGCGGTCCACGGTGGCGCTGGCCGAAAGGTTCAGCGCGTGCTTGGCCCATTGCGATTGCAGCGACAGCGCCGGTTGCACCGAAACCGACACGTCCGATACCTTCACATCGCGGCGGGCATAGAGATTGTCGGTAGCCAAGGTCGCCACGGTGACCGACGGTTGCAGCTTGAACCCGCCAAACGCCCGCCCTTGCGATTCGAACCCGGGGCGCGAGCGGGCGGAAACGGTATCGCGTTCCATTCGTATGTCGACGACCGCCTGCGCGCCGGCGAGGCTGCCGTTCAGCAGCGCGTAAACCGTTGCGGCGAGTGCTGTTGCCCCGCGTAAACTGCGGTGATGCCGGTTCATCCCCAAAATGCCCTCTTCAATCCCCGACGAAGGCCATCCAGCTATCACCGATCCCCTCCGCTTTGCGCAAAATTAGGGCCGTATCCGAGCAACTACTGAGGAATCTGCGCATATCGTTTCCGCTGCGTTAACCATTGCGCGCAAGTGTTCCTTGAAGCCGGGTGGGGCATGACGCCCCCATGAAGAGCCTGATTGCCCTTGTGACCCCGCTTCAAATCGTGCGCGTTGCCAAGGTGTTGGCGATGTTGACGGCGATGGTGATGACGGCGGCCTATGTCACCGACAGGCTGACTGTCGAAACGGCAGGGATTGCCGCGTTCGTTCTGGCGGTGTGCCTGCTGCTGGCCGTGCCCGACCAGCGCGGATCGGAACTGCTGGGCGCGGCGGCGGTCTGGATGACCACGGCCGAGTTCATGTCGGCTTCGCAAAGCCATCACTTCGCGCTGTGGCGCTGGGCGGTTTCTGTGGCGACGCTGGCGCTGGTGATCGTGCCGCTGAAGGTGCAATATCTGCGCGGTCTGGCGCGGTCCAATCCCTACCGTCCGCTGGGCGAACTGGATCGCCGTGCGTGGTCGCCTGGCGTCATGCCGATGGGCCGCGGCGCGGCCTCTGCCGCGCGACACGCGCCGGTCGTCATCACCGTGGAGCCGGGTGAAGCCTGATCCGGGGCCTGACCGTGCGCGGGAGTTCGGGATAGCGCCAGTCGCGCGGCGTAATGGCCGAGCAGTGCATCGATCCAGCCATCGGGCGACAGCGCGAGATCGGCGGTGCGGGTGAACGCCGCCTCGCTCATCCCGGCCACCATCGCATCATCTTCATCAAGGCGGCGCAACGCGGCGGCGAAGGCCGGGGTATCGCGCGGGTCGACTGCAAGGCCGGCGCCAACACGCTGGATATCGGCGGCGAGCAACGCGCTGGGCGGCAACACCACGGGCAGGCCGCTGCGCAGCGCCTCGGTCGCGACGAGGCCGAACGGTTCGGGATAGCGGCTGGGCATGACCAGCAGCCGCGCGCGGCGGGCGAGCGCGCCGATCCGATCTGGCGCAAGGCGGCCGGTAAAGCGCGCTTCGGGCCAGCGGCGGCGCAGGACCTGCGCCATCGCGCCATCGCCGACGACGGTGATCGGAACGCCGGCCCGGCGCGCGGCTTCGAGCGCGAGGTCGGGGCCCTTGGTCTCTTCAAGCCGGCCGACGAACAGCACTTCGCGGTTGAGTTCGGCGCGGATGCGTTGCTGGCTGAACGGCACGACCGGATTGGGCAGCGCGTGGATCGCCGCATCGGGAATGCCGGCGCGGCGCAGGAACGGGCGCATCCCTTCGTGGATGGCAAGGATGGGGGGCATTTTCGCCGGATCGAGCGCGAGCCGCTGCACGGCGGCGCGGGCGAGGCGCCAAAGCTTGTGCGCGCGGCCCCGCCGGTCGCACGCGGCGGCAAGGCAGGCACCCCCCAACGGCGTGCGGTGGCAGACCGCCCCGGTGCGCAGATCGGCAAAGGCGCCATTGGGACAGGCGAGGAAGAAGTCGTGCGCCGAAATCACCAGACGTGCACGCACCGGGGCCAGCGCGGCAAGCACCGAGGGCGACAGGATCTGCGACCAGCCGTGAAGGTGATAAACGGTGCCGGGGGTATCGTGCGTGGCGATCCAATCGCGCACCATGCGTGCGGCGGCGCGGTTCCACAGGCCATCGACCAGCGCGGACAGGGGTGGCCTGTCGAGCAGGCGGGGCTGGCCGAGGCTGACGGTGGCGACGCCGGGCAGCAGGTCGGCGTGGTCGCCGGCGAGGAAGGTGACGGCATGACCCCGCGCCACGAACGCCCGGGCCGAGGCGACGGCGAGCGCGCTGGCACCGCCCAGCGGGCGCGACAGATCGTTGAGGATGACGATGCGATCGGGCGTCATGCGTGCGCCTTTTGCGGAAGGGGTGAGGTTGCCGGGCGCGGGGCAGGCCGGGCGGCGTGGTGCGCAAGGCGGGTTGCCATCGCGGCAACATCGGCGCGGGCCTCGGCAATCAGGCGATCGCGCGCAGCAGGATCGACGCCGGTGGCCATCGCGCGGCGAACCAGCGCGCGCAGGGCTTCGGGCGGGCAGCAATGGGTTTCGGCGATGAAATTCGCGCGGCCGGCAAGATCGAAGAAGCTGTTCAGCTTGACGTCCCACGACAGGCCGATCGTGGGGATGCCATAGCTGTGCGCGGCGATGCAGGCGTGCATGCGATGCGCCACCACGAGCGCGCAGGTGGAGATGAAGCCGGCGAGCGCGGCGGGATCGGCAAAGGGATTGGTCAGCGTGACCGGACCGCGCGCCTGGGCGATCCAGCCGGGGCCGTGGTGGGCAAGGTAGGCGCGGTCTTCCGGGCTGCCGTTGGTGAACAGCGCGACGGTGAATCCTTCCTCCACCAGCGCGCGTGCAGCATCGCCATACCATGCGGCAAGGTTATCTGGCGCCGGGGGGCCATCGGCGTGATAGCGCAGCGCCATCGGCGCGGTGATGCACAGCCCCGCGCGCGGGCCATCGGGCGGCGGCGGCGCGGCAGGCCAGTGCCGGCTTGCCAGCAGGCCCGGATCGCGCGCCAGACGGGCGGGGGGGAGTCCTGCGCTTTCCAGCTGATCGGCCCATGCCTGTTGCGAGCGCGAATCGCGCAGGCTGACCCATGCAAGCGGCACCGCGCCCAGCGCGCGGGCGAACAGCGCCCGGCCCGATGGCGACCACGCGCGGCTGGCGCCGACGGCGTGGACCGCCACGGGCAGGCGGCGGCGGCGCGTTTCCGCCAGCGCGCCGGCAAGCTTCATCGGGAAGTTGAGATCGGCGTCGGTGAGCAGGTTGCCGCCGCCGACGACAACCGCGTCGCAGCCGTGCAACCGGCGTGCGACATGGCGGCGCAGGCGCAGGCGGACGAGCAGCGCCAGTGCAAGCCGCACGGCCGCGCGCCGCGCCCACTGGGGCAGCGCTTCGAGCAAGGCGATGGCGCGGGCGCGGCGGCTGGGGCCGGGCAAGGGCCACGCCCGGCGCCCGGCGAGATCGATGGAAAAGACCTGCGCGCCGGGCAGCGCACGCTCCAGTTCGCGCTCAAGGCATTCGGCCAGAAGCCCGTCGCCGAGGTTCGGGCTGTATTTGACGTTGAGCAGGGCGATTTTCATGGCGATGGGAAGCCGTGGGCCTTTGACAGGCACAGGATGCGCGGGGTGGGCGCAAGGCTTTTGCGCCCGTGTGCGCGGCAGTTCCTGCGCATCGTCATGCGGGGTGCGCCCGGGGACGGAACAGGCGCGTGGCGAGCGTGCCAAGGCGGCGAGGAAGGCTTTGCCCCGGCGGGCGATCAAGCAGATCGTAGCGGGCTTCGTGCCACAGGCGGCGTGGATCGGCCGAGAACAGGTAGTGCGAAAGGTTCTTGAGCGTGGTGGCGCGGGGGCGCTGTTCAAGCGGCAGTCCGTCTTCATCGCCCGCCAGCGCGGACCATGCCATCGAGCCAAGGCAGCGCATGCGCCAATCGCCCACGAGGTCCGCCGCCAGCGCTTCGGGCAGCGGGGTGGCGTGCAGGCGGTGGGCGAGCAGCAGGCCGGGGCCGACCATCCGCGCAAGGCGGCGGCTGCGCGCATGGGCATAAAGCGCGGTGGCATCGACGCGGCCCGCGCGCAGCAGGGCGGTGATGTCGGCCAGCCATTTCAGCTTTGCCCAGCCGTGTTCGCCGCCGTGGCAGCACAAGTAGAGCGCTTCGTCGAGCGGGGCGAGCGCGGGCACATCGCGGCCCGGCAGAACGGCCACTGGCACGCGGTCCGTAGGGACGGGAAGGACGCGCGGGTTTTGGAACAGGCGCCAATGCAGTTCGAGCGTGACGGCACGGCCCGGGTGGTAAAGCAGCAGGTCCTTGTGACCGCGTTGCCGTGCCGCGCGTAAATCGCCTTCGACATGGTATCCTTCGCGCAGAAGGGTGGCGAGCGCGGGCGGAACCAGATCGGGCGCGACCAGCAGGTCGATGTCGATCGCTTCACGCAGGCCCTGCCGCCCGAACGCGGTGATGGCGGTGGCGGCGCCCTTCAGCACGGTGGCGGGGATGCCGGCGGCATCGAGCAGGGCGACGAGGCGGTGTGTTTCGTGCGCGTGGCGCAGCGCTTCGCCAAGCAGCGGGTGGGCGGCCTGTGCAAGGGCGGCGCGTGCCGGGCGCGGCGCTTCGACAAGGGCAAGCGCGTCGGCGACCAGCGCGGTGACCTGGTGTGTGGTGGCAAGGCGGGTGACGAGCGGCCAGTCGATTTCCGCGCGTGCGCAGCCGTGGAGCGTGGCAATGTCGCCGGGCAGGCGCGGCCAGGCGCAGGCAGCGGTGACGAAGGCCAGTTCGGATGTGCGTGGGGCCATCATGCCGGCGCGGCCCCTGCTTGGGTGGTGCGGCCGGCGGGGAAGGTGGCGAGGACGGCGTAGCGGCCGGGTTCGGGCGTGCCGCACACGTCTTGTCCGGCGGACTGAACCCAGACATGCGCGTCGATCGGGCGAGCGCCGTTGGCGCGCGGGGCGGCGCCGAACAGCAGTGTGGAATCGATCCCGCGCCGACGCAGCATCCATTGCGCGGCAAGGCCCTGTTCGAAGCAGAGCGCGCGCAAGGGGCTGCGACGCGCGGCACGGTCCACCGCCCAGCCGATGCGGCGGATCAGCGCGGGATCGTGGCGCGGCGGGCCGGGCAGGGCGCGCGAGACGAGGCGGCCGATCGTGCGGAAGTGCAGCAGGCGCAGCAACGGCGCGGCGATGAGCAGCAGCACGAACGCTTCGGCCAGCAGCGCGCGGTCGGCCGGAGGGCAGCGGCGAAGCTTGGCGAGGAGATTCAGGGGGTCAGGCATTGCTGCCCGCCACCATGCGCATGTGGCGCGCGGCCGAGACGCCGCGCAGCATAGCATAGCGATAATCCGCCTCCACCGCCGGATCGCCCCACGCGGGCGAATCCGGGGCGGGCATGGCATCGACCAGCGCGGTCAGCCGGGCGATATCGACCACGCGCGCGATGGGTTCGAAGCGGGCGAGGCTTTCCATTTCGGCGCGGAGCCCGGCGCGTTCGGCATGGAGCGCCTGCACCCAATCGGCCGCCTGATAGCCGCGCAGGCGGCTGTCGATGACCTCGGGCGGAGCGTGGCCGGCCAGCACCTTGCGCAGGATGGCGCGCGGCTGGCCGCCCCAGACGAGGCGTTCGACCGGAATGCGCAGCGCAAGCTGGACCAGCGCGCGATCACCCGTGGGGTCGCGCAAATCCAGCCCCCATTGCGCCAGATCGGCCTTGAGCAGGCAACCCTGATCCTGCCGGAAGATGGCCAGCCGATCTTCAAGGCTGGTGGCCATGCCCGGGCGGGAATCGGGCAGGCGGGGGCCGGCGGCGTAGGCTTCATCCCGCAAGGCGGAATAGCGCCGGACGGGCAGCGGCTCACGCCCGGCAGCGCGCTCGATCCCGTGCCACAGCGCGCGCGGCAAAAGCGGGGACAGCGAGTTCCACAGCACGCCGCGCCAGCGCATCCAGCGATTGCGCACCAGCCCGTGCCCGAGCCGCGCCCATGCGATCAGCCGCCCGGCGCGCAGCAGTTCGGGCAGGGCGGCCACGCCGGATTCGCTGATGGTGGCGTTGCCAGCGCTGCCATGGAGCAGAACGGTGAGGCCGCGCCGTTGCGCCGTCTGGGCAATGGCGTCGATCCACGGCAGGTTGCAGACGTTGGGCACGGGCATGGCGCTGCGCGGCAGCGCGCGCTCCATGCCTTCGAGCGGGCCGGCCTGCGCGGCGACACGGACATGATCGATGTTGGGATGGAACGCGGCGGTGGCGGCGGCAAGCGGGCCTTCGTCCGCCAGCATGTGCGCGGGCAGCGGGGGCACGATGCCGGGGCGTGGTACGCCGGTGAAGGCGACGACGCGGCCCCCGCGCGCGGCGAGCTGGCGCGCGGCGGTGACGACGACGGCGGTGGAATCGAACCCGGCGCTGAGATGGGCGCCAACCTCCCCCTCAACCCCGCGCAGGCTGGCGGCGACGGCGCGATCGAGCGTGGTGGCAAGCGCGGTTTCATAGTCCTGCTGTCGCGGGAGGCGCAGCGGGGTGAGGTTCGGCTGCCAGTGCCGCGATTGCGTGACCTGCCCGGTCCGCGGATCGTAGATGGCGAGGTGCCCGGGGCAGACGCGTTCTAGCCCGGCATAGGGCGTGCGGCTGCCGCCGAAATCGATGGCGCGGAGATAGGCTTCATAGCCCGCCTGATCCGCCCCGGTGGGCACGTGCGGCAGGGCAAGCAGCCCTTCGGGCATCGAGGCGGCCCACAGGCCCGCGTCGGAACGGTGGAACAGCAAGGGGCGTTCGCCCGCGAAATCGCGCGCCATCAGGATTCGGCCGGTTTCGCCATCAAACGCGATGGCGGCAAAGGGCCCTTCGATCCGGGCGAAGGCGTCATCGCCCCAGCGGTCCAGCGCGAGCGCGACCAGCAGGGCATCGGACGTGGTGGCGGCAAGCGTTTCGGCAAGACCCAGCGATGCGGCGAGGCCTGTGCGGTCGGTAAGGCGCACGTCGGCCGCCACGGTCCAGCGCGAGGCCGGGCGCGTGGGCGAGGGCGCAGACGCCAGCGGATCGGGATAACGGTCTTCGGGAAGCAGCGGCATCAGCCGCTTTGCGAGGGCGATCGCGCCGCCGCCGGGCGCGGGTTCATGCCGGAACAGAGGCGGTAGCGCGCCGTATCGCGCCAGCGCCAGCGCCATGCGATCCGCATCCGCGCGCGCGGCGTGATCGTCGCTGGTGCGGTGGAAGGCGGCAAGGATCGCGGTCATGGCTGCGCGATCAGAGGACCGGGACGGCGAGGCTGATTTCGACCAGTTCGTTGACGAGGCTGGCGACCTGTTCGGCGCAAGTCTGCGGATCGACATCGTATTCGCCGAGCAGCACGGTAACGATCTGGCGCGGCGAAGCGGGCGTTGCGATCAATTGCCAGACGCGCGTGGCGACGCGGTTAAGGCCGAAGCAGGTGCCGCTGTTCATGTCGAGCGCGACGAGCTGGCCGTCGATTTCCGCGGTGGTGGCGGCGGGTGATTGCTGCACCGGGCGGTCGAACCCGGAGTCCGTCCGGGGACCCGATCCGGTGTCGGGGGGCACGGGTGTCATGGCCAGCATGGTCATGTGTCGTCTCCATCGGGCGGACCGGCGCAGGTCGGCAGCGCCGGAAGCGCAAGGCGCGCAGTGCGGGGCTGGTTCGGTCAGGCGCCTGCCCGGTTGGTGGCGCGGGCCGGGCGACAGGGGGTGGGGGTGGCCGGCGCGGGGGTTCAGACCCGCGCCGGCCGGTCCATCAGGGTGTGCCCGTCAGGACTTGCGGGCCAAGCCGCTTTTGCCGTCGGCGTGGACGCCCGGCTTCACGGCTTCCGCATCAGCGGCGGCCATGCGCAGGATCGCCGGCCGTTCCCATGCGAGCATGGTATGGCCCTCGCGGGCGGTGGTCTGGTCGGTCATTGCTGCCTCACACGTTGAGCCTTGGCTCGGATGCCATGAAGGAGACGGATTTCGAGAAATTCGGCCCTTCTTGACTGATGTACGCTAAGTAATTCCCATTATCCCAACAAGCGCAGCAGGCCTGTGTTGCAACCGTTACGGGGCCATCCCCCGCACCTCCAACCGATCCCGAGCAATAATTTACGTATATATACGTGATCATCGGGCAAAGTCCGCCCGGGTGCGCGCGGGAAGGCCGTCGGCATGATGCTGCGCTGCGGCAAAAGCGTGGGCTTCGACAGCAAGCGCCTCTTCTTCGAATCGGGAAAGGTCCCAGCTACGGCGAAAGGCGAAAGCCGGCACCGTGCGCACGATGGCCATCGCATCCGCGAGATAGCCCGGCGTGCGCCCGATGTGATCGGCGATGCGGCGACGATAGATGCTGGCGGTGACGACTTCGGCGGCGGCCAGCCCTTTCACCGGGGTGATGCCCGGTTCGGGCGCGTCTTCCTCAGCGCCGCGCAAGTGGTAGATCGCGGCGATCGGCAGGGGGTGCGACGGGAGGGCTGCGCGCATGGCGCCTTCGAACTTGTCGTCATCCCACGGGAGGGCCCGCAGGCCCGCAGGCGAGCGGCCGAGCAGGTGGAGCGACTGCCGCCACAGACGCAGGCGCGGCATGCCGGCGAGCGCCAGTGGCGGACCGGCGCCGACTTGCACCGCGCAGAGATCGTCGGTCAGAATGGCATGGCCGCGCGCTTCAAACCAGGCGGCGAGCGTGGATTTTCCCGCGCCCGAATCGCCGCAAAACAGGAATGCCGCGCCGCCGATGCTCACCGCGTTGCAGTGCAGCGGCAGCAGGCCGCGCTGGTGCAGCAGGACGCCGATGACCGTGCCGGTGAGGTACACGTCCACTTCCGCGTCGGTGGCGCCGGGCGCGCGGTCGATGGCGATGCGGCGGCCCGCCTCGACATGAAAGCGGGCGACATCGCGGATGGACAGGTACAGGCCACCGGGGTGGGCGGCGAGGTCTATCCAATCGTCCGAGGCGGTGGCGGGCGGCATCGCCACGGGCGCTTCCACGATGGTGACGTCGGGCGCGCAGTGGCCTTCCACCGCGCAGGGTTCCAGCCCGGCGATGGGGCGCGGCGCAACGAGCGTGAGGCCGAAGATCTGCCAGGCAGGCATGGCCCGCCTACCCGCGCGGGCCGGGGTGGATGCGGTCGTGTTCCTCAATCAGCACGCCAAGTTCGGGCAGGCCGAAGTGGGGCGCCCAGCGGTACGGATCGACGAGATCGGCGGAGCGGGCGGGCCGGTAATGCAGCATCAGCAGGTGGCAGAACGCGGGGCGCACCGCGCGGGCGTGAGGATTGGGGGTGAGGCGCGGGGCGCGGTAGTGCCACTGCGCGCTGCCCGAATAGAGCAGGCCATCGCCCGGCGCGGTGACCAGCGGGGTGAAGCCGAGCGCGAGATCGGCCATGGCCTGCGCTGGGGTGAAGGTGCGACTGCCCGAAGGCGTTGGCCATGGGGCAACGCGGGCGGCGTGCAGCGGCCAGGGTTCGTCCTGCGCGAGGCAGAGCGTGAGTGTCCACTTGGCGGCGGGTTCGTCGCGGTGGACAGGGCATCGTCCCTCTGCCCCGTAAAGCGCGAGGAGGTTGGACGCGGGTTCCACCGCTTCGCCCGCGAGGCGCCCGACCAGCGGGGCGAGGCGCAGCGCAAGATCGGCGAAGGGCAGCGAATCGTGCACCACGGTGCGGCCCATCCGTTCGGAATCGTGATGTTCGGGGCGCGTGGCGGCGAGGTGGTCCGCCTCTGTCCGCAGCGCGGCCAGCGTGGTGCGATCGATCAGCGCACGTTCGACGCAGGGGGTGAAATCGGCGCGGGTTTGCAGGCGGGCGAGGCCGGCGCCGAAATCGGCGAGCGCTTCGGGCCGGACGAGCGCGAGGAAGTGGCAGGCGGCGCGGTAGCGGGAGTCAAAGCCCGTATCGTGCCAGCGCGGTGCGGGTTGCGTGTCGATGACCATGCGCGCCACCGTCCGCAGCCGTGCCCAATCCGCGTGTGCGGCGGCGGCAGGGCGCCGGCGATGCCGGGGGGAGGGCTCGGCCGGGATAAGGGGTGCAACTGCGGTCATGCACGTAGTGTGGTGCCACGGAGGCCCCGCTCGCAAGCAGCGTTGCCTCCGTAACCGCCCCGCTTTGGATGTACCGTTCGCGCCGTTTTACGGCGTCAGGCCTCCACCCAGCACGCGATAGAGCGTGACCATGTTCGTGGCACGCTGAAGCCGCGCGGCGACGAGCGCCTGCCGCGCGGAATAGGCGGTGCGCTGTGCGTCGAGCGGTTCGAGATAGCTGGCGATGCCGGCCGAGAAACGCGACTGCGAGATGCGCGCGGCCTTGGCGGCGTTGTCTGCCAGCGATTGTTCGGCCGCGAGCTTTGCCTCGATGGTACCGCGCCGGGCGAGCGCATCGGCCACGTCACGGAAGGCGGACTGGATCGCGCCTTCATAGGTGGCGACGGCCGCCGTGCGCGTGGCCTTGGCCCCGGCGAGCGAGGCGGCCTTGGCGCCGCCGTCGAAGATGGTCTGCGCGGCGGTGCCGCTGGCGCTCCAGCGGAACAGGCCGCCGTCGAACAGGCCGGACAGGCTGTCGCTGGCAAGGCCGAGTAGGCCGGTGAGCGAGATCGACGGGAACAATGCGGCCCGCGCGGCGCCGACATCGGCGTTGGCGGCCTTGAGCGTGTGTTCTGCGGAAAGAACGTCGGGCCGGCGCAGGAGGACCGTGGAATCGAGGCCGACGGGCAGCGACAGGCGGAGCTGGTCGCCGGCACCGAGCGTTTCGGGAAGCAGGTTTACCGGGACCGGGGCGCCGGCCAGAAGGTCCAGCGCGTTTTTCGCCTGCGCAAGCGATGTGGTGTAGTCGGCCACGTCGGCGCGGGCGGTGTCCACCTGCGTTTGCGCTTGCGCCACCTCCAGTGCGGTGCCGATGCCTTCGCGTTCGCGCTTGCCGCTGACGGAGAGGGTCTGTTCGCGGCTGCGCAGCGTTTCGCGCGCGACCGACAGCGCATCGGCGGTGGCGGCATGGGTGAGCCACGCGGTGGCGGTTTCCGCGACGAGCGCGATCTGCGCGGATTTGCGGCCTTCGTCGCTGGATAGGTAGGTTTCGAAAGCGGCCTGGCTGAGCGCGGCCTTGCGCCCGAACAGATCGAGTTCGAACGAGGAAACGCTGCCGCTGGCGCTGTAGATTTCGGTGGTGCCGGTGGACGCGGTGTTGACCTGCCCGGAGGTGCTGGTGCCGTGCGTGGCGCTGGCGCCCGCGCTGGCGGTGATGGTGGGAAGCTGCCCCGCGCGCTGGATGCGGTATTGCGCGCGGGCCTGTTCGACGCGGGCGACAGTGGCGCGCAGATCGCGGTTTTGCGCCAGCGCCAGCGCGATCACCTGTTGCAGGCGGGAATCGGTGAAGAAGGCCTGCCAGCCGATGGTGTCGACGCGGGTCTCGCCCGCAGCCAGAGCCGGATAGGCCGGGCCTTGCGGCAGGGCGGGCGGCACCGGCGCGGCGGGCTGGTCATAGCGCGGGACCATGCTGCACGCGGCAAGGCTGGCCGCCGGCAACGCTGCGAGAAGGGGGCGCAGGCGGATCATGCCGGGATCTCCGTCGGCTGGCCGGGCGTGGCGGGATTGTCCTTCACCTTGCGGCGGAAGGCGCGCTTCACCAGCACGAAGAACAACGGCACGAAGAAGATCGCCAGCACCGTGGCGGTGATCATGCCGCCCAGAACCGCCGTGCCGATGGCGCGGCGGCCGTTGGCGCCGGCGCCGCTCGCCAGCACCAGCGGCACGACGCCGGCGATGAAGGCGACGCTGGTCATCACGATCGGGCGGAAGCGCAGGCGCGCGGCCTCCATCGCGGCTTGCCGGGCGGACATCCCCCGGGCGAGCGCGGCTTCGGCAAATTCCACGATCAGGATGGCGTTCTTCGCGGACAGGCCGATCGTGGTGAGCAGCGCGACCTGGAAATAGATGTCGTTGTCGAACCCGCGCACGGTGACCGCCAGAATCGCGCCGATCACGCCCAATGGAATGACCATCAGCACCGCCACCGGCACCGTCCAGCTTTCATACAAAGCGGCAAGGCACAGGAAGATGAAGAAGATCGAGGCGCCATAGAGCAGACCAGTCTGGCTGCTGGTGGCGCGTTCCTGATACGACAGCCCCGACCATGCGACGGTGAAGCCGCCGTCGAGCTGGTTCGCCAGCTTCTCGATCTCGTTCATCGCCTGACCCGAGCTGACGCCGGGGCCGCCGGTGCCCTGCAATTGCTGCGCGGGGATGCCGTTGAAGCGGCGCAGCAGCGGCGAGCCCACGGTCCAGTGCACGTTGGCGAAGGCGGACAGAGGGGCCATCTCGCCATTCTTGCCGCGCACGTACCACTGGCCCATGTCGGTGGGGGCGGAACGATAGGGCGCATCGCCCTGCACATAGACGCGCTTGACGCGGCCCCGGTCGACGAAATCGTTGACATAGGTGCCACCCCACGCGGTGGAGATGGTGCTGTTCACATCGGACGGCGAGATTTGCAGCGCGGTGGCGGCATCGTCGTCGAGATCCACCTTGAGCTGCGCGGTGTCCTCGATCCCGCCGAAGCGGACCTGCGAGAGCTTCGGGTCGGCGTTGGCGTCTTCGGCCAGCTGTTTGCGCGCGGCGGTAAGCGTGTCCTTGCCCTGCGAGCCGGCATCCTGAAGCCACATTTCGAAACCCGCCGACTGACCAAGGCCGCGGATGGCGGGCGGCGCAAGCACGACGACCTGACCCGCCAGTTCGCTGGCGAAGTGCTTGTTCAGGCGCCGGGTGATTGCGGCGGCGGTCGATTGTGCATCGGTGCGTTCGTCCCACGGCTTGAGGATCATCCAGCCCTGGCCGATGTTCTGCGCGTTGCCCTGCATCTGGCTGCGGCCGGCGGCCATGAAGATGTGATCGACGGTCGCGGATTCGGTCTTGAGGATATAGTCCGACACGCGCGCTTCGAAGGCGAGCGTCTGTTCCAGCGTGGAGCCGGGGGGCAGCGTGATGCTCATCGTCATGTTGCCCTGATCTTCCTCTGGCAGGAAGCTGGTGGGCAGGCGCGATTGCAGGAACGCCACCGCGCCGCAGATGAGGAAGAACGCCACGACCCACGGCAGCGGCCGGCCGACGAAGCGGACGAGGCGGCTTTCATAGCCCGATTGCAGGCGGGCATAGCGGGTGTTGAACCCGGTGAAGAAGCGGCCCTGCGGCTTGTCGGTATGCTTGAGCAACGTGGCGCACAGCGCGGGCGTGAGGATCAGCGCGACCGCCACCGACAGCGCCATCGCCGAAACGATGGTGACCGAGAACTGGCGATAGATGGCGCCGGTGGAGCCGCCGAAGAAGGCCATGGGGATGAACACGGCCGAGAGCACCAGCGAGATGCCGATCAGCGCCGAGGTGATCTCGTCCATCGACTTTACGGTGGCTTCGAGCGGGCTGAGATGTTCCTCGGCCATCACGCGTTCGACGTTTTCAACCACCACGATGGCGTCGTCGACCAGCAGGCCGATGGCCAGCACCATGCCGAACATCGTGAGCGTGTTGACCGTGTAGCCCACCGCCGCAAGGATGCCGAACGTGCCGAGCAGCACGACCGGAACTGCGATGGCGGGGATCAGCGTGGCGCGCCAGTTCTGCAGGAACACGTACATCACGATGACGACCAGCACGACCGCTTCGAGCAGGGTCTTGACCACTTCCTCGATCGAGATCTTGACGAAGGTGCTGGTATCGCGCGGATAGGCGATGGCGTATTCGGCCGGCATGTCCTTGGCGATTTCGGCGATCCTGGCCTTTACCGCGAGCGAGGTCTTCATCGCGTTCGCGCCCGAGGCGAGGTTCACGAACAGGCCTGTGGCGGGGTAACCGTCAAGCTTGGAGATCGAGGAGTAGTTCTCCATCCCCATCTCGACGCGGGCCACGTCCTTCAGCCGGACGCTGGAGCCATCGACCTGCGTCTTGATGATGACATTGCGGAAATCGTCGATGGTCTGCAGGCGCGAGCGCGCGGTGACGGTGGCGTTGAGCTGCTGCCCGGTGGGCGCGGGCTGGGCGCCGATTTCGCCGGCGGAAACCTGCGTGTTCTGCGCCTGAAGCGCGGCGGTGACATCGGACGGCATCAGGCTGGCTGCCGCCAGCCGCACCGGATCGAGCCAGATGCGCATGGCGTATTGCGAGCCGAACACGTCGGCATTGCCCACGCCTTCGACGCGCGAGATCGGATCGAGGAAGTGGATCGCCAGATAGTCGGCGATGTCGGCCACGTCGCTCTTGCCGCTTTTGTCGTAGAGCGCGAACATCAGCAGGAAGTCTGACTGCGCCTTGTTGACGTTCAGGCCCTGCTGCTGGACCTGCGTGGGCAGGCGGGTGAGCGCGCGTTGCAGCACGTTCTGCACCTGCACCTGCGCGGTATCGGGATCGACCCCCTTGGCAAAGGTTGCGGTGATCTGCGCCTGGCCGTTGTTGCTGGTGGAGGTGAAATAGAGCAGCCCGTCGATGCCCTTCAGCTGCTGTTCCAGCACCTGCGTGACGCTGTTTTCAATCGTCTGGGCATCGGCGCCGGGGTAATTGGCGCTGACGCTGATCGTGGGCGGGGCGATGTCGGGGTATTGCTCCACGCCCATCGTGGTGACGGCAAGCGTGCCCGCCGCCATCACGACGATCGCAAGGACCCACGCAAAGATCGGCCGGTGCGCGAAAAAGCGGCTGAGCATCGCGGCGCCTTTACTTCTCGGCGGAGCGGGCGAGGGCGGGGACGACCTTCACGCTCGCGCCGGGCTTGGCCTTTAGCAGTCCTTCGACGATCACCCGCTCGCCCGGCTTCAGCCCGTCGGTCACGAGCCAGTTGGAGCCGACCGCGTTGTCGGCCGTGACCTGCCGCTGTTCCACCTGGTTCTTCGCGTTGGCGACCAGCACTTGCGCGCGGCCGTGCGGATCGCGCGTGACCGCCGATTGCGGGATCAGGATGCCGTTGGGCACCAGTCCCTGCGTCAGGCGGGCTTTCACGAACAGGCCGGGCAGCAGATCGCCCGAAGGATTGGGCACGGTGGCGCGCAAGGTGACGGTGCCGGTCTGCTCGTTCACGTCGATGTCGGCGAAGTCGAGCTTCCCCGCGGTGGAGAGGGCGGTGCCGTCGGCGAGCACGATGGTGACCGGGGCAGAGGCGTCGGCGGCAAGCTTGCCGCTTTTCAGCGCGCGGCGCAGCGCCATGAAATCGGCGCTCGACTGCTGGATATCGACCCAGATCGGATCAAGCCGCTGGACCTTGGCCAGCGCATCGGCCTGGCTGGCGGTGACGAGCGCGCCCTTGGTGACGCTGGACCGCCCGATGCGCCCGCTGATGGGCGAGACGACGCGGGTGAAGCCGAGATTCACGCTGCTGCTGGCAAGCGCGGCGCGGGCCTGCGCCACGGCGGCGCGGCTCTGGTTATAGGTGGCGAGCGCGTCGGCCGCATCCTGCCGGCTGACGCCGCCTTCGGCGCTGAGCGTGCGATAGCGTTCGGCCTTCAGGCGGTTCGCCTCGACCGTTGCCTCGGCACTGGCGAGCGCGGCGCGGGCCTGCTGGTTGGAGGCGGCATAAAGGCGCGAATCGATCTGGTAGAGCGGTTGGCCGGCCTTGACCCAGCTGCCTTCGGCAAACAGCCGGTCGGTGACGATTCCTGACACCTGCGGCCGTACTTCGGCGACAAGCGAGGCTTCGGTGCGGCCCGAAAGTTCGGTGATCAGGGGAACCGCCTCTGCCCGGGCGGTGATTACGCCGACCACGATCGGGGGCTTGGTCTTGTCGGCATCCGCGCCGCACCCCGCGAGGGGCAGCGACAGCAAGAGGATCGGAAGAAGGTATCGCAAGGGCAGGACTCGCAGCTCGAACCGGAATCTGCGGGTCGGTAGCACAGCTAACCCATTGCGGAAGCTACAAGTTGCTGTTCAAGACCCGTTGCGACACTTTGGTGCAAACGGGGCGCGTGTCACCTTCTTTCTAGGACGGTCGTCATGGATTACCGCATCAGCGGGCGGCGAACAGTAGGCTGCCGGGCGCAAGCGTTTCCAACACATGGGAAATTTCGGACTGCGAAACCGCGAAACATCCCTGGCTGCGGCCGATACGACCCTGCCGTGCGGCCATTGTGTCGTCGACATAAGGCGCCGCGTGGATGACGATGCCGCGTTCGTCGGCCATGTTGTTTTCCGGATCAAGCCCGAACAGGCGGCGCGAGCGCCCGTGCTTGCCGTAGTACGTCGGCCCGGTGACGAAGCTGCCGCTGCACGAAGCCTCGGAGCCGGGCTGGTTGGAGAGGTGTTCCACCCAGCCGCTGTTGGCAGGGTCCGAACCCTTGCCATGCGCGACGAGGTGCGTGGACGCGACCTTGCCGCCGGCAAGGTCCACCAGATGAAAGCGCGGCGTGCGCGAAGGCACCGAAAAATCGACGATGCCGACCATGTCGCGGTTGGCGATGCGCGCGCCGTGCAGCTGCATCGCGGCGAGCGCGCGCGGCAGCAGGGCGGGCGCGTCGGCGATCACCGGCGGCGTAAGGGTGGTTTCCGGAAGTACGCCACTGCCCCAAGGCCCCCAGCGATCGCGCGAAGGCACGACGGCTTCTGCCGCCGAACGAGGGAACAGGAGAGTGGCTGCGGTTCCGGCACATGCGCCAAGGAACTGGCGCCGGCCAAGATTCATCGTGCAAGACCCCGTAAATTTGCTCTTGGTCATATAATGGGCAGTCCTGCATACTATTAAAGAGAATGGAGTGTCATATGCGGCGAAGCGTGCTGTGGACGGCTTTGGCCGTTGTCTCGATGGGAACAATCACCGCTTCGTGTCATGCGCAGCAGCCTTCGCCGCCTGAGGGTGGCGGGACGCCCGGGGCGGTCGCGCCTGCGCCAGTATCGGTTGCTCCACAGGCGGGCGCGGCGTGGACGCCCCCGTTGCTGGCGTCGCTGCGCCACTGGGCGGACATGGCCCCGGCGTATGGATTGCCTTCGCCCGATTGCGGCGCGCTGAACGCCGCGCTGGCGGGCGGCGATGGCGCGGCGGTGGATCGCGCGGCCGATGCGCTGGCCCTGCAACTGGCGCGGATGCATGCATTGGGCGCAACGCCCGCGCGCAACCGTGCGGCGTGGCACGTGGTGGACGGCGATGCCGGAATCGATTTTGCGAGCGGGCTGCGCGCGGGAATGGCCGCCGGATCGCTGGATGGCTGGTACGAATCGCTCCAGCCCACGCATCCGGACTTCGCCGCGCTGCGAACGGCGCTGGCGGGGGAAACCGACACGGCGCGGCGGGCCACGCTGGTGCGCAATCTTGAGCGCTGGCGGTGGATGCCGCACGATCTGGGCGCGGACTATGTTCTGGTCAACGCTGCGGCCTTTACGGTTTCGGTGGAGCGGGGCGGGACGCCGGTTGGCGACTGGCGGGTGATCGTGGGCAAGCCATCGTCGCCCACGCCCTCGTTCGCGGCGATGGTGACAGGGGTGACGATCAATCCGTGGTGGGACATTCCGGCGAACATCGTGGCCGAAAGCGTCGGGTCGATGGTGCGGCGCCATCCCGCTTTGGCGCGGGCGCGCGGCTATGTGTGGGGCGGGGGGCGCTATCGCCAGCGGCCCGGGCCGGGGAACGCGCTGGGCGCGATGAAGCTGGCGATGGCCAATGGCTTCAACGTCTATTTGCACGATACGCCGACCAAGGCGTTGTTCGAGCGCGACGTGCGCGCCTTCAGCCACGGCTGCGTGCGCGTGGACAAGGCGCTGGATTTCGCCGCCGCGCTGCTGTCGCCGGCGCAGGACCGCGCCGCGATTGACGCGGCGGTGGCGGCCGGCCGCACGGTCACCCTGCCGCTGCCGCAACGAATGCCGGTGTACATCGCCTATTTCACCGCGACGCGCGGGGCTGATGGGCGGATCATGATCCTGCCCGATATCTATGGCCGCGATGCGCCGCTGGGGGATGCGGTGGTCGAGCAGAAGCGGTGCGCGGCCTGAGCGGCGGCGGCGGCACGCGATTCGCGCAACCGGTGCGGTGGCTCTAAAAAAATGCCGCGATTGCGTTCATGTTGTGTGCATCTGCGAAGGGTTAGGCGCGTTGCAGGCTGGCCCATGTCATTGGTTATGGCCCGGGCTTAACCACGATGAGTTTCCCGTACACAAACCTGACATAATCGGGTTCGGACGGAAAATCGTTGGTTTTCTGCGAAGGATCCACGCGGGTCCGGCGTTGGGCGTTTTTTGTTCGTCACACCGCCGTCCAGACCCAATCAAGAATCCTCATTTCGGTACACGCCAGTCACAAAAGTGTTTTTTTTCGAGCCTATTGGCGCCCTCGCCAGGGGACAAAACGTCCCTGCCACATGAGGGTAGTTATGCACATTCAGAACCTTGTTCGTGCCAGCCTGCTGACGGGCGTGGGCGCCATCGCGCTCAGCACCGTGCCGGCTTTCGCGGCTGACGAGGCTCCCGCCGCGCAGGCCGCCGCGCCTGCCGACGCCACCAACGGCTACAGCAGCGGCCTGACCGAAATCGTCGTCACCGCCACCAAGCGCGAGACGAACCTCCAGAAGACCCCGATCTCGATCTCGGTCCTCGCTCCCGAGGCGATGAAGGATCGCCACGTGCAGAGCCTGATCGATCTGGCCGACGGCGTGGTTCCTTCGCTGCGCGTCGCCACGTTCGAAGCCCGCCAGTCGGCGCTGACCGTCGGCATCCGCGGCATCGTGCCTTTCGACCAGAACCAGACCGCGCGTGATACCGGCGTGGGCGTGTACATCGACGGCGTGTACCTCGGCCGCTCGCAGGGCCTGAACGCCGCGCTGCTCGACGTTGAGCGCATCGAAGTGCTGCGCGGCCCGCAGGGCACGCTGTTCGGCCGCAACACCGAAGGCGGCGCGGTCAGCATCGTGACCCGCAAGCCTACCGGCGAATTCGGCGGTCGCGTTTCGGCCGGCGCGGGCAACTATGGCAGCTACAATGGCGAGCTGCACGTGAACCTGCCCAAGATCTACAACATCGCGTTCAAGCTTGACGGTATCGTCCAGCATCAGGACCCGACCGTGAAGAACCCGCTGGCGGGTCAGGCCGGCTGGAACCAGTACGACCGCAAGGGCGGCCGCGTGACCGCTCTGTGGGAGCCGGTTGACGGTCTTTCGGTCGAAATGTCGTATGACCGTGCGAAGGACGAGAACACCCCGTTCTACAGCCAGCTGGTCAACTATAACCCGACCGGCCTTCCGATTGCCACGATCGCGCAGATCAATGCCAATGGCGGCAAGGTTCCCACCGGCATGATCGCCCCGCTTTCGCCGCTGGTGAAGGTTTCGGGTGACAACCGCCAGAGCGCTGCCGAAATCGGCGTGCCGCAGCAGCCGAGCGTCGACAATACCCACGGCTTCACCTCGACCATCAAGTACAAGGTGAACCCCTCGCTCGAACTGCGTTCGATCACCGCATGGCGCGGCGTCGACACCGTGCAGTGGGACAACTCGGGCGGCGCCCATCGCACGATCTTCGTGCCCAACGGCAACTTCAGCCGCTATTCGCTGTCGAACCTGCATCAGCGCCAGTTCAGCCAGGAACTCCAGGCTGTCGGCAGCGTCGACCACGTCGATTACGTGTTCGGCCTGTACTACTTCACCGAAAGCGCGCGCGAATATGCCGCCACGCCTTCCACCAACAAGTGGAACGCCGACGGCACGGGCTACACCATCAACGACGCGCTGACGTGGAACCCGGAAAACTGGTCGCGCCAGCGTGACAGCCACGCCACCGCGCACAGCTATGCCGCGTTCGCTCAGGCGACCTGGACGCCGATCGATCCGCTGCACATCACCGTTGGCGGCCGCTACACCAAGGACAAGCGTGAAGGCGCGCTGACCACCGTGCAGAACAAGCCGGTGAACTTCCCCTTCACCTTCGACAAGGATCGCTTCGATCCGATGGTGACGCTGGCCTATGACGTGGCGGACAACGTCAACGTTTATGCCAAGTACTCGACCGGCTACCGCGCCGGCGGTGCGAACGCGCGTTCGCAAGTCTTCCGCGCGTTCAACCCCGAAGAAGTGAAGTCCTACGAAGTGGGCGCCAAGATGGACCTTCTGGACCATCACGTCCGCCTGAACGTGGCCGGCTACATGATGGACCGCAATGGCACCCAGATCGACTTCGACAACGTCGATACCGATCCGACCAGCCCGACCTACAACCTCCACACCGAAGAAACGGCGAACGCCCCCGGCACGTCGAAGATCCGCGGCGCGGAAGCCGAACTGACGGTGAAGCCGATCCAGGGCGTGACGCTGGGTGCTTCGTATGCCTACACCTACACCCACATCCCGGCGACGCTGAACCCGTTCCTCAGCACGCTGGCGCTGCCGGTCTACACTCAGGTGTTCGTGGTGTTCACGCCTGAACACGCCGCGGCGGCCTATGCCGACTTCGAGACGCCGGTTGGCGGTGCGGGCGCCACGCTGCGCTTCCACATCGATGCCAACTATGCCAGCTCGATGTATTCGTTCCAGAACGAAACCACCAAGACCGACAGCAGCTTCATCGTGAACGGCCGCATTGCGCTGGCCGACATTCCGATGAACGACCGTGGCCAGAAGCTGACGCTTTCGGCATGGTCGCGCAACCTGCTGAATGAATCGCACATCTATCGTCGCTCGTCCGCCAACGCCAAGACGCTGGGTGACTATGCAAACTTCAACGCGCCGCGGACCTTCGGTTTCGACGCGACGGTCAATTTCTGACAGTTACCTCCCTGGGGGTGCCTCACCGGGCGCCCCCAACCCTGAACCTTGGCAGGCGGTGCGATTTTTCGCGCCGCCTGTTTTTTCGTGGAGGAAGGGTTCGGAAAATCCGGCCAGCGGGCCGGGAATGCCGGCGTCAGGCGGCCTGTTGGCTGCGGCCTGCGGCGACGAGGCGTTCGTAGCTGGCGAACAGCTCGCGGAAATGGTCGTCCATCGTGCGCGGTGGCGGGATATCGGCGCGGGGGCCGGCAAGGCCCGCTTCGCGCTGGCCGCAATAGTCGACGATGGTTTCGGCGCAGGCCGCCGCATTGGCGGATTCGTAGATGAAGCCGCCGTTGGCGCGCGCCTGGTCGGCCGCGCCGCCTTCGTCGGGCGCGATCAGCGGCAGGCCACTGGCCGAAGCCTCTGCCGCGACCATGCAGAACGTTTCGGCTTCGCACCCGTGCAGCAGCGCGTCGGCGCTGGCCATCACGCGCGCGAGTTCGACGCGATTCGTGATCGGGGCAAGGATGCGCACGTGCGGATTGCCGCCGATGCGCCGCTCGATCGATTTGCGATCGCGTCCCTGGCCGGCGAGCACGAGGCCCACCGGTTTCTGGTGCCCTGCGGCCGTCACCGCATCGACCAGCATGGGCCAGCGTTTTTCCGGCGCGAAGCGGCCGACGCCAAGCAGCAGCGTGGCGTCTTCGGGCAGTTCGCACAGTTCCAGCATGCCCTTGCGCAGCCGTTCGTCGCGCAACGTGGGGGTGAAGATGCCGGGATCGACGCCCATCGGGTTCGTGACCACGTGCGTCAGCCCGCCCGCCGCCAGCCGTGCGGAGAGCCCCGGGCTGGCGCTGACGATCATGTCGTAGGCGGTGTCCAGCTTGCGCAGGTGGCGCCAGTAGCGGTCGAACAGGCCGTCGATGGTGTCGCGCTTGGCCACCGGATCAAGCCAGCGATAGGCATAGGCGGACAGCGGATCGGCGTGCATGATCAGCGCGCGCGGCGCCTTGCCCGGCCAATCGGCAATGATGCTGGCGCTGCGCCAGGGGGACGAAGCCTCGACGAAATCGGGCTTCTCGATATCCAGCGTGGCATAGAGCGTGTCGACATCGGTGAAGTAGCGATAGTTGAAGTCGAGCGGAAAGAGCGTGGACTTCAGCCACACGATGCGCGCGTTCGGCCCGCGCTCTTCCACATAAGTGCGTTCGCCCGGCGCGATGACGACCACTTCGTGGCCCATCGCCGCGCCGGCCTTCAGCTTGCGATCCACATAGGTACGCACACCGCCGCCCTTGGGGGCATAGCTTTGGGTCAGATCGCAGATCAGCAATTCGCGTTGGCTTGATACCATGCCCTTTGTTGACCTTACCCGTGTTGCCGCAGAATTACGGCCATGTTGCGAAGGCATTTACCGCATCAGGCTTAACCGCGCGTTGCTGCGGCGAACCGAACCTGTGCCAGCATGTCTATCCAGCCTTTTTACAGGCCTATCCCTTAACCCCGATTTAGCCCTCC
>JBDLVU010000020.1:0-33388 GCA_039804665.1 Pseudomonadota bacterium | reverse complement strand
CCTCGCCCTTGCCGGCCGCGCAGTTCCCGAAGGGCATGGCCATGAAGGTGGCCCGCCAGAGGTCCTCGTAGCGGTCCGCGAGGGGCGATCCGTAGGACGCCCCGCCGATGCCGACGACGTTTGGCGGGGTCCATGTGCGCGCCGGGTTGTATTTGGTGGTGACGAGGCGGTGGCGCGGATCGACCGGGGTGGCGACGGGCGCGCCGAGATAGACATCGCCCAGACCCATCACGAGATAGCTGGCCTCGAAGATCAGGTTCTCCACCGCCGCTGCATCGGGCAGGCCGTTGATGCGGCGGATGAACTCGATGTTGTCCGGGCACCACGGGGCATCGTCGCGCACCGCGCCCATGTATTTCTGGATGGTTTCCAGCGTAGCGGGATCGCGCCAGCTGAGCGGCAGGTGGACCACGCGCGAAGGGATGGTGAAGTCTTCAAGGTTGCCGAGCCGCTCTTCGGCCGCGATCAGCATGGCGAGCGCGGCGGACTGGTCCATGCCCGTGCCATCGAAGTGCAATTGCAGCGAGCGGATGCCGGGGACGATATCGACCACGCCGGGCGCGGCAAGGCGTTCCAGCTCGGTCATCAGCGCGTGGACGCGGATGCGCAGTTCGATGTCGAGAACGATGGCGCCGTATTCGACCAGGATATTGCGGTCGCCCTGCTGGCGATAGACGGTGCGCGGGCGGCCGGGGGCTTCGGGCACTTCATGCAGGATGGGCGAAAGGTCGGCGATGCTGCGTGCCGGGCCGGGCCAGGGCAGGGTGCCGGTGGACAGCAGCTGGCCCTGCGCCGCGTCCGCCGCAGCGGCATCGGCGATGGTGACGGGGTGGAAGCGCAAGCTGTCGCCCGGCACGAGCTGGCCGATCTTCCAGCGATCCGCCGCGATCACCGTGAACGGGCAGACGAAGCCGCCCAGCGACGGGCCATCGGGGCCGAGGATGATCGGCATGTCGCCGGTGAAATCGACCGCGCCGATGGCGTAAGGGTTATCGTGGATGTTGGAGGGGTGGAGGCCCGCCTCGCCCCCATCCTTGCGCGCCCACTGCGGCTTTGGCCCGACAAGGCGTACGCCGGTGCGGTTGGAATTGTAGTGCACTTGCCAGTCCGCGCCGACGATCATGGCGATGTCATCGGGGGTGAAGAAATCGGGCGCGCCGTGCGGGCCATAGAGCACGCGCATGGTCCATGTTTGCGGCAGATCGGGCAGGGGGACGGCTTCGAGCGGGGCGCTGGTGGCTTGCGCGGCGAGGTGGATCACATCGCCTGCCACAAGGCGGCGCGCGGCGTGGCCGCCGAACTGGCCGAGTTCGAACGTGGCGCGGCTGCCAAGGTAGGGGGCGATGTCCAGCCCGCCCGCGAACAGGATATAGCCGCGCATCCCGCCGCCGCGCGAACGGCCGAGCGCGAGGGTCTGCCCGGCGGCAATGTCTATCGCCACGCCGCGCGGCACGGGTTGTCCATCCAGTGTGGCGCCGAAGTCCGCGCCGGTCAGGCACACTTGCGCGGGCGCGGTGAAGGTGAGCGTGGGGCCGGTGACGGTGACTTCCAGCCCGGCGGTGCCTTCGGGATTGCCGACGACGCGGTTGCCGAGGCGGAAGGACTGGTCGTCCATCGGACCCGAGGGCGGCACGCCCACCGCCCAGAGGTGCTGGCGGCCGGGCCAGTCCTGCACAGTGGTGGCGGTGCCGCCCGCGATCACGCGCAGGCAGCGCGGGTTGAAGGCCACGCTGTCAAGCGCGCGGGTGGAAACCTCGCCGCTGGTGAACGCGGGCGAGGCGACGACTTCGCGCAGCCAGCGCAAGTTGGTTTCAAGCCCATCGACGCGCGTGGCGGCAAGCGCGGCCTGCATCGCGGCCACGGCCTGTTCGCGCGTGGGGGCGTGGACGATCAGCTTGGCAAGCATGGGATCGTACCATGCGCTGACTTCGCTGCCCGCCATGACCCACGTTTCGGCGCGAATATCGGCGGGGAAATCCACGGCGGTTAGCGTGCCGGAGGTGGGGCGGTAATCGAGCGCGGGGTCTTCGGCATAAAGCCGGACCTGCACCGAATGGCCCTTTGGCCCAGGGACGGGCGCGTGGAGGAAGGTGGTGTCATCCGCAGCGGCGCGGACCATCCATTCGACCAGATCGATGCCCAGCACTTCCTCGGTCACGCCGTGCTCCACCTGAAGCCGGGTGTTCATTTCAAGGAAGAAGAAATCGCCGCGTTCGGCGTCGTAGAGGAATTCGACGGTGCCAGCGGAGCGATAGCGTGCAGCTTGCCCCAGACGCACGGCGGCGTCGTACAGCGCGGCGCGCACCGTTTCGGGCAGCAGCGGGGCGGGGGCTTCCTCCACCACTTTCTGGTTGCGGCGCTGGAGCGAGCAATCGCGTTCGCCAAGGGCGACGACATGGCCTTCGCCATCGCCGAACACCTGCACTTCGACATGGCGGGCGCGGCGCACGTAGCGTTCAAGGAACACGCCCGCGTCGCCGAAGTTGGCGTGGCCGAGGCGGGCGACGGCGGCGAAGCCTTCGCGCACGGCGGCTTCATCCTCGCACACGCGCATGCCGATGCCGCCGCCGCCGGCGGTGGCCTTTAGCATCACGGGAAAGCCGATGCGGTGCGCGGCGGCGATGGCTTCGGCCTCGTCGGTCAACAGGTCGCTGCCGGGGGCGAGCGGCACATCGTGCGCGGCGGCGAGCGCGCGGGCGCTGTGCTTGAGGCCGAAGGTGCGGATGTTGTCGGTTGTCGGCCCGATGAAGACGATGCCGGCGGCGGCGCAGGCTTCGGCAAATTCGACGTTTTCGGCAAGGAAGCCGTAGCCGGGGTGGATGGCGCCGGCGCCGGTCGCCCTGGCCGCCGCGATGATGGCGGGGATGTTGAGATAGCTTTCGGACGCGCGCGCCGGGCCGATGCACACCGCCTCGTCGGCTTCCGAGACGTGGAGCGAGGCTTCGTCCGCCTCGGAATAGACCGCCACCGCGCGCAGGCCCATGCGGCGCAGCGTGCGGATGATGCGGGTGGCGATCGCGCCCCGGTTGGCGATCAGGACGGTGTGAAAGGTCATGCGGTCACGATCATCCGGACTGGAGTGGGGTTGAAGGCGTTGCACGGGTTGTTGATCTGGGGGCAGTTCGACACGACCACGATCACGTCCATGTCCGCGCGCAGGTCTACGGTAAGGCCGGGGGCCGAGATGCCGTCGACGATGCCCAGCGCACCGTCGGCTTCGACCGGCACGTTCATGAAGAAGTTGATGTTGGAGACGATGTCGCGCTTGCCGCGCCCTTCCAGAAGGTTGGCTTCAAGGAAGTTTTCGACGCAGGCGTGCTGCGCGCGGGTGTGGTGGCCATAGCGCAAGGTGTTGCTTTCGCACGAACACGCGCCGCCGATGGTATCGTGGTATTCGACGCCGGTGGCCGCGATGGTCATCATCGGGCGGCCTTCGTTGGACCGCAGCACGGTGCCCTGGCGCAGGAACAGGTTGCCCTGCGCGGCGACGGTATCCTGCGCGCTGTAACGCTCGCTGTCGTCGGCGGCGGCATAGAGCAGGAAATCGACCGCCTGGTTGCCTTCCAGATCGACGATGCGCAGCGTTTGCCCGGCGCCGATGTGGTGCAGCCATGGGGCGCGGGCGGGGACGATTTCGTCGTGCACGACGGGGCCGGAAAGCCCGGCGAGATGGGGATCGGCTGGCATGAAGTCCGTCCTTTCGGGTTCGCTCAGCGGCGGAAGAGGTCTTCGGTGTTGAGGAAAGCACGCAAGCCTTCGGGCGTGGCGGTGCGCACGGGGTCGCTTTCGGGCGTGACCGGTCCGCGCCATGCGGTGACGCGCAGCGGGGTGACGGTGTAGTCGGCGCGCGGATCGAGCACGTGGGGGCAGTTGGCGATGACCACGATCACGTCCATTTCCGCGCGCAGCAGCACCTGCCGGCCGGGTTCGAACGGGCCGACGAGCGGCGTGATGGTGCCGTCCTCCTCGATCCGCGTGCCCTTGAACAGCGTGACGCAGGGGTGCACGTCGCGGCGGGAGAGGCCGTGCTTGGCGGCGCCGAGCAGGAAGCGGTCGCGCCCGTTGGGACAGGCGCCGCTGTTGCGGCCTTCGCCATACTTCGCGGCGTTGGTGGCGGCGTTGGAAGTGCCGGCGAAGCAATCGTGGGTCCCGGCGGTGTCTTCAAGGATGCTGGCCATCACGCGGCCCATGTCGGACAGCAGGAGCTTGCCCGCGCCCAGATAGGCGTTCCACTGGACCTTGACCGTATCGGCCACGTTCAGCCGTTCGGCCGGTATTTCGGCATTGAACAGCAGCAGAGAGGCGCAGGCATCGCCCTTCAGGTCGGTCAGGCGCAGGCGGCTGCCGCGCGACAGGCGGCGGGTGGCATAGCCGCCGGGCGCGATGGTTTCCTCCCACACGCAGTCGCCGGCCGGCACGCCATCGGGCAGGTCGGCGACGACGGGGGGCAGAATCGGCATCGCCTCTACCACCGTGCCCGCCATGCTGCGCGCGTGATCGCGCGCGGCGTTGGGGTTCGCGAGAACTTGCGTCATGCGGCGGCTCCTCTGGAACGCCCGGTGGTGCCGTCCTGCTCGTAAAGCGGCGGCAGCAGGGCGGTGGTGGTGACAAGTTCGAGCTGCTGGACGCCGCGCACCCGGCGTAATGCGTCCGACAGGTCCTTGAGCCGCACGGCCGGGCCCTGCACCAGCAGGACTTCCAGCGACTGGTCGTCTTCAAGGAACACGTGCTGGGTGGAGATGACTTCTTTGAGGAAATCGGCCTGCGTCTGCGCCAGTTGATGCCGCACCCGGCCACGGTCTCCGCGATAGACCAGCGTGATGGTGCCCGCGAGCATCTCGTCAGGCCGGGTGAAGGCTTCGTGCGCGGCGAGCGCGTGGCGGATCAGTTCGGAAATCAGCTGCGAGCGCGAGGGGAGCTGGCGTTCCTCCACCATCATGTCGAGCTTGCGGAACAGGTCGGCGGGCAGGCTCATGCTCAGCCGCGCGAGGGTGGATGGCTCGTTGCTCATGCCGCGTTCTCCTGTTCGGCATCCTCTGGCTCGACCGGCTTGTTGGTGAGCGGCAGGTCGTAGACGGCGGTGGCGCCATAGCGGTGCGGCGCGTGCGGATCGTGGCGGCGCTTGTCGAGCGCGAGGACGCGGGTGCCGAGCGAGAAGGCCTCGCGGATATCGTGCGTCACCATGATGATGGTGAGGTCATAGGTGCGCCACAGCCGGGTGATCAGCGCGTGCATGTCTGCCCGGATGCCGGGATCGAGCGCGCCGAAGGGTTCATCGAGCAGCAGGATGCGCGGGCGCTTGATCAGGGCCTGCGCGATGGCAAGTCGCTGTTGCATCCCGCCCGACATCTGCGCGGGGTACAGATCGAGGCTGTCCTGAAGGCCGACGGCGGCGAGCATTTCGGCCGCTTCGGCCAGCGCGGCGCGACGCTTTTCACCGAACAGGCGGGCCATGAACGGCGCGGCGACGCATTCGAGGCCGAAGGCGACGTTCTGCACGGCGGTGAGGTGGGGGAACACCGAATAGCGTTGGAAGACCACGCCGCGATCGGGGCCGCATTCAGGGGCGAGCGGCGTGCCATCGAGCAGGATGGTGCCCCGTGTGGGGTGTTCCTGCCCCAGCACGACGCGCAGCAGCGTGCTCTTGCCCGCGCCCGAAGGCCCGACGATGGAGACGAAGGAGCCAGCCTCCACATCCAGATCGACCTTTTCAAGCACGATGCGGTCGCCATATTCGACCCACACGTCGCGGAGGGAAAGCAGCGCGTTCATCGGCCGGCTCCATGTGCCCAGGGGAAGGCCTTGCGGCTGAGCGCGGTGAGCGCGACATCCATGGCGATGGCGAGCAACGCGATCCATGCGACGTAGGGAATGATGACGTCCATCGACAGGTAGCGGCGGACGAGGAAGATGCGGTAGCCAAGGCCGACATCGGACGCGATGGCCTCTGCCGAGATCAGGAACACCCATGCCGGGCCGAGCGCCAGCCGCAGCGCCTGGATCAGGCGGGGCATGGCCTGCGGCAGGGCGACGCGCAGCAGGATCTGCCAGCTGCCCGCGCCCAGCGTCTGCGCCTTGACGATCTGTTCGCGCGGCAGGGCGCCCACATGCGCGGCAATATCCCGGATCATCACAGGCGCGATGCCGATCACGATCAGCGCCACCTTCGACGTTTCACCCAGCCCCAGCGCGATGAACAGCACCGGCAGCAGCGCGATGGGCGGGATCACCGCGATGCCGGTAACCAGCGGCCCGAGCGTGGCGCGCACCGGGGGCAGCACGCCCAGCACCAGCCCGACCAGCAGCGCCATCAGCGTGGCGATGCCAAGCCCCATGCCAAGGCGCGAAAGGCTGGCCAGCGTATCGGCCCAGAACACCAGCTGGCCCGAAAGCGGATCGGGCGTGGTCATCTGCGCCCACAGCGCGCGGGCCATGCCCGATGGCAGCGGCAGGATCTTGTCCGCCGGGTTCAGCGCATGGCGCTGTGCGGCAAGGATCACATAAAGCAGCAGCAGCAGCAGGATCGGGATCGATCCCAGCGCCACGGCCTGCCTGCGGCCGATCTGTCGGTTTACCCAGCGCATGCGTTCAAAGCTTTCCGTCCGCGGCCATTTTCATGAAGCTTTCGTCAAAGCGCAGCGTGACGTGCGCGGGATCGCCCAGCGTCTTGCCGCCGGGGAAGGCCATGCCCACCGCGTCGGCCGTGGCGGCGCCCTTGAACAGGCCCTTGGAGAAGCTGAAATCGCGCACGCGGGTCATCGTGGTGACGAGCGCGGGCGCGGTGGTGGCATCGACGGCGGCCTTGGGATCGGCGTAAAGGAACGTCGTCTTGAGCTGGGCGTCGAAGGTTTCGGGGCTGGCGCCGGCAAGCTTCGCCATCGCGGCGCGGGCCTGCTTGCCCTGTTCGTCCTGCCGCAGCATCAGCGTGACGGTGTCGTACCAGATGCCGGCCAGCGCCTTGCCCAGATCGGGGTTGGCCTTCAGGGTGGCAGTATCGACCACCAGCAGGTCGAGGATTTCGCCCGGAATGTCGGCCGAGCTGAACACCTGTTTCACGCCCGCCTGCCCGCGCATCACCGAAAGCTGCGGGTTCCACGCGACGGCGGCGGTGGCGTCGGGGCTGGCGAAGGCGCCGACGATATCGGCGTCGGAGGTGTTCACCGTCTTGACGTCGGCAAAGGACAGTTGCGCCTTTTCCAGCCCGCGTGCCAGCAGGTAGTGCGAGACGGAGAGTTCGGCGAGGTAGATCTGCCGGCCCTTGATCGCGGCGAGGGTGTCTGCGCCTTTCAGCAGGATGCCGTCGTTGCCGTTCGAATAATCGCCGAGGATGATGGCGCTGGTGTCCTTGCCGCCGGCGGCGGGGATGGTCAGCGCGTCCATGTTGGCCACGGTGACGCCGTCAAACTTGCCCGCGGTGTACTGGTTCACGGACTCGACGTAGTCGTTCACCTGCACCACGTTGATCTTGATGTGGTACTTGTCGGCCCACTTCTTCACGATGCCGGCCTGCTGGGCATAGGGCCAGGGCATCCAGCCGGCGTAGATCGACCAGCCGATGCTGAATTCGGTCCGCTTTTCAGGCGCGCCACCGCCCGAACAGGCAGCCAGCAGCAGGGTGGAACCGAGCAGGGCGATCCTGGCAATCTTGCCAAATCCGGTGCGGGTCAGGTTGGGCACGAGTCTTTCCCCTTTCGCAGTGCAGCATGGCGCGAAAATCGGGCTTGTCGATTCCTTTGTTATTACCTTCTGCCACCTTTGTAATAATCCGCTTGACGGCTCTGGAACGCCGAATTCAGCACGTTCATGTGCGGCCCGCCGGTAGGTGATGCGGTAGTGTGGCCGGAATCGTTGGGGATTTTCGCCGCTGGGTGATTCGCCATCGGCGCGGACGTAATACGCAAAACGAATCACGGTGCGGCATTTTGGTGCCACGGTGCGGGTGATTCGCGGCGCGCGCAAAGCATGTCGGGTGCGCTGGACGCACACGCGATCACGCAAAAATGGCGGTTTTTTCGCATTGCAGCGAAGGTGCGTTCATACTCGCTTGGGCCGGAATTAATACGCTTGACGCAAAACGTAATATTCGTAGCCTGACTGTCATCAAGCCGGTGAAAGGCCGAAGATCGTGAAGGGGCGGAATAATGGCCCTGATTTCATGGAATTTGTCTTCGGGTTTTTGGCGGAAAGTGGATGACGGTTTTTGAGGTCGTTATCCGAATAATGAGGGATTAAACCAAATTGCTGGTATCCACGTGCGGATTAACGAGCCGTTTGGGTCGCTTTTCAATATTATATAAAAAGGCGCCGACGCGATTGGCGTTCAAAGGGAGAAGGGTGTCACCCGGCAGGCTTTCAGAAGAAAAGCGAGGGCTGACGTGACCAAGCGTTCTTTCCGTACCACACTGCTGTGCGCCACCATGATGATGGGAAGCGCCGCCGTACCCGCCCTTGCGCAAGAGGCGCCCGTGCCCGAAGCCGCTCCGGCCGAAGCACCCGCGCCGGCCAGCGACGCCAACGCCATCGTGGTGACTGCCACCCGGCGTTCGACGACGTTGCAGGAAGCGCCGATCAACATCAGCGCGGTCTCGTCCGAACAGCTGACGCGCCAGCGCATCGACGACGTGAAGGCGCTGTCGGCATTCACGCCGGGGCTGACGGTGACCGACACCGGGCCGGGTTCGACCGGCAACATCATCATGCGCGGCATCAGTTCGGGCGATACCAGTGCGTCTGGTTCCAACTATGAAAGTGCGCTGGGCGTCTATCTGGGCGAAGTGCCGCTGTATGTGGACTTCAAGCTGCTCGATATCGCTCGCGTGGAAGTGCTGCAGGGACCGCAGGGCACGCTTTACGGCCTGGGCACGCTGGCCGGCGCGGTGCGCTACATGCCCAACCGCCCGGATACGAACCGCTTCAGCATCGATGTGCACGAACGCGCCTTTGGCGAATCGCACAGCGGGCAGGCGGGCATCAATGCCGATACCGCGATCAACATCCCGCTGGTGCAGGACCACATCGCGTTCCGCACTGTGGTGGGGTATTACAGCAACCCCGGGTTCATCGATTACAACCACCTGCTGATCCAGCCGGGCGTTTCCGACCCGCAGCCCGGGCGCGGCGAAAGCGCGGCCGATGCCTCGTTCGGCACTCCGGCGCAGCAGGCGGCGAACTTCTGGTCGAAGAAGGACGTCAACTACGAACACACCTTCACCACGCGCAACCAGCTGCTGCTGGAAGCCAGCCCGGGGGTTAAGCTGTACCTGACCTATGCCCACCAGAAGACCAGCACCGGCGGCCAGCAGGCCAACGGAGCGGGGGTGCTGGGCACCGGAAAGTATGAAGCGCCGTGGCGCTATCTGGAGCCGACCGAACGCACGGCGGACCTTTATTCGGCCGAATTCAACATCGACCTTGGCGGGTTTGCGCAGCTGGTCAGCACCACCGCGTTCACCACGCAGAAGATCCACGACCAGTTCGACAACACCGACTTGCTGCTGGATCTCGACTATGGCTACGAGGCGTTTCCCGCGTTTTCGTCGCACAATGAATCGACGCGGCACTATCACCAGTTCAACCAGGAAATGCGGCTGGTTTCCACGCACGGCGGGCCGCTGAGCTGGGTGGTCGGCGGGTTCTACAACAACCTGCGCTATGACAGCCAGTATCGCGAATATGTGCCCGGTTTTGCCGCATGGGCGGGCATCAATCGCCCGGACGACCTGGAATACATGTCGTTCGTGAACACCCGGACCAAGGAAAAGGCCGTGTATGGCGAGGCGACCCTGCACCTGACCAAGGCGTGGCAGGTGACCGGCGGCATGCGCTATTTCAAGTACGATGCCTTTGCCGAAGGCGGCACCGATACCCCGCTGTTCGGCGGCGGGTTGACGCGCACGCCCTATCCGCTGGTGGTGTTCGATCCCAGCCGCGTGAAGTCGGGCACGACCGGGGCCGACGGCTTCGTGTGGAAGGCCAACACCTCGTACAAGTTCAGCGATGCGCTGTTCGCCTATGCAACCTACAGCACCGGCTATCGCACCGGCAACGTCAACCGCGTGGCGCCGTGCATCCTGCCGCTCGATCCCAACGTGCAGAACGTTTGCGCCCTGCCGAACGAAGTGGCCTATGGCCCGGACAAGACGCGCAACCTGGAAGTGGGCGTGCGTGCCTCGCTGTTCGACAAGCGGTTGCAGTTCACGCTCAGCGGTTTCCACGTGAACTGGAACGCGGTGCAGGTGCCCAGCCGGACGGTGAACGGCGCGGTGGGCATCACCGTGAACGGGGGCAAGGCGGTTTCGCAAGGGTTCGAATTCACCAGCCAGCTGAAGATCACGCCCGAACTGATCTTGCAGGGCACGTGGTCCTATACCGACGCGCACCTGACCGAGGACGCACCGGGCATCGTGGTGAGCGGCGGTGCGCCGGTGGACGCCTTCAAGGGGGATCGCCTGCCCGGCTCCGCCAAGAATTCGGGCAGCGTGCAGGCGACCTACACCTACCCGCTGGGCGAGGGTAAGGACATCGAGGCGACCTGGGCCACGACATATACCGGCAACATCTATTCCCGCGTCGGCCTGCGCGGGAATGGCGAGGAAATCCCGGGCTACGTGACGCACCGCGCCTCGGTCACCTATCACGGCGGGATGTTCGATCTGGGCGTGTTTGCCGACAACATCTTCGACAAGTATGCGGTGACGGCGGTGAGCAACGATCGCGGATCGTACGACCAGACGCGCACCGGGGTGGTTGAACGCTACTATGCCTATGGCGTGCTGACGCCGCGGCGCGTGGGGATCGACTTCCGCTTCCACTACTGACGATGGCCGGGGCCGCCTACGCCGAATGACGTAGGCGGCCCCGCGCCGTTCCGGCCTATTCCTTGCAGGAAACATGAGCATGGGTAGCGACATGAAGAAGCGCGCGGTCGACCTGATCCCGCCGGTGATGGTTGTGGCGGTGGTGCTGTTCTGGGCCAAGGCGCCCGCCGCATGGGTGGCCAACAGCTGGGTCGCGGTGGCGGTAAGCCTTTCGATCACCGCGATCGTGCTGGCGCTGGAAATTCCCTTTGAACGCCATGCCGGCTGGCGCATGACGTGGCGCGAGTTCTTCACCGATGCGTTCTATGTCGCGCTGAGCGCCACGGTGATCGCCAAGGCCAGCACGATGATGGCCGACGAACCGATGAGGGCGCTGAAGGAATCATGGCACATCGCCACGCCGTGGGTGGGGCACATGCCGTTCCTGGCGCAAGTGGCGCTGGCGGTGTTCCTGGTCGAGTTCGGCCAGTACTGGATGCACCGGCTGATGCACAATTCCACGCCGTTCTGGCTGACCCACGCGCCGCACCACCACATCACGCAGTTGAACGCGATGAAGGGCGCGGTGGGCAACCCGATCGAGCTGTGGCTGATCACGCTGAGCGTCATCGTGCTGTTCGATTTCGATCCGGTGGCGGTGCTTGCGGCCTATGGCGTGACCGGCGTGGTTTCCACCTTTGCTCATGCCAACGTGGCGGCCGATCCGCCGCTGTTCTATTCCTATATCTTCACCACCATTCGTCATCACAGCCTGCACCATTCGGTCCCCTATGAGGACACGCGGTGCAATTATGGCAACTCGCTGATCCTGATCGACCGGGTGCTGGGCACCTACAAGGAAGGCGAGGCTTCGGTGGTCGGGCAGGGCGACCGCAAGCGGCTTTCGATCAAGGAGCAATGGCTGTTTCCGTTCGTGCCGGTGATCGAATGGCTGCGCGAACGCCAGCAGGGCAAATCGGCATCGGCGGGCAACTGACCCTGACGCCCGAGGGGCGGAGCGCGCAGGCGCAGGCGCTGTTCCGGCAGGGGCTGGCCGAAGCGGGACAGGGCCGGGTGCGGGCGGGCGTCGCGCTGGTACAGCAGGCGGTGGCCCACGATCCGCTGGGCGAATACCGCGCGCAGCTGGCCCGGTTGCTGATCCTGACCCGGCAGGATGCAGAGGCGGCGGCGGTGCTGCGCGCGGCCGAAGGCGCGCTGCCGCATGATGCGCTGAGCCGCGACACGATGGGCTGCGTCTATGCCCGGCTGGGCGATCATGCCGCGTCGCTGCCGCACTTTGCCCATGCCGTGCGGACGCAGCCCGCCAACCCCGAATTCCGCCTGAACCATGCCACCGCGCTCAATTTCCTTGGCCGGGTGGACGAGGCGGAGGCCGCGCTGGAGGCGTTGATCGCGCTGGCGCC
This sequence comes from Pseudomonadota bacterium, assembly GCA_039804665.1. Taxonomy (GTDB): domain Bacteria; phylum Pseudomonadota; class Alphaproteobacteria; order Sphingomonadales; family Sphingomonadaceae; genus Novosphingobium. The sequence goes on along the minus strand of JBDLVU010000020.1, from coordinate 21,168 downwards.
GGGTGAAGGGCGGGCGCACCACCTGCTGGCAAGCCTGCGCCCGCAAAGCGATGCGCGCAATCATGTGGACCGGCTGCAACGCGCCTTGGGCGCGGCGCGCGCGCCGCGCGATCGGCTGTTGCTCGGCTATGCGCTGGCCAAGGAGCTGGAAGACCTGGGCGATCGGCAGGCGGCCTTTGCCGCGCTGGCTGCCGCCAACGCCGAACATCGCCGCACGCTGCCCTATGACTTCGCCAGCGATGCGGCCAGTTTCGACGCCATCGAGCACGCCGCGCCGGCCATACGGCGGGCGCCTGCAACCGATGCGCCCACCGATGCGCCGATCTTCGTCATCGGGATGCCGCGCACCGGCACCACGCTGGTGGACCGGATCCTGTCTTCGCACCCGCAGGTTGAAAGCGCGGGCGAATTGCAGGCGATGCCGCTGGCGGTGAAGCTGGCGGCGGGCACGCGCAGCCGGACCGTGCTGGATGCAGAGACGGTCGCCGCAGCGGCAGGGGCGGACATGGGCGCGATGGGGCACGATTACCTGCACCGGGCGCAGGCCCATGTGCGCGCGGTAAGCGGGCGGTTTACCGACAAGTTTCCGGGCAATTTCCAGTACGCCGGCTTCATCGCGGCCGCGCTGCCGCAGGCGCGGATCGTGTGCCTGCGCCGCCATCCGCTGGATACGGTGCTGGCGAACTTCCGCAACCTGTTCGCGATCAGTTCGCGCTACTATGACTACAGCTACGACCTGATGGATATCGCGCGGTATTATGCGCGGTTCGACCGGATGATGGCGATGTGGCAGCGCGAAATGCCGGGGCGCATTCTGGAAGTGCGGTACGAGGATCTGGTGGCCGATCAGGAAGCGCAGACCCGCCGCATGCTCGATTACTGCGGATTGGAATGGGCGGGGGAATGCCTGTCCTTCCATCGCAACGCCGCGCCGGTTTCCACCCCCAGCGCCGCGCAGGTACGCCGCCCGATCTATCGCGATTCCGTGGCGCGCTGGACGCATCACCGTGCCGCGCTGGACCCGGTCATGCGCTATTTCGGCAAGGTGGGAATTGCCTTCGACGATCAGGCCTGAAGCGTCAGGCGGTTAAGGCGCAGCGCATTGGTAACCACACTGAACGATGACAGCGCCATCGCGGCGGCGGCGATCATCGGTGACAGCAGAATGCCGAACAGCGGATAAAGCAGCCCCGCCGCAACAGGTACGCCCGCCGCGTTATAGATGAAGGCGAAGGTCAGGTTCTGGCGGATGTTGGACATCGTCGCCTGGCTCAACCGGCGGGCGCGGACGATGCCGGTCAGGTCGCCCTTCAGCAGCGTGATCCCGGCGCTTTCCATCGCCACGTCGGTGCCCGTGCCCATCGCGATGCCGACATCGGCGGCGGCCAGCGCGGGCGCATCGTTGACCCCGTCGCCCGCCATGGCGACGATCCGGCCTTCGGCCCGCAGGCGCGCGACGACAGCGCTTTTCTGGTCGGGCAGCACGTCCGCCTCCACCTCGTCGATGCCGAGCCGCGCGGCGACTGCCTGTGCGGTGGTACGGTTGTCGCCGGTAAGCATCACGATGCGCAGGCCCTCGGCGCGCAGGGCGGCGATGGCGGCGGGCGTGGTGGTTTTGACCGGATCGGCAACGGCCAGCAGCCCGGCAAGGGCACCGTCGATGCCGACGAAGAGGACAGTGGCTCCGTCCTTGCGCAGATCGTCGGCGCGGGTGGCCAGGGCGCCGGTTTCGGTTCCTTCGTCGGCAAGGAAACGTGCATTGCCCAGCGCCACGCGGTGGCCGTCGACCGTGCCGATTGCGCCGCGCCCGGTGGGGGAATCAAATTCGGTGACGGCGGGCAGGGTCAGCGCGCGGCCTTGGGCGGCCTCTACGATGGCGCGGGCCAGCGGGTGTTCGGACGCGCGCTCCACCGCAGCGGAAAGGCGCAGGACCTCGTCCTCGGCAAAGCCCGGCGCGGGCACGATGGCGGTCACCGCCGGGCGTCCTTCGGTCAGCGTGCCGGTCTTGTCGACCACCAGCGTATCGACCTTTTCCATGCGTTCGAGCGCTTCGGCATTGCGGATCAGCACGCCGATGCCTGCGCCGCGCCCGACCCCGACCATGATCGACATCGGCGTGGCAAGGCCCAGCGCGCAAGGGCAGGCGATGATCAGCACCGTCACGGCAGAGACGAGGCCATAGGCGAGGCGCGGTTGCGGCCCCCACAGGCTCCAGCCGGCAAACGCGAGCACGGCCACGCCGATCACCGCGGGTACGAACCAGCCCGAAACCGTATCGGCCATGCGCTGGATCGGCGCGCGCGAACGCTGCGCGTTGGCCACCATCTGGACGATGCGCGCCAGCATGGTGTCGCGCCCCACTTGCGTGGCGGCGATCACCAGCCCGCCGGTCTGGTTGATGGTGCCGCCGATCACGGTGTCGCCGCGCGCCTTGGCCACGGGCATGGATTCGCCGGTGATCATCGATTCGTCGAGCGCGGAGCGGCCATCCTCTACCGTGCCGTCCACCGGCACCTTTTCGCCCGGTCGCACGCGCAGGCGATCGCCCACGCCGATGCGGTCGAGGTCCACTTCTTCTTCCGCGCCGCCGGGCAGGATGCGCCGCGCGGTCCTTGGCGCCAACCCCAGCAGCGCGCGGATCGCGCCCGAGGTGCGTTCGCGCGCGCGCAGTTCCAGCACCTGCCCCACCAGCACCAGCACGGTGATGACCGAGGCCGCCTCGAAATAGAGCGCCACGCTGCCATCGGCCTTGCGGAACGCGGGCGGAAACGCGCCGGGCGCCAGCGCCGCGACCATGCTGTAGGCCCAGGCAACCCCCGTGCCCATCGCCACCAGCGTGAACATGTTGAGGTGGCGCGTGCGCAGCGACGCCCAGCCGCGTGCGAAAAACGGCCAGCCGGCCCACAGCACCACCGGCGTCGCCAGCACCATCTGCACCCACGTGGAGACGCGCGCTGGCACGATGTGGTGCAGCATCGGCCACAGGTGACCGCCCATCTCCAGCACGAATACCGGCACGGCGAGCGCCAGCGCGATCCACAGGCGCCGGGTCATGTCGGCCAGTTCGGGACTGGGGCCGGTGTCGGCTGTTATCGTCTCGGGCTCCAGCGCCATCCCGCAGATCGGGCAGGCGCCGGCGTGGTCCTGCCGGACCTCGGGATGCATCGGGCAGGTCCAGATCGTGCCCTCGGGCGCCTCGACCGGGGCTTGCGGCGTCAGGTAGCGTTCGGGATCGGCGATGAACTTCGTACGGCAACCGGCGCTGCAGAAATGCCATTCGGCCCCCGCGTGGCTGGCATGGTGCGGGGTCTTGGCGGGATCGACGGTCATCCCGCACACTGGATCGGTGGTGGCGGCGTGCATGTGTCCGTCGTGCGCGTGCGCCATATGGGGTTCCCTTGTGCCAGCCGATCATGCCGTGAAGGCATCCCCGGGGAGATGGCACGGCTGCGCGCCAATGCAAGGGCTGCGCGCGGGGTTACGGCGTTGTCTGCAACCCGACGAGCGTTGGCTGCGATGCAATCATCTGATCCTGCCGTGTCGTTTGCAGATGTCGTTCCCAGTCAAAGGCGGTGCGCACGATCTCGTCCAACTCCTGATGCTGCCCGGTCCACCCGGTTCGTGTCCGAATGAGGGTGTTGTCAGCGATCAGGGCTGCGGGGTCGCCCGGCCGGCGTGCGCGAAAGATTCGTTCGATGCGGCGCCCGGCGACACGTTCCACGGCGTCCAGCACCTCAAGCACCGAAAAGCCGCGTCCATATCCGCAGTTCATGGTGTGGCTGGTGAACGGATCCGCCCGGAGCAGGTCCAGTGCGGACAGATGGGCATTGGCGAGATCGGTGACGTGAATATAGTCCCGCACGCCTGTGCCGTCGGACGTGTTGAAGTCCGACCCGAATATTTCGACAGCCTTGCGCAGGCCGAGTGCGGCTTCGACGCAGACCTTGATAAGGTGCGTGGCGCCGCGCGTGGACTGGCCCGCGCGCCCCTGCGGATCGGCACCGGCAACATTGAAATAGCGCAAGGCACAGTAGTTGATCGGATAGGCCGCGGCTGAATCGGCAAGGATTTGCTCGATCATCAGCTTTGACCGGCCGTAGGGGTTTATCGGGCACGTCGGCATGGCTTCGGAAACCCGGGTGACGGCCGGCTCGCCATAAGTCGCCGCAGTGGACGAGAAGATGAAGTGGGGGACCCGGCACGCGATCGCCGCTTCGAGCAGCGCCGTGCTGGCGGCGGTGTTGTTGCGGTAATACTTGAGCGGGTCCGAAACGGATTCGGGAACCACGACCGATCCGGCAAAATGCATGATCGCGCAGACGTCGTGATAAAGCAGGATGTTGCGGACGAGCCTTTGATCGCTGACGTCCCCTTCGACGAAGCAGGCGCGACGGTCTACGGCGGAACGGAAGCCGGTGACGAGGTTGTCCAGAACCACGACCTGCCATCCCGCATCGGCCAGCGCCAGCACTGCGTGGCTGCCGATGTAGCCTGCGCCGCCAGTAACCAGCACGGCAGCCTTGCGTCCCGATGTTCCAACCATGATCAATCGCCTTGCGCTTGTGGCAGCGTTCGCTGCGCCCCGGGGCCAAGCGGTGCGTTGCGCAAGCCGGCGATGCACTTCGGTCTATTACGTAACTCCGAATGGCAGCGCCCTGCTACTTCAGTGCAAGTGGAGGCCATCGGGATTGAAGTTAACTTCCAATTAATGATCCGAATCTTGCGCACGCAACGGGTCACTTTGTAATCGGAAGGGTAGTCCATGACCGATATTCAGATTGATGGCTCGCTGTCGGATTGGTCCGCCACGCAACAGGTGGATAACAATGCAGTCGCGGGGTATCAAATCTATGCCACGGCCGATGCAAGTGACTATGTGTTTGCTGTTTCGGCGCCCACGGCCATCGGCGTCGGCACCACGATCTGGCTGAACACCGATCTCAACCAGTCCACCGGATACCGGATATTCGGGTTCACCGGCGGTGCCGAATTCAATGTGACGATCAAGGCCGACGGTACGGCCGCGCTTTATACCGGCGCGGCGGGCCAGACGCTGGTGGCCGACAACCTGACCATGGCCTACAATGCCGATCACACCGCGCTGGAACTGCGCGTGTCGAAGGCGGCCATCGGCAGCCCGATTGCGGTGGACACCCTTTACGATATCAACGGGTCGTTCATTCCCCAGTCGTTCGACAACAATGCCATCCGGGTGTGGGACGATTCGGCACTCTCCGGCGTGACGCCGGGTTCCGACACGCGCATTGCCATCGTCTATTCCGCCACGACGGCGGCAAACTATTTCAGCCAGACGGCGTACTCCGACCTGTTCATGGCGGCGCAATCCCAGGCCGCGCAGGCCGGGGTTTCGTTCGACATCCTGACCGAAGCGGACCTGACCAACATCAACAAGCTGGCCCAGTACAAGGCCATCGTCTTTCCCTCATTCCGCAACGTTCAGACAAGCGCGGTCGACCAGATCGCGCATACCCTTCAGGTGGCGTCGCAGACCTATCACGTGGGCATGGTGGTGTCGGGCGAGTTCATGACCGACGACGAGCACAACCAGGCGTTGCCCGGCAATTCCTATGCCCGCATGGCTTCGCTGCTTGACGTGACGCGGGTTGGCGGGGGCACGGGCGATGTGGCCATCCATGCCACCGATCCGAGCGGAACCGTCCTGAGCGGCTATGCCAACGGCGAACTGGTGAACCAGTACACCGGCGTGGGCTGGAATGCGTTCCAGAGCGTGAGCGGCACGGGCCAGACCGTCGCCACCGAAACGATCAACGGCACCACCGACTACGCCGCCGTCCTGGCGACGCAGACAGGGGGGCGCAACGTTGTGTTTTCCACCGATGGCGCGATGGCCGATGGCAACATGCTCCAGAAGGCGATCGATTATGCGGTGAACGGCGACGGCATCTCGGTGGCTCTGCACATGACGCGCGACGCAGGGATCGTGGCGGCGCGCGTCGACATGGACCAGAGCATGTACACCAGCGACGTTTCGCCCACGGGGGGCGCCGCCGGCATCTATGACCAGTTGCTGCCGCTGTTGCAGAGCTGGAAGCAGCAATACAATTTCGTCGGGTCCTATTACGTCAACATCGGCAACGATCCGGCAAAAGGGGTGACCACGGACTGGAGCAAATCGCTGCCGTACTACACGGCGCTGATCCAGATGGGGAACGAGCTGGGCACGCACAGCTATACCCACCCGGAAGACACCAACGCCCTGACGGCGGCCCAACTGGCGTTCGAGTTCGGCCAGAGCACCACCGTGCTGGAACAGCAACTGAGCGCCGTGCTGGGCTATGCCTATCACATTCAAGGCGCAGCCATTCCGGGCGCTCCTGAAACACTGGCCACCTCGCTGGCTATCGAACAGTACGTGAGCACGTATCTGACCGGTGGCTATACGGGGCAGGGCGCGGGCTATCCCAATGCCTTCGGCTATATGACGCCGGATAGCCAGGGTAAGGTGTATCTCGCGCCCAATACCTATTTCGATTTCACGCTGTTCGACTGGCTGCATCTCGATGCCACGGCGGCCAGCGCGCTGTTGGAGTCGCAGTATTCCCAGATCACCAGCCATGGCGATACGCCGGTGGTGGTCTGGCCTTGGCATGACTACGGCGCCACCGGGTTCAACGCGCCCAATTATTCCACCCAGATGTGGAACACCTTCATTGCCAAGGCTGCGGCCGACAACATGGAGTTCGTGACGCTGGGCGATCTGTCGAATCGGATCAACGCCTTCCATGCGGCGACGGTAACCACATCGGTGTCTGGCAATGTCATTACCGCAAACGTGACCGCCGGCGATGTCGGGCAGTTCGCGCTCGATCTCAAGGGGCTGGGGGCGCAGGTCATCCAGAACGTTTCGGGCTGGTATGCCTATGACAGCGACAGCGTGTACCTGCCCAAGACGGGCGGCACCTTTACGATCACGCTGGGCGCGGTGCAGGACGATGTCACGCACATCACCGACCTGCCCATGCGTGCGTCTTTGCTTTCCGTCAGCGGCGATGGCCACAACCTGTCGTTCGGGGTGGAAGGCGAAGGGCGCGTGACCATCGATCTGGCCGATCCTGCCGGCAAGCTGGTCACGGTCAGCGGCGCTGCGGTGGTATCCCAGGTGGGCGACAAGCTGATCCTAGACATCGGCGCGTTCGGCGATCATTCGGTCACGATCACGGAAGCCCCCGATGCTGCGCCCGTCATCACCTCCAACGGGGGTGGCGATGCGGCTGCGATTTCCATTGCCGAAAACACGCTCGCCGTCACGACGGTCACCTCCAGCGATGCAGACGGACCGGCGGCGACCTATTCCATCACCGGTGGCGCGGATGCGAGCAAGTTCACGCTCGATCCCGTCAATGGCGCGCTCGCATTCGTTTCGGCCCCCAATTTCGAAGCACCCGCCGATGCCGGCGCCAACAACGTCTATGACGTGGTGGTGACCGTGTCGGACGGCGTGCTCACCGATAGCCAGACGCTGGCCATTACGGTGGGCAACGTGAACGAGGCGCCGATCATCTCCTCGAATGGCGGGACCGACACCGCCGCGATCCCGGTTTCCGAAAACGGGATAGCGGTCACCACGGTTGCGGCCACGGACCCCGATGGAACGGTGCCGACCTTTTCGATCGCCGGCGGGGCCGATGCGGCCATGTTCGTCATCGACGCCGCCACCGGGGCTTTGTCGTTCATCGCGGCACCGAACTTCGAGGTGCCGACCGACAGCGGGGCCAACAACGTCTATGACGTCGTGGTCGCGGCGTTCGACGGCACGCTGACAGATACGCAAGCGCTGGCCATTACGGTGAGCAACGTCAACGAGGCGCCCGTCATCACCTCGAATGGAGGAGGTGCAACCGCGGCCCTTTCCGTTGCTGAAAACACGACCGCAGTGACCACGGTGACATCGACCGATCCGGAAGGGACGGCGCGGACTTATTCCGTATCGGGTACGGACGCGGCCCTGTTTGCCATCGATCCCGTGACCGGCGTGCTGCGCTTCATTGCCGCGCCGGACTATGAGAACCCGGCCGACAGCGGAGCGAACAACGTCTATAATGTCGTCGTCACCGCATCGGACGGGAGCCTTGTCGATATGCAGGCGATGGCAATCACCGTGCTGAATCGCAAGGGCGTGACGTTGAACGCTTCGAACGCGGGCGGCGTGCTGACCGGTACGGGCGAAGAGGACACGCTGAGCGGTGGCAAGGGCGTTGACGTCATCTACGGGCTTGGCGGGAACGACACGTTGTCCGGCGGGCCTGGCAACGACACGCTCTATGGCGGCGATGGCAAGGACCTGCTGATCGGAGGCACCGGCAAGGATATTCTTTCCGGCGGAGCCGGGGCGGACGTGTTCCGCTTTACCGATCCGACGGAAAGCCCTGTCGGCATCGGGCATGACGTGATCACCGATTTCCAGGCGGGCCTTGATCGCATCGACCTGTCCATGATCGACGCCAATACGGGACGGGGAGGGGATCAGGCGTTCCAGCTTCTGTCGGAAGGGGCCGCGTTCACCGGGGTCGGGCAGCTGCGCTTTTTCTACGACACCATAACCGACACCACCATCGTGCAAGGCAACGTCAACGGCAACCTTGCGGCCGACTTCGAGATCGCCCTCGCCGGACATCAGGCATTGGCAACCGCCGGCACGTTCATTCTCTGACGCGGCGGGGGGCAACATGGCCGGCATTGGTTTCCAGCTTGAACGGATGGTCCGGGATGGCGGCGTCGGCGGTTTCGTCGGGGCCACGCTGGATGGTGCCGTGCTCAGTTCGGGCCCGTGGATCACGACGATCGGCGCGGTTCTTCTGTTGCAGATCTGGCTTGGGCACCATGTTCCGGCTAGTTCCGAGGTTGTTTTGACGGTGATGATCTACGCGTTCAGCGCGTCGGTGGTGATCGCATCGCCCTGCGCGCTGGTTGGCGTGCGGATTGCGGCGGGCCGGATGTTCGACAACGACCGGGATGCTGTGCCGGGAATCCTGATCCTCACGCTTTGCGCAGCGACGGGCGCGGCGCTGGTCGCGGGGCACGTCCTGTTCGGCGTCCTGTCGCACCACGCGCCGGGCACCGTGTTGCTGGCGACCGCGATCGTTGTCCTGCTGACCCAGATTTCGGTCACCGGGCCGTTCCTTACGGCGGTGCGACGCCCATGGCCGGTTTTGCTCGGCTATCTGGGCGGCATCGCGGCCGCAGCGGTCGCTTTGACGGCCGTCCGCATGCGGGGGGAAACGGGCGTGCTGGCTGCGGTGGCGATCGGCATGGGCGTGACGCTGATCCTGATCCTGGCCGCGTTTGCGGGCGAGTTTCCCGCATCCGCGCCGCCCCGGCAGGCTGTGCGGGACATGACAGTGCCCACGCTGCATGTCGCTGTCGTGGGGCTGATGAACGCGCTGGCGCTGTGGATCGACAAGTGGCTGCTGTGGTTCGCGCCTGACAGCATTGCGACGGTCGACCGCCTGCGGGTCAATCCCATCTACGATCAGGCGAGCTTTGCCGGGCTGCTGACGCTGATCCCCGGCCTGTCGCTGATGCTGTTCCTGTCGGAGACCCGGCTGGAGCGCGCATTCCTGCGGCTGGTGCATTGCTGCACCGGCACTGCCAAGCTGAGCCGGATCGAGGACGCGCAGCGAGAGGTCGTGACGACGATCGTCCAGAACCTGCGCCTGCTGGTTGTGACGCAGACGGTTTTCTGCGCGATCTGCTGGGTTCTGGCGCCTGAATTGTTCGCTGCGCTGGGCTTTGACGCGCGCGGAATCTTCGCTTTCCGGTTCACCGTGCTGGGCGTCATCTTCCACATCGTGGCGATCTATGCCGGCGTGGTCCTGTCTTACTATGACCTGTTCGGGCGGATCGGACTGGCCTGGGCGGCCTTTTTCGTCGTCAGCGCCGCTGCGACGCTGATTTCCTGGCATTCCGGGTTTGTCGGCTACGGGCTGGGCTACCTGCTGGGCGCGGCTGCGGGCGCCACGGTGGCGCTTGTGCTGATGACAACGGCATCTGCGGATATCGTCTACCTGCTGTTCGTGGGGAATAACCCGTCGGTGGTGGGCGAGCGGAGGTACCTTGTATGAGGTTTCCCCGCTTCGACCGCCGGCGCGCTCTGGTAGGCCTTGCCGCCAGCCTTGTCGCGCCGCGCACCCTGATCGCCTCGACTGCGCCGTGGCGCTGGGCGGTGGATTATGGTGCGGTCACGGATCCTGCGCTGGCGCGGCAGTTTGACCTGCTGGTGCTGGAGCCGGAGCACCCGCGCCCTATCGCGCCCTTGCGCGGACCCGCCGCGCGGTTGCTGGGCTATATCAGTCTGGGCGAAGTGGAACAGAGCCGTCCTTACGCCGATGCCCTGCGCAAGGCGGGCGTGTTGCGGACGGCAAACCCGAACTGGCCGGACGCGCGCATGATTGACTTGCGCAAGCCGGAATGGACCGCTCGGGTAACCGAAGAGCTCGTGCCGGAAATCCTTGCCAAGGGCTATGACGGCATCTTTATCGATACGCTCGACAATGCCGAGGCGATGGAGCGCGCACATCCGCTCGAATCTGCCGGGATGGTCGCCGCTGCCGGCAACCTCGTCCGGCAGATCCGGACCCGCTTTCCCGCCATCACGATCATGCTGAACCGCGCCTATGCGCTGCTGCCCCAGTCCGCGCCCAACGTGGATATCGTGCTGGGTGAGGCAATGGCTTCACGCTGGGACTTCGCGGTCAAACGCTATGTGATGACATCCGAACAGGACTGGAACTGGCAGGCCGATCGCTTGCGCGCAGCCAAGGGCGCGAACCCGGCCATCCGGCTGGCCGTTCTCGATTACTGGAACCCGGCCGACCGGACGACGATCGCCGCGCTCTACCGGCGCGAGCGTGAGGCCGGCTTCAGCCCCTATGTCGCCACGCTGGCACTCGACAGGCTGCATCCGGAGATCGACGTATGAGGGAGATGCCTTCGCTGACCGGCCCGCAAGGGGGGATCTCGGCCATGTTCGTGATGGGGGCGTTGCTGGCGATGTCCACCTTGCTGCTGCCGAACGCATCGGATGTCATGGCCGCGCTGCGGCGGGCGAAGCCCCTGACGCCGGCGCCCGTTGTTTCCCCTGCCAGCGCGATGACCGGGGCACCGGCGCGGACCTCGGAGGCGCTGGCCAGCCTGTTTGCGCAGGGCCAGACGTTGCAGCCTGCCGAGCTGCGCCAACTGTTGGCGTGGTCGACAAGGTCGGGCACGGCGGCCACTTTGGGAGCGATCGCAACGCGGCTGGGGCAACAAGAGCCGGTGCCGACGGTTCAGGTCGCTTACGATCTCCTTGCAGCGGGGCGTCCGGCAGTGGCGATGGCTTTTCTGGAAGGCCGCCCCGAACGCGATGCGCCGGCCACGTGGCGGCTGCGGCTGGAACTGCACCTTCAGGCTCACGACCTGCCGTTTGCGCAGGAAATGGTCAGGCACGCGGCGGTGACGCGCGGCGCGGTTCCCACAACCGATTTCGTGCAGGGTGCCTATGCCGCCGGACTGCCGGGGGCGTTGCTGAGCGCGGCGGAGCATCGCGTTATTCCTCCGCTCGATGCGGCACGCTCGCTCGACCTTGCGCGGCAGGCGCAGGCCTCTGGGCGTTTCGACCTGATCGCGCGGATCGACCGGGCCGGAACTCCGGGCTGGCGCAGCCAGGACCCGTGGCTGGCGATGGCCGTGGCGCAACATGCCGGCGATGTTGCCGGCGCGCTGCACTATGCCGCGTTGCTGCCGCAGGGGGCCGCAGCGGCCCGGCGGTCGATCATCATCGCCTCGCATGATCGGCAGGCCATCCGGGCCATGCTGCTGGAGGAAGGCCGGGCCGATCCGGCCCAGTTGCCGTCTGCGGCGCAGCAGTTGCTGGACACCGGCTTTCGCGCCGATGCCATCGCGTTGTTGCAGCAAGGCTGCACGCGCTGCGCCCCGGACGATGCGCAGGCTGCGCGCCTGCTGTTCCTGATGGGCCCCCGGCCCCCGGCGACCGGCCTGGCGTGGCTGCGCATGAGGGCCGAGACGGACAGCCGCTGGATCAAACCTTATGTGAATCGGGAAGCTCCGGGCGCTGCGCTCGCCTTTCTGCAATCGCGCCCTGATGCGGACGCCACGCCGGTGCTGCTGGATCGGCTCGCGCTCGCCGTTGCCGCGCGTGATCGGGCGGGGGCGGGGCAGGCGCTGGATCGGCTTCTGGATGGACGCCCGCTTTCGGCGGCGCAGGCGGGCGCGGTCACCGCGGCCAGCCCGCCGTGGCTGGACCGCAAGACCACGCTGGCGCTGAGCCGGATGCGCGTGCGGAGCGGGGCGGAACTCCCCGGCGATCGGCTCGATCTGGCATGGGACGGCTGGAACCGGGGTGACATGGGGACTGCGCAGGAAAATCTGCTGCGCCACCTTTCGCGCAAGCCCGACGATGCTGCCGCGCTCAGGTTGATGGCGGAGATCGAGCGGCGGCGCGCTGGTGACAGGGGGGCACGGCCGTGGCTTGAAAAGGCGCTCGCCGCCACACCCGGCGCCACGGCGGACCGGGCGCGGTTGCTGGAGCAGATCGGACGACTGGACGAGGCGCTGGTGCTGGTCCGTGGTCTGCGCCAGTCGACGCCGCACGACCGGCGGCTTCAGGCCATGGAGGGGCGTTTGCTGGTCGCCAGCGGCGATCCGGGCCGTGCGCGCAAGGAGCTGCAACCATGAGCGCCACGTCCACCGGGATGTCTGTGGCGATGGTCCTCGCCGCGCTGGGGCAGGGGACCGTGGCGGTCGCGGGCCAGAGCGCGAAAGTGGGGACGGATACCCCAGCGCCAACGTCACACGCCGCATCCTTGCGTGAGGCTGCGCTGACGTGGACGGACAAGGTTGCATTGTCGATTGAACCGGCGCCACATGAAGTGGTGATCCGGTTCGACCGTCCACTGTCCGATGCGGCGATCAGGCAGTTTGCGGCGGACACGCAAGCCTTTCTTGCCGACCTGCGGTGGAACGACGACAGTCTGGTGATGCGGCCTACGGTCGGCAACCGCATCGTCGTGACGCAAACAGGCAACGGCTTGCTGGTCCGGTTCGTGGCCGAGGATATGTCTGATCCCGACCTCGCAGCGACCCGAAACGCCGATGATGGTGCCGATGACGGCAGTGTCGAACTGGCGCTTGCGCAATCGTCGGCGGATGCTGCGGCGGGCTTTCCGGCACAGGCTCGTCAGCGCCTTGCCGCGCTGGCGCGCGCGCATCCCGGGGATCGGCAGGTGGCGCGTGCGCTGGCTGATGCCGAAGCGGCCGAAGGGCGTACGGCAGAGGCGGCCGCCGGGTATCTCTCCCTCAATGCAGACGATCCGATGGCGCGGCGCATCATCGGCGAAGCGGGCGGGCGTGCGGTGGCCGCGACCATCTACCGTGATGGCAAGACCTTTTCCCAGTGGGAAGCCAGCTTCGATGCCAGTGTCGCGCTGGCGGATTCGCTGATGGCGGGTGTGGGTGCGCGGCATGTGCGCACGGTGGTGGATTCGGTCAGCAGTGCCGGGGGCTATCTCCCCCGCGTGCACCGCAATCTCACCATCGTGGATGCCACCGCAACACTGCGGCCGCGGGCGGCCATCGTTGTTTCGCTACAGGCAGCGGCCCTGCTTGAAGAGCGTGTGGCCGGCGCATCGGCGCGGATCGTGTTCGGGTCGCCCGAACGGCAGCTGCGCGTTTTCGGTGCCTATCGCCTGCCGGACTATTCCACCGCCGAGCAGGCTGCATTTGGCGGCCATATCAGCAGGATCGGCGCGGGCGGCACCTTGCGTCTGACGCCCGAACTGGTCGTTCAGGCCGATGCAGGACTCAATGGATATGGCCTTGCCGGCACCGGGGTGCGCACCCGCACCACACAAGTGCAGGCCGGCATCGACCTGCTGGTGATGCGTCGCCCGCTTTCGATGCAGATCGTCTACCGTCTGGACGCGGAATACGTCGACTGGACGCGTCGACGCGGCAATGGACTGGCGTTCATCCCCTTGTCGAACCGTGAAAATCATACCCTGCAACTGGTCATGAGCAAGCCGGTCCGGGCGATGCAGATGACGGTGGCGGCGGGCTGGACCAAGGACCGCTATGGCGGGAACGGTCCAACCGCCAGCCTTGGCGCGGTCGCCAATCTGGGCGACGCGTGGCGGCTTGAGGCGAGTGGCGGGGTCAGCTCCATATCCCGACCTGCGATTTCCGGCCGGCAGCTGTTTCTTCGGCTTTCTGTCTCACGCGTGCTGGGGAGGCCTTAATGGAACTCAAGTCCCTGTTCGTCCGCACGCCACTTCCGCCGCCGGGAGCACCGGCTTCGGCAGGAAAGGAGGCTGGAGCCGATCCCCGCCTGCCTCAATCGCCCGATGGTCTGCGCTGGCGCCCGATCATGGAGATGGCCGCCATCTTCGGCATCCTGAGCGGGATCGATCACTTGGTGGGAACCGGCGGAGCGTTTGCGAACGTCGATCCGCATCCCTTCTGGGCTCCGGTGCTGCTGATGGCCGTGACATATGGCAGCGGCATGGGCCTTGCTGCCGCGCTGGCGGCCACGGCCATCTGGGTGGCCGACCATGGCGCGCTGGGCGCAGGGGACCATCTCCAGCGGATGCTGGCGCTTTCGATCATGCCCATGCTGTGGGTGACCTCGGCGCTGGTGATCGGCGAGATCAGCTCCAGCCGGCTGATCCGCGTTGCCCGCCTTGCCCACCAGCGCGTGAAGCTGAAGCGGGACCAGCACAAGCTGGTCGACATGATCCGGCAGTTGATCCGCACCAACCGGGCCTTGCAGGTGCGGATCGCGGTGGAGGAGCGCGCGGTCGAAGATGCCGTGGCGGCTGCGCTGGAACTGGGCGAAGCCTCCGCAGATCAGCGGATCGCCGGTATCGAGCGGCTGGTCGCGCTGGTGACCGGCAGCGCCGCATTTGCGTTCTACCGCGTGATCGATGGCGATCTTGTGCCGGTGTTGCGCGGTGCGGGCGCGCATGGCGGCCTGACGATGGAAGATCTGGTCGGTTATGCCGCAGGGCGGATCGACGAAGACACCGTCGTCCGGATCGGTCAGGATTGCCATGTGGTGGCGGTCTGCTCCGGCGGCGATCCGGTGCTGGATGGTGTCCTTGCGGTGGAAGGGGCCGCGCGCGGCCCGCTGGGCGAATCGTTGCAGGTGGCGCTGGTCCAGATCGCCCGGTCGCTGGAAGGCCTGGTACCGCGTCCGTTGGCGCAGGATGCACCGCTGCTCCTTAACGGGCACCCGCGCGCCCTTGTGCAGGATCATGCCGCATGAGGGCGCTATACAGGCTGGCCTTGCTGGATCTCGCCATTCTTGGCCTGTGGTGGGATCAAGGCGTCGCGGGGCTGCCGCTGCTTGGGGTGCTGCATCTGGGCACCACATTGGCCGCAGCTGTGATCGTCTGGCGCGATGGCAAAGAGGCGGCCGGTGGCATGGACCGCTATCACTGGACGCCGTGGAACTGGAACGGTCTTGCCCTGCCTTTGGGGGCCGTGCTGGGGGTTCCCGGAATTGTGGTTCTGATGCGGACGCGGCCCTGGAGCCCCGGGCGTGCCTCAAGGCGTGCCCTTGCGCCGCCCCGCCGAGGCAGCCAGCGACTGGAACTGACCGACGATCAGGACGAGGTGGCCCGGTTTCTGGATGGACGCGTGTGCATCCCCGCAGCCGGCAATGTCGAGGCGCTGTGCAGCGTGCTGCGGCATGGAACGCTGGAGCGCCGGTGTGCGGCGCTTCAGGCGGTCGTTCGTTCGTTCGAGCCTCGACTGACCCCACTGGTGGCGATTGCGCTGGCAGATCCCGATCAAACTGTGCGGGCGCTGGCGGCGGCCACGTCGGCGCAAGTCGGCGCGAACCTTGCCGAGCGCATCGCGCAAATGGAAGCGGAGCCGGCGCCCCGCCTTGAAGAGCTGTACGATTTTGCGATGCTGCTGTTTGACCATGGCAGCAGCAATGTCCTGCTGTCCCGATCGCAGGCATCGCATTTGCTGGGCAACGCCCGGGTGCGTCTGGCTGCGGTGCTCAACGATCCGCAACTGCCCGCGCCGATGCGCGATGCGGCGACTGCGGCAATGGGCGAACTCGCCGCGCGGCGCACCAATCGGGCCGATGGGCCGCTGGTGCATCTGGCGCAGGGGACCGTGGCGGCGTGATGCAGACATCACCATCGGCCGAAAGCGATGTCTGCGTGATTGTCGAGGGCGCCTATCCCTATGTGGTGGGCGGCGTGGCAAGCTGGCTTCAGGAACTGATCGCCAGCCTGCCGGAACTCAGCTTTTCCATCGTGGCGATCAAGGCGGACGAACGTCCGCAGGCCTGGCAGGTAACGCTGCCGCCGAATGTGGTGGAGGTGATCGAGGTCCCGCTCGCGGTCGCCCCGTCCCGGCCTCGCGCCTTGCCGCCCGGGCGAAGCGAACGGATTGGACGCCTGCTTGTCGGCTTCGTGGAAAGCGGCTCCCCTGACATGTTGCGCATCCTCGTGACGGAACTGGCCGCACTCGAACCCGCGCCCCGTGCCGGCGACATCATGTCCAGCCCGGAAATGTTTGTTATCCTTGCCACGCATTATCGGCAGAAGTTTGCCTTTGCTTCGTTCCATCACTTTTTCTGGGCCATGCGCATCCTGCTGGGCGGTCTGCTCGCTGTCCTGCTGACGCCTCTCCCCCGGGCACGGATATACCACACCCTTTCCACGGGCTTTGCCGGTCTGCTGGCCGCGCGGGCCGGGTATGAAACGGGCCGCCCGGCCTTTCTGACCGAGCATGGCATCTACCTGTTGGAGCGGCAGATCGAGATCATGATGGCGGACTGGATGGGAGACCAGACCGACAGCGGCCTGGTTCTGGCGCGCGAACATCGGGACATGCGCGATCTGTGGGCTGCGGCGTTCGAAAGCTATGCGCGTGGATGCTATGACGTGTGCGACCCGATCATCGCGCTGTATGGCGCCAACAGCGAAGTGCAGGCGCGCATGGGCGCGCGGCGCAGCAAGCTGCGCGTAATCCCCAATGGCATCCGGCCCGCCCGCTTTGCCGAGGTGGTGCCGTGCCTTGATGATCAGCGACCCTTGATAGCCCTGATCGGACGCGTCGTGCCGATCAAGGACATCAAGACCTTCATCCGCGCTGCGGCCATCGTGCGCGCTGCCTGCCCGCACGCGCGGTTCGCCGTGCTGGGGCCAAAGGACGAGGATGCCGATTATGCGGCCGATTGCGATGCGCTGGTGGCTGAACTGAACATGGGCGAATGCATCGCCTTTCCTGGGCGCGTCAACGTGGTGGACTGGTTGCCACGGATCGATGTGCTGGTGCTGACGAGTCTTTCCGAGGCGCAGCCGCTGGTCATTCTTGAGGCGGGAGCCTGCGCGATCCCTGCGGTGACGCCCGACGTCGGCAGTTGCCGCGAACTGATCGAGGGGCATGGTGGCAATGCCGCGCACGGGGGAATCGTGACGGCGCTGGTCGATCCCGAGGCAACGGCTGCGGCCCTGATCCGCCTGTTGCGCGATCCGGCGTTGCGCCGAAAGATGGGGCAGGCAATGCGGGATCGTGTCCACGCCGACTATGATTGGGCGGGAATCGTCGACCAGTACCGGCAGATATATTGCGCGGTTCGTTGAACGCCATTTCGGCGATTCTTTGGGTCCTGTTCGGAAACGGGACGAAAAATCCTATCCGGACATTATCGGATAGCGCCGCATCGGCGGGTTGCCCACGATGGTTAATTCATCGGTCCGGGGAATGATCGCATGGCGCGCACGGGAATGTATGTTTTGCAAGGAATTGTGCCGTCGCAGATCGCGCTGGCACCCTATGACGTTAAGGTCATCGACCTTTACGATGATAACGGAATCCCCTTCACCCCCGCGCAGGTCTATCAGATGGGAGGGGGTGTGGGCAGCGCGCTGCTGCTCGGCTATTTCAGCCTTGGCGAGGCCGAAACCTACCGCGATTACTTCAAGACGATCCCGGCGTCTGCCGTTGGCCCGGAAAACCCGCAGTGGCCGGGCAATTATCAGGTGGCCTATTGGACGCAGGGCTGGCGCGACGTAGCCACGGCCTACATCGACAAGGCCATCGCAGCCGGCTTCGATGGCATCTATTTCGACGTGGTCGACGAATACCAGCAGCCTTGGGCGCAGGCGAATGCGCCCGGCGGCGCGGCGGGCGCCGAACAGGCCATGGCCGACCTGGTCGCCTATCTTGCCGACTATGCCCACGCCAGCGCGCCGAATTTCCGGATATGGGCCAACAACGCCGAAGAGCTCTTGGCCAACGATACCTATTTCAGCCACCTCGACGGCATGTTCAAGGAGAACCTGTTCTACACGGACGGCGGCACGGTGCAGCCTTCGGCGGAAACGAGTGCCAGCCTGGACCTGCTGCACCGCATGATCGCGGCGGGAAAGGATGTGGTTGCGATCGAATACGTCTCTTCGGCGGCGGCCGTGGCCGACGTGATTGCAAAGGCGGGCGCGGCTGCAATCGGCTATTACACCGCAGACATCAATCTCGACGGCGGCAGTTATACGGGGGTGCAACAGGGCCAGACCATCCACCCTGATGGCACAAGCCCGGATCTGCATCTGTCGGGCGATGCCGGTGCCAACCTGCTGATCGGCCGCGAAGGCAACGATACGCTTGAAGGGCGGGCCGGCGTCGACACGCTCTACGGCAATTCGGGCAATGACCGATTGCTGGGCGGCGCTGGCGCCGACGCGATGCTGGGCGGCAGCGGCAACGATCGCTACTACGTCGATAATGCGAAGGACACCGTTTACGAGACGGCCACGCGCGCCGCGGGAGACCACGTGGACCTTGGCGGACGCGACATCGTCTACAGCGCCGTCAGCTACAGCATTGCCGCAAGCAATCCGGGCCGGCAGTTCATCGAGGACCTGACCCTGACCGGCACGGCATCGACCAGTGCCAAGGGCAACGCGCTGGCCAACCGGTTGACCGGCAACGCGGCGGCTAACGTCCTGACGGGTGGTGCCGGTAACGATACACTGCTGGGCGGCGGCGGCAATGATCGCCTGATCGGGGGCCTTGGCGCCGACAAGCTGACAGGGGGCGCCGGATCGGACCTGTTTCGGTTCGATACGCTGGAGCGCGCGCCGAAGGTCGACACGATCACCGATTTTACCCCGGGCGGCGACCATCTCCAGATCGTGCGGGCCGTGTTCTCGGCCCTGGCCGATCAGGCGGCTGGGCCGCTTGCCGCAAACGAGCTTGCAGCCGGGGTCTCCTCCGCCAGCGCAGATCAGCATCTTGTCTACGACATGACGACAGGCCGCCTGTTCTACGATTCCGATGGGGCCGGCGGCGCTGCGCAGATCCAGATCGCGGTGCTGACGAACCACCCGGTGCTGACGGCAAGCGACATACTTTTAATCTGAAAACAAAAATTACTGAGGAGGGGTCGTTCGATGTCGAGTTCATATTATTGAATGAAGCCAAGGGGGCTATTATGGAATTAGATGCAAAAACGTCGGTATTCCTTCAGTGCCGAAACAGCATCAATCGTGAAGGGATGCGACTTCTTCTGGATTCTGAAGGGCTGAATGTCCTCGTTTCCGAAGAAAGTTTGGGCGATGTCAGGAAATGGCCGGATGACATCGATTCTCCCCTCCTGATCCTGTTGGATGTGGAAGATGGTGAGGCGTCTTACGGGAATCTGGGCGATATCCGGGCGCGCTATCCTCAGGCGTTCGTCGTCATTCTGGCGGAAACGTTCGATTTCAATCAGGTGACCCGCGCTTTCGATGCCGGTGTCCACGGCTATATCCTCAAGGAGATTCCGTGCCGTTCGCTTGTCGAGTCCCTGCGGCTGGTGGCTATGGGGGAAAAGGTACTCCCGGGTGCGCTGGTCGGATTTCTGCCCGGCAGGCCTTCGGTCGCCGCTGACGCGTGCGATGGTCCGGGTAATCCCGCAAGGGCCTTGTCGGAAAGGGAACTCGAGACGTTCCACCGCATGAGCCGGGGCGAGCCGAACAAGGTCATCGCCCACAACCTTGGCATAACCGAGGCTACCGTGAAGGTTCACGTGAAGGCGATCCTGCGCAAGCTGCATCTTCGCAACCGGACACAAGCCGTTGCCTGGGCTCTGAACTCGGGGTTCGATTTCACGATGCGCGAGGCCGCGACCGGAGTGGTGACGGTGCCTTCGCGCGGCCGTCAGGCGGCTTGAAGAGCCGCCGGACGATTGGGTATCGTTAATATATTTGACCCGGTTTTTTTCAACGCATCCGCCCTCGGGGCCCGATCCTGCTGCTGACAACGTTCGCGATATCGTGTGTGAAGGCGTATAAAAGTCATATATTTCATAACCTTGCATCAGTCTATCGAGGGTGCGTGGGTGTTCCGGATTGATCCGGTTAATCTAAAAAAGAATATTTGACAGTAATCTTGCAAGTAAATATGAATTAACTTTCAGTCTAAGGGCTTCCACTCTGTTGAGTGGGTATTTAGGGGTATCGGATTTTTCAAAGAGTACACCTGGTTAAGGCGGCGTCCTGACTCTCTGGTTGTCGGGCGCTGTATTGCCGATCGTTTACGTTTCGGCTTAAGGAGGTGTAGATGGGGGACCTTGCCGGCTCTGACATAGTGGGCCTGCTGCTTGAGCAGCTGCCCCACCCGGTGGCGATAGTCGACACCGACATGCGCTACATTGCCTGCAACGCCCGTTGGTTCAGCGATTATCGCCTGGCGTCGACCGAGGTTGTCGGGCGCTCGCACTACGATGTGTTTCCCGAGATCGGCGAGCGATGGAAACAAGAGCATGCCCTCGCCCAATCCGGCGAGACGGTTTCCGGCGGCATCGAGCCATTCGAGCGAAGCGATGGTTCGCTGGACTGGGTGAAATGGAAATTGGTGCCATGGCACCGGGCCACGGGCGCGATCGGGGGCATCATCCTGTTCACGGAACTGGTTACCGAGCCGATGGATGCGACGAAAGCTGACGTGCTCGCCGCAGAGCTTGATCTTCTTATCGAAGCGGCGAACCAGCATGCCATTTTCCTGTTGGACAGGAACGGCTGCGTGCGGGCCTGGAATGCGGGCGCACAACGGATGTTCGGATGGTCGGCCGACGACATCAACGGCAGGCACCACGCCCTGCTTTTCGCACCGGGACAGGCCAGTGGGCCT
>JBDLVU010000019.1:0-33757 GCA_039804665.1 Pseudomonadota bacterium | reverse complement strand
CGTCACCCCGGGCTTGACCCGGGGTCCCGCTGTTTTGCGGTACGCGCTCAGGGCTTCACCACCAGGCACGATTCTCCCGCCGCCTTCAGCGCGGCGCAGGTGCGGGTGGCGGTTGCTTCGGTGTAGCCGGTGGCTTGCAGTCGGGTGACGGCGCCCCCGGTTGCGTCGACGCGGGGGTGGCCGGCTATGTCTGGGCGGGTGCGCAGGCGGGACCAGAGGGCGTCGGCGTTGGCCTTTTGACCGAAGGCGCCGAGCTGGATGCGGTAGGTGCCCTTGGGTGTCTCGGCTTCGCTCGGCACGATCGGGGGTTTGGGCGCGGGTTTCGGGGTCGGCTTTGGTGCGGGCCTTGGTGCGGGCCTTGGCGCGGCGGCGGGCGTGGGGCGCGGCAGGGTGACGGGGTTGGCGTAGTCGGCGCCGGCGGTGATCGGGGCGTCGGTTTGCGCAGGGGGCAGGGTGACGGGCTCGATCGGGCCGGGCAGGGCCTGCGGGCGCAGCGGGGCGGTGGGCACGCCGGCGCGGGCGAGCGGTTCGCCGGCCGGTGCGGGCAGCGTGGAGCCGAGATCGGCGGCGGCGAGTTCGCGGCCGCGCGCCTCGGCGGTGCGGCGTTCAAGGTCCTGCGCCAGCGCGGCGCCTTGCTGGCGCTGATCGAAGGGGATCGTCTCGTTCATGGTGGTGAGGCTGGAGACGGCCTGCGGCAGGCCGGCGCTGGCCGCGCGGGTCATCAGCGCATAGGCGCGGACCCAGTCCTTTTGCGCGAAGTCGCCGTTGAACGCGGCGATGCCCAGCACGTACATGGCGCGCGGTTCGCCGCGTTCGGCAGACGCGTTGATCCACGGCATCGCCTGTTGCTGGCGGCCGGTCTGGAACAGCAGCACGCCATAATTGTCCGCCGCGCGGGCGTGGCCCTTTTCGGCGGCCTGTCGGTACATGGTCTCAGCCTTGCCGAGGTCCTTGGGGACGCCGCGCCCGAGCTTGTAGGCCTGTGCCATGTTGAACAAGGCATCGGCATCGCCCCTGGCCGCAGGGGTTTGCCACTGGCGGATCGCGGCGGGGAAATCGCCGCGTGACCATGCGTCGACGCCGTCCTTCACATCGGCCAGCGCGGGGCCGGCCAGAAGCAGGCAGAGGGGGAGGGCAATGTAACCGGTGGCGCGCATCGCGTGTCGAATCCCGTGTGGCCGTATGGCCGGATGGTAAATCCAAGGCCGGGGCGGTTCATGCCGTTCCTGCAAGGAAAATAGTCCGCTCCGGCGCCTTGTCTGTGCGTCTCCATAGTCAACAAGGCGTTAGCAATGCCTTAGCGGCGCTTCGGATAATGGTTTACGCCGCAGGTG
The DNA here is from genome assembly GCA_039804665.1 of Pseudomonadota bacterium. Taxonomy (GTDB): domain Bacteria; phylum Pseudomonadota; class Alphaproteobacteria; order Sphingomonadales; family Sphingomonadaceae; genus Novosphingobium. The sequence continues at coordinate 32,423 of JBDLVU010000019.1, read as the reverse complement.
CGCTGCCGGAGGGGGGCGGGAACCGATGTTAACCAAAATTTGAGGGAGTTCTGCGAGTCCTACGCCCGAGAGCATGACGCTTCAAAAGGGGATGGACGTTGCGCGTACTGGCATTGGCTTCGCAAAAGGGTGGGTCCGGCAAGACGACCTTGTCAGGGCACCTGGCCGTGCAGGCGCAGCGCGCGGGCGCCGGGCCGGTGGTGCTGATCGATATCGACCCGCAAGGTTCGCTGTCGGACTGGTGGAACGAGCGCGAGGCCGAATTCCCCGCCTTTGCCCAGACCACCGTGGCGCGGCTGGCCACCGACCTTGCCATCCTGCGCCAGCAGGGCTTCAAGCTGGCCGTGATCGATACCCCGCCCGCCATCACCATGGCGATCCAGAGCGTGATCTCGGTTTCCGAACTGATCGTGGTGCCCACGCGCCCGAGCCCGCATGACCTGCGCGCCGTGGGCGCGACGGTGGATTTGTGCGAACGCGCAGGCAAGCCGCTGATCTTCGTGGTCAATGCCGCCACGCCCAAGGCGCGGATCACGTCCGAGGCGGCCGTGGCGCTTTCGCAGCATGGCACCGTGGCGCCGATCACGCTGCACCACCGCACCGATTTTGCCGCGTCGATGATCGATGGCCGCACGGTGATGGAAGTCGATCCGCTGGGCAAGTCCGCGCAGGAAGTCTCGCAGCTGTGGACCTATGTTTCGGAACGGCTGGAAAAGAACTTTCGCCGCACGGTGTTTGCCGTGCCGCAGCCGCAGGGCCTTGCCGTGGCCACGATGGCCGGCGCGCCGCGTCCCGCAGGCGGTGGCTTTGGTCGCCGGGTGGTCGGCTCATGAGGAGGGCGATCGCCATGCCCGAAGCCAAGCCTTTCGCTTCGCTCAGTTCCACGCTGCTGGCGCGCAAGGGCGCCGCGCGCCCGGCGATGCGCCCGCAGATGCCGATGACCGCCGAGGAGCAGCAGCGCCTGCTGGACGGCGCGATGCGCGATGGCGGGGCGGCGCAGGACGACCTCGGCTGGAACGACATGGGCTTCGACGCGATCCTGAGCGGGCCGGTATCGCCCATCCGGGCCGACGTGACGCCGCTGACCGATCCGGCGCAGCCCGAAGTGTTGCGGCGGATCGAGGCGCTGGTGGAGAAGATCAACGGGCCGGCTGCTGCCGTGCCTGCCGCGCCGGTTGAAGACATCGCGCCCCGGCCTTCGCGCCGCAAGGGCACCGCGCTGACGCAAGGGCGCAAGGCCGCGTTTACGCTGCGGCTGGACGAACAACGCCACCTGCGGCTGCGGCTGGCCAGCGCGATGGTCGATCGCAGCGCGCAGGCGCTGGTGGTCGATGCGCTCGATCGCCTGCTCGACGCGATGCTGGGCCGCGACGACGACGCCCGCAAGACCGCCGAAGCCTGAAACCCTCTTCATCCTGACCTCATCGGAACTTTCAGCCATGATGATCCGCCTTCCTACCTTCGCTTCCAGCCGGGCCTTGCGCCTGTGCGTTTCGACGGCGCTGGCCGCCGGGCTGTTGACGGGGTGCACCGCGATGGGGCCGCACACGGGGCGCTTTGCCGCGGGCGCGCAATCCGCGCTGGATCATGGCGATGCCGAAAAGGCGGTGGCGCTGGCCGAACAGGCGGTGCAGTCGGACGGCCGCAATTCGAGCTATCGCCTGCTGCTGGGAAATGCCTATCTGCGCGCGGGGCGCTTTGCCTCGGCACGCACGGCCTATGACGATGCCATGGAACTGGGCGAGGACGGCGGCAAGGCCGCGCTGAGCCTTGCTCTGGCCGAAATCGCGCAAGGCAACATGGCCGAGGCGACCGATACGCTGCGTACCTATCGCGATGCGCTGCCGGCGTCTGACCTTGGCCTTGCGCTGGCGATGGCCGGGCAGACGCGCGAAGGCGTGATGGTGCTGACCGAGGCGCTGCGCCGGGGCGAGAACACGCCGAAGATCCGGCAGAACCTGGCGTTTGCCTATGCGCTCGACGGCAGCTGGCGCGAGGCGCGGATCATGGCGGCGCAGGACGTGCCGGCCGACAAGCTGGGCGCGCGGTTGCAGGAATGGGCGGGGATGACCGCGCCCGAAGACCGGCATCTGCGCGTGGCAAGCCTGCTGGGCGTGCCGATGCGCGAGGATGCGGGGCAGCCTTCCGCGCTGGCGCTGGCGAATTTCCCCGCAGCCGGTGCGCCGGTGCAGGCAGCGCAAGCCGCCGCCGCCGATGCGCCCGCGCTGGCCAAGGCAGCGGTTGAGGAACTGCCCGCCGTGGCGCAGCCCGCGAACCCCGCGCCGGTGCTGGCGGATGCTTCGTCGCAGCCGCCGCAGGCGCAGCTTGCCGCGATCGACGTGCCCCCTTCGCGCGTTGCAGCGCTTCCCGCGCCCGCGCCCGCGCCGGTTGCCGCAGCGCCCCATGCGTCGCGCCCGGTTGCCGTGGCGGTGACCAATGGTACGCATGTGGTGCAACTGGGCGCGTTTGCCACTGAAGCGGGCGCAAAGCGCGCGTGGCGGCATTATTCCGCGCGCAATCCCGCGCTGGCGAGCCATGGCAGCCTGATCGTGCCGGTGACGGCGCAAGGGCGCACGCTGTGGCGCGTGCGCGTGGCTGGCTTTGCCGGTTACGCTCCCGCCAGTTCGCTGTGCGGATCGGTGAAGGCCCGCGGCGGCGCATGCCTTGTCATGGTTTCGCCGCGCACCGCGCCGCAGACCCAGCCGGGCAAGCCGGTGGAAGCGCGTTTTGCCCGTCGCTGATTGATTTCCGAAGTAGAGTATGGGGCCGGGGAGCAGACGCTTCCCGGCCCTTTTCGTTTGGGCGCGATCAGTCGATCCGCATGCCGCCCTTGAACAGGGCGGTGACGCGTCCCTGCACGGGGCGGCGGTCGAAGGGGGTGTTGCCGGCGCTGGCGGCCATCTTGTCGGCCTTGACCACCCACGGGCGGTCGGCATCGACCAGCGCGATGTCGGCTTCGGCGCCCACCTCCAGCTTGCCCGCAGACACGCCGAGCAGCGCGGCGGGGTTGGCGGCGAGCAGGGCGAACGCGCGGGCGAGGTCGATCTGGCCATCGCGCACCAGCGTCATCGTTAGCGGCAGCAGCGTTTCGGCGCCCGCCATGCCGGGTTCCGCATCGGTGAAGGGCAGGCGCTTGTCTTCCGGCCCGCGCGGATCGTGGCCCGATGCGATCACATCAATGGTGCCGTCGGCAATCGCGGCGATCACCGCCTTGCGGTCCGCATCGGGGCGCAACGGCGGGGACATGCGGCAGAACGTGCGGAAATCGACGAGTTCGAGGTCCGACAGCATGAAGTGCGCAGGCGTGACGCCGGCGGTAACGCGCACGCCCTTTGCCTTTGCCGCGCGCACCAGATCGAGCGCGCGGGCGGTGGTGACCTGCCGGATATGGATGCGCGCGCCGGTCATTTCGGCCAACGCCAGATCGCGCGCCACGGCGAGCGCTTCGGCTTCGGCGGGCGCGGAGGGCAGGCCGAGGCGCGTGGCCATCTCGCCCGCGGTGGCGACGGCATTGCCGGTCAGGCCGGCATCTTCGGCATGGGTGACCACGACCAGATCGAGCATGGCGCAATAGGACAGCAGGCGCAGCATCACGCCCGAATCGCCGATCCAGCGGCGGCCCGTGGCAACCGCGCGTGCGCCGGCATCGCGCATCAGCGCCAGTTCGGCCAGTTCACGCCCTTCAAGGCCGCGCGTGGCGGCGGCCAGCGGGTGGACCCACATGTCGGGCTTGCCGCTTTGCGCGGCAAAGCGCACGCGGGCCGGGTGATCCAGCGGCGGGCCCTGATCGGGCATCAGCGCGGCGCGGGTGATGCCGCCGAAGTGGAACGCGGGCTTGTCGATGGCGAAAACGCCCAGATCGACCAGCCCGGGCGCGATCAGCGCGCCACCGGCATCGACCACGTCGTCACCCGCCTGCGCGGTCACATCGCCCAGCGCGACGATGCGGCCATTTTCGCAGCGGATGCCACCGGGGGCGGGCGCGCCGGTGGGCAGGACCAGCTTGCCGCCGGTGATGGTCAGCGGGCGCGGGGTCATGCCGTGGCTCCTGCGATCGGGGCCCAGCCGGGCACTTGCCGGGCGCGGCGGGTAAGCACTTCAAGGCAGGCCATGCGGATGGCGACGCCGCTTTCCACCTGACTGGTGATCAGGCTGCGCGTGGGGTGATCGGCCACGGTGCTGTCGATCTCGATCCCCCGGTTCATCGGGCCGGGGTGCATCACGAAGGCATCGCCTTCGGCCTTTGCCAGCCGGTCGAGCGTCAGGCCGTAAAGGTGCCGGTATTCGCGCGGGGAGGGGATGAACTGCCCCTCCATGCGTTCCTGTTGCAGGCGCAGCATCATCACGATGTTGGCGCCCTTCAGCGCGGCATCGAAATCGTGGAAGGGCTCCACGCCCATAGCCTCGATCTCTGCCGGCATCAGCGCGGGCGGTGCGCATACACGGATTTCGGCGCCCAGCGCGGTAAGGCTGAGGATGTTCGAACGCGCCACGCGGCTGTGCAGGATATCGCCGCAGATGGTGACCTTCAGTCCGTTGAGGTCGCTGCCGGCGGGCAGTTTCAGCGCGTGGCGGATGGTCAGCGCATCGAGCAGGGCCTGCGTCGGGTGTTCATGCTGGCCGTCGCCCGCGTTGAGCACCGGGCAATCGACCTTTTCCGCGATCAGCCGCACCGCGCCCGAGCTGCCGTGGCGGATGACGATGGCATCGGCGCGCATGGCGTTGAGCGTCATCGCCGTGTCGATCAGCGTCTCGCCCTTTTTCACGCTGCTGGTGGCGGCGTGCATGTTGACGACGTCGGCCCCCAGCCGCTTGCCCGCGATCTCGAAACTGAGCAGCGTGCGCGTGGAGTTTTCGAAGAAGGCGTTGATGATGGTGAGGCCTGAAAGGACCTCCACCCGCTTGTTCGACTGGCGGTTCAGCTCGACCCACTGTTCGGCTTCATCGAGCAGGAACAGGATCTCGTGACGGGCCAGATGGCCAATGCCAGTCAGGTCGCGGTGCTGGAAGGCGAGGCCGCCTTCGGGATATCGGTTCGATTGGTGCATCGAAGACCACGCCCTATGCCTGTCCTCCGCTTCTGCCAAGCCTTTCGGCTGGTGCAATGGCGTACACGGACCTAGATATCCCCCATGTCGTTTGCCCGCTCGGTCTGGAAGATCCTCGTCGCCATCAAGGATGGCCTGGTCCTGCTGCTTTTGCTGCTGTTCTTCTGGGCGGTCTATGCGGTGCTGACACTGCGCCCGGCGCCGGGGATGGTGCGCGATGGCGCGCTGTATATCCCGCTGGATGGACCGGTGGTGGAGGAAAAGACCGAGCTTTCGCCCACAGCGCTGCTGCTTTCGGGCGAAGGTCCGCGCAAGGAATATCAGGAGCGCGATCTGGTGCGCGCCATCGAATCGGCGGCGGGCGATTCGCGGATCAAGGCCGTGGTGCTCGATCTTGAGGACTTCGGCGGCGGGCGGCAGGTGGCATTGTCGCGCGTGGGTGCCGCGATGGACAAGGTGCGCGCCGCGAACAAGCCGGTGCTGGTCCGCAGCGTGCTTTATACCGACGATGCCGTGCAGATTGCCGCGCATGCCAGCGAGGCGTGGGTCGATCCCATCGGTGGCGCGGCGGTGAGCGGGCCGGGCGGCACGGCGCTGTATTACAAGGCGCTGCTCGACCGGCTGAAGGTGAAGGCCCACGTGTTCAAGGTGGGCACCTACAAGAGCGCGGTTGAGCCGTTCATCCGGCAGGATGCCTCGCCCGAAGCGAAACAGGCGCTGTCGGCCGTGTATGGCGCGCTGTGGAAGACCTGGCAGGACGAGGTGAAGCGCGCGCGGCCCAAGGCGGATATCGCGCTGGTGACGCAGGACCCGGCAAAGTGGCTCGCCGCCTCGCAGGGCGATGCCGCGCAGGCGGCGGTGAAAGCCGGGCTGGTGGACAAGGTGGGCGACAAGGCCGCGTTCGGCGCCCGCGTGGCGCAGATCGTGGGCGCCGATCCGGCGGGGCCTGATGGCGCCTTCCTCCACACCCGGCTGGGGCCCTATCTGGCGGATCGTGCCGCGCCTTCCGCGGGCAAGGCTGTGGCGGTGGTGACCATCGCGGGCGATATCGTGGACGGCAAGGCCGGGCCGGGCGTGGCGGGCGGCGACCGCATTGCCGACCTGATCGACAAGGCGGCGGCGAGCGGGAACTACAGCGCGCTGGTGGTGCGGGTCGATTCGCCGGGCGGATCGGTGCTGGCGGCAGAGCGCATCCGCGCCGCCATCGCGCGGATGAAGGCCAAAGGCCAAAATGGGGCTGGCATCCCGGTGGCGGTTTCGATGGGCAATCTGGCGGCGAGCGGGGGATACTGGGTGTCGACCCCGGCGGACCGCATCTTTGCCGAACCGGGCACGATCACCGGCTCCATCGGCATCTTCGCCATCATCCCGACGTTCGAGGCGGCATTGGACAAGCTGGGCGTTGGCACCGACGGCGTGCGCACGACGCCGCTGGCTGGACAGCCCGACGTGTTTGGCGGCCTGAATCCGCAAGTGGAAGCGGTGTTGCAGACCGAGATCGAGGCGAACTATCGCCGTTTCCTGTCGCTGGTGGCGGCATCGCGGCGCATGACGCCGCAGCAGGTGGACGCCATCGCGCAAGGGCGCATCTGGGATGGCGGCACGGCCAAGAGCATCGGGTTGGTGGACCAGTTCGGCGATCTGGACGATGCGCTGGCCTGGGCGGCGCACAAGGCCGGGGCCAACCAGTGGCACCCGGTGTTTCTGGGGGCGGGCACCGACCCGTGGCAGGCGCTGCTGGAACAGGCATCGGGCACCGATTCGGGCGATGCGCAGCCGGGCGCGCGCGATCTGGCGGGCCGCGTGGCGCTGGCGCAATCGGCGCTGGCAGGGCGGCTTTCGGGCGATCTCGACAGGCTGCTGGGCGGACAGGGCGCGCAGGCGATGTGCCTGGAATGCGCGGGAATGGTGCAGGCGCCGGTTGCTGGCGGGCGCGCGAAGGGATGGCTGGCGCTGCTGGCGCGGTTAACCTCTTAGGCTCCATGCCCGCTCAGGATGAACGGGCATTTTTGCCGGAAGCGCTGCCCGCTCAATCCGGTAGGGGCGGGGTTTCCTGCGGGCTGCCGGGTTCGACGATATCGGGCGCGGTGGGTTCGAATTCGGGGGGCTGGCCGGGGGCGCCTTCGTCCGGATGGGGCGTGCCGGGGATTTCGGGCGGGGATTGCGGCTCGATAGTGTCGGGCTGGGGGATTTCGGGCTGCGTGGCCATGTGGGGTTCCTTGGTTGCAAAAGGGACTTTGGCCCCCTTGCGCCGCCGTGTCATTGTCTTGCCGCAACGGCCCGCCTTGCGCGCCGGTTCCGGCTGATTCCCAAGGCTTGCCCTTTTCCTGCCGCTGCGATAGGGGCACCGCTCGCATTTCGCCGGACGCGGGCGTGGCGGAACTGGTAGACGCAGCAGGTTTAGGTCCTGCCATCGCAAGATGTGGGGGTTCGAGTCCCTTCGCCCGCACCAGAGCCGCCACGGCAGGCTCCGAATACCAATGACGCACGTCATTTCGAGAAAGTTGGATCAGGATGCAGATCGTCGAAACCAGCAACGAAGGCCTGAAGCGCGCCTACACCGTGACCATCGCGGCGACCGAGATCACCGCGCGAATCGAGGGCGAGATCAAGAAGATCGCTCCTCAGGTGCGCATGCCCGGCTTCCGTCCCGGCAAGGTGCCGGCGAACCTCGTGAAGAAGATGCACGGCCCGGCGCTCCACCAGGAAGCGCTGAACACCGTGATCCGCGAAGCGATGGACAAGCTGGTTGCCGACCACGCCCTGCGCCCCGCCATGCAGCCCGACGTTGCGCTGGGCGAAGGCTATGAAGAAGGCAAGGATGCCGAACTGACCGTGGCGCTGGAAGTGCTGCCGGTGATCGAAGCGCCCTCGCTCGACGGCCTGAAGCTGGAAAAGCTGACCGTGCCCGTGGCCGAAGATCAGGTGACCGAGGCGATCGAACGCATCGCTTCGGGCCAGAAGACCTTCACCGACGCCGCCGAAGGTGCGGTTGCCAAGGATGGCGACCAGATCATCATCGACTTCCTCGGCAAGGTTGACGGCGTGGCCTTCGATGGTGGCGCCGCGCAGGATACCCCGCTGGAACTGGGCGCTGGCCGCTTCATCCCCGGCTTCGAGGAACAGCTCGTTGGCGTGAAGGCGGGCGACGAAAAGGTCATCACCGTGACCTTCCCCGAAGACTATCCGGCCGAAAACCTGAAGGGCAAGGAAGCCACCTTCGACATCACCGTGAAGGCGGTGAAGAACCCCGGCGACTTCACGCTCAACGACGAATTCGCCAAGGCGCTGGGCCTCGAAAGCCTCGAACAGCTCCAGACTCTGATCCGTGGCCAGCTGGAGCAGGAAACTGCCGGCCTGACCCGCACGCAGATGAAGCGCCAGCTGCTCGACGTGCTGGCCGCCGGCCACGATTTCGCCGTGCCGCCCTCGATGGTGGACGCCGAGTTCGAGCAGATCTGGCAGCAGCTGACGCAGGAAGCCGGCCGCGAAGAAAACCCTGAGGAAGCACTCAAGGAAATCGAGGCCGAGAAGGACGATTACCGCAAGATCGCCGAGCGCCGCGTGCGTCTGGGCCTGCTGCTTTCGGAAATCGGCCAGGCCAATGGCGTGGTGGTGACCAGCCAGGAAATGGAAATGCTGATCCGCCAGGCGGCGCAGCAGTACCGCCAGGAAGATCGCCAGCGCTTCGTCGACTACGTGCGTTCGGAACCGCTTGCCGCCGCCCAGCTGCGCGCCCCGCTGTATGAAGACAAGGTCGTCGACTTCCTGTTCGACAAGGCCGATGTCACCGAGCGTGAAGTGACCCGCGAGGAATTGCAGGCCGCGATCGAAGCCGACGAAAACGGCAAGCCGGCCGAAGTGAAGTCGGCCCCGAAGAAGGCTCCGGCGAAGAAGAAGGCTGCTGCTGCTGACGAGGCTCCGGCCGAAGCCGCCGCCGAGGACGCGCCGAAGAAGAAGGCTCCGGCCAAGAAGAAGGCTGCTGCCGAAGACGCGCCGGCCGAAGCCGCTGCTGCCGAGGAAGCGCCGAAGAAGAAGGCCCCGGCCAAGAAGAAGGCCGCCGCCGAGTAATCTTCGGATCGGTTTGAAAAGACCGGGAAACAGCGAAGGGGCGCTCCGCAAGGGGCGCCCCTTCCTGCGTATGGTCCTGAGTCGCCTTCCTGAGTCGGCCCCCTGAGTCGCCGCCCTCAGCATTCGCGCGGATTGCCGCGGCTCCCGCCTGCATGGGACACTTCCTCAAGCACGGAACCTTTTGGGGGAGTGTCGCATGCATACGGTGCGTAATCGCCGGGCTTCCGCCCCGCGCGCAAAGACTGCCACGAGCACGCAAACCAAGCGGTCCCGCCCGCGTAAAGGCCGGGCCGATCCACCCTTTCTGCTGCGGCCCGATGCGCCCTCTGCATTTCCGCTGGACCTGATCGTGCCGCCGCATCGCGGCCCGGTGATCACTGCGGTGGCTTGGCCGGTCGGACTGGTGCCGCAAGGCGCGCCCACGCTGCCGCCGCGCAAGGCCCGCAGCCATGCCGCGCGGGCCGAGACGCCGGTCACCGTGCCGCCACCCCGTTCCGGGCGCACCCCCGCGCCTGCCCTGCCGCTTGCACCGCCAGCTCTGGCGCCGGCCGATCCTCCGGCAGCGCCGTTCGTGGAAGCGCCGATTCCGCGGGCGCGTGCCCTTGCGGTGCGGCGGCAGGGATTTGTCGAAGTGCTGGCGCAGGCCCTGATCGCCACCGGCGTGCGCCTGTCACGCTGGTCCGCGCGTCAGCGACAGGCCGAGGTCGAGCGCCGGCGCCTCGCGCGTGCCAATGCCCGCCATCGGGCGCTGGTGGCGCAACTCGATGCGCTGGAGGCGCTGCGTGAGCGGGTGCAGCGGGCGGTCTAGACCCATCGGACGCGACCACCGCACGGCCGCGTTTGCAGAAAAGCGGTGCCGCGCGGCGCCCTTGAGGGCAGGCACAGGGGTAAAAAAGGTGGAGAATGTGCATCCTTGCCTCCGCATAGACGCGGATGTGCGGTTAATGCCCTTGAACATCGGGCTGGGGCACGCGACATAGACGCTCGCGAAACCACATGAGGATTCCCATGCTCGACCTGTTCGGCGCTTCCAGTGCCCAAGGAAAGTTCACCTCCGACCCCGTTACCGGTGCGCTGATCCCGGTTGTGGTCGAGCAATCGAGCCGCGGCGAGCGCAGCTTCGATATCTATTCGCGCCTGCTGCGCGAACGCATCATCTTCGTCACCGGCGAAGTGGAAGACCACATGGCCTCGGTCATCGTGGCGCAGCTGCTGTTCCTCGAATCGGAAAACCCGTCGAAGGACATTTCAATGTACATCAACTCGCCGGGCGGCGTCGTCACGGCGGGCATGGCGATCTATGATACCATGCAGTACATCCGCCCGCGCGTTTCCACGGTGTGCATCGGCCAGGCCGCCTCGATGGGCAGCTTCCTGCTGGCCGCCGGCGAACCCGGCATGCGCATCGCGCTGCCCAGCGCCCGCATCATGGTGCACCAGCCTTCGGGCGGCGCGCGCGGCATGGCCAGCGACATCGAGATTCAGGCGCGCGAAATCCTGCGCATCCGCAAGCGGATGAACGACCTTTACGTGAAGTTCACGGGGCGCTCGCTGGAAGAGATCGAGAAGGCGATGGACCGCGACACGTTCCTCGAAGCCGAGGAAGCCAAGGCGTTCGGCCTGGTGGACAAGGTTTTCGAATCGCGTCCCGCAACGGATCAGACCGGTGTGGAAGAAGGTTCGGGCGGTTCGCCAGACGCATGATTTTTCCTTTTCCTGCGGTATCTTAAGCCACGCGAAAGGTGCCGCAGGATAAGGAACTTTTACCTGTTTTCGTGTCCGGTTGATTAATGCCCTTGGGGTAGTAGGATAATCGGGCCCGCCTCTTGTGAAGAGGCGCCTGGGAATGAAGAATGACCAAGCTTTCCGGATCGGATACCAAGAGCACCCTTTACTGCAGCTTCTGCGGGAAGTCGCAGCACGAGGTGCGCAAGCTCATCGCCGGCCCCACGGTGTTCATCTGCGATGAATGCGTCGAGCTGTGCAACGACATCATCCGTGAAGAGACGAAGGCGGGCATTGCCGGCAAGAAGGACGGCGGCGTTCCTTCGCCGCGCGATATCTTCGAGACGCTGAACGACTACGTGATCGGGCAGGACCGCGCCAAGCGCGTGCTCTCCGTGGCCGTGCACAACCACTACAAGCGGCTGAAGCACAGCGGCAAGGGCGGCGAGGTCGAACTCTCGAAGTCGAACATCCTGCTCGTCGGCCCGACCGGTTCGGGCAAGACGCTGCTGGCGCAGACGCTCGCCAAGACCTTTGATGTGCCCTTCACCATGGCCGACGCCACCACGCTGACCGAAGCCGGTTACGTGGGCGAGGACGTGGAGAATATCATCCTCAAGCTGTTGCAGGCCAGCGACTACAACGTCGAAAAGGCGCAGCACGGCATCGTCTACATCGACGAGATCGACAAGATCAGCCGCAAGGCGGAAAATCCCAGCATCACGCGCGACGTTTCGGGCGAAGGCGTGCAGCAGGCACTGCTGAAGCTGATGGAAGGCACCACCGCCAGCGTGCCGCCGCAGGGCGGGCGCAAGCATCCGCAGCAGGAATTCCTGCAGGTGGACACGACCAACATCCTGTTCATCTGCGGCGGCGCGTTCGCCGGGCTTGAAAAGATCATCGCGGATCGCCTGCAGAAGCGTTCGATCGGCTTTGGCGCGCACGTGGCCGATCCCGACAAGCGCAAGGTGGGCGAACTGCTGCAAAAGGCAGAGCCGGAAGACCTGCTGAAGTTCGGCCTGATCCCTGAATTCGTCGGCCGCCTGCCGGTGATCGCGACGCTCAACGACCTCGACATCGAGGCGCTGGTCAAGATCCTGAAGGAACCGAAGAACGCGCTGGTCAAGCAGTATGCCAAGCTGTTCGAGCTGGAAGACGTGGCGCTGACCTTCACCGACGACGCGCTGGAAGCGATCGCCAAGAGGGCCATCGAACGCAAGACCGGCGCGCGCGGCCTGCGCTCGATCGTGGAAGGGCTGCTGCTCGACACGATGTTCGACCTGCCGACCGAAACCGACATCGCCGAAGTGGTGGTGGACAAGGATGTGGTCGAAGGCCGCAAGGAACCTGTCCGCGTGCTCAAGGGCAAGGAAGAACAGGCGGCTTAAGCGGCCTAACCTTCCGACAAACGAAAAGGGCGGACTTCCATACCGGAAGCCCGCCCTTTTCGTTCGGGGGGTGTCGCAGGATACCGCTCAGGGCGGGGCATGCCGCATGCGGATTAGACCACCGCTTCGCTTTCCAGCGCGCAGGTGTGGGTGTCGGGGCTGGTTTCGATCTGGATCGTGGCGTGGCCGATGCCGAAGTCGTCTTCCAGTTCATGCGCGATGAAGTGCAGGGCGGCGTCGCCGGGGTGGCCGGCGGGCATGACGAGGTGCGCGGTCAGCGCGGTTTCGGTCGTGCTCATCGGCCAGATGTGCAGGTCATGCACCGCGCTCACGCCCGGCTGGCTGCACAAAAAGGCGTGGACCGCGCGTTCGTCGATGGCGGAGGGCACGCCGAGCAGGCCCATCTTGAGCGAATCCTTCAACAGGCCCCAGGTGCCGCGCGCGATCACGGTCACGATGATCAGGCTGGTGATCGGGTCAATCCACTGTGCGCCCGTTTTCGTGATCAGGAACCCGGCGACGACCACACCGGCCGAAACCGCGGCATCCGCAGCCATGTGCAGATAGGCGCCGCGCACGTTGATATCGTGATGCCGGCCGCGCATGAACATCAGCGCGGTGATGGTGTTCACCGCGATGCCGATGGCCGCCACGATCATCACCGGGCCGCCCGCGACGGGTTCGGGATGGACTAGCCGGCGGATCGTTTCGACCAGAATCGCGCCCAGCGCCACCAGCAGCAGCGAGGCATTGCCCAGCGCGGCAAGGATCGAGCTGGACTTGTAGCCATAGGTAAAGCGTGCCGAAGGCGGGCGGGCTGAAAGCACCGCCGCCGCCCACGCGATCATCAGGCCGAGCACGTCGGACAGGTTGTGCCCGGCATCGGCGACCAGCGCCATCGAGCCGGAGATGATGCCATAGACGCCTTCCACCGCCACGAAGCCGGTGTTGAGCGCGATGCCGATGGCAAAGGCGCGGCCAAAACTGGCGGGGGCGTGATCATGGTGATGATGGCCATGATCGTGGCCGTGGTGATGGTGGTGGTGTGCGCCGGACATGGCGCCTCCCTAGCCGCGCAAGCGCCTGAGGGAAAACGTTTTGAAATGCCAGGGGGCCTGTAAGCCGGGTTCTGTAGCGCCGACGGTATCCCACATGTGGACCGTATCGGCACTGGCAGCCATTCCTCTAGGCGGACCGTTGCCGGAACGCTCAAGCAATCAACCCGGACTGCTGGCCCGAAACAGGCCTGTTCTTGCGAACGCGCAGTCCCTATTCGATCTTGCTCCGGGTGGGGTTTACCATGCCGCTTCCGTCACCGGTCGCGCGGTGCGCTCTTACCGCACCCTTTCACCCTTACCTCTTTCGAAAAAGAGGCGGTCTGCTCTCTGTGGCACTTTCCCTGACCCCGGATCAAGTCCGGGGCCGGCGGGCGTTACCCGCCACCCTTGTTTCGTGGAGCCCGGACTTTCCTCGGCATCTTGCGATGACGCGGCTGCCCGGCCCCCTGGCGAGGGGTCACCTAGCATGCCCGAGGTCGCGTTCCAACAGCAGTTCGAAAAGCAGCGCGCCCAGCTGTCCGTCGATCTCGCCGGTGATGCGGTGCGGGCGCCAGCGGCGTTCGAAGGCGCGGATCGCGGCGGCGGGATCGGTAATGTCGTAGCCGAAGCGTTCGAGCGCGAGGTAGAAGGCGGCGTCGTTGTCGAACAGCAGGCGCATCGAAAGCTTTGGCTTGGGCAGGGCGAGGCGCAGCTTGGCCAGCATGTCCCAGTCGAACAGTTCGCCCGGATCGGTCTTGCGCGCAGGGGCGATGTCGGAATGGCCGACGACGTTGGCGCGGGGCACGTTGTGGCGCCTGACGATGTCGGCCAGCAGCGGAACCAGTGCCTCCATCTGCGCGTCGGTGAACGGGCGGTAGCCCCATTCGTGCCCCGGGTTGACCATCTCGATGCCCACGCTGGCCGAGTTCACGTCGGTGATCCCGCGCCAGCTGGAGCGGCCGGCGTGCCACGCGCGCTTATCCTCGGGCACGAGGCGGGTGACGGTGCCGTCCTCGTCGATCATGTAGTGCGCGCTGACTTCGGCAGCCGGATCGCACATCCGTTCCAGCGCTTCGTCGGCGGTCTGCATCCCGGTATAGTGGAGCACGACCATCGACACGGGCAGTTTCCGCTCGTTCCAGTTGGGGGAGGGCGCCTCTCGATGGACGAGCCAGCGGTTCATCAGGCCACCGGCAGCACCGCGCCCATCACCAGCGTGCCTTCTTCCAGATGAACCTGGATGCCGCCGCCGGTGCTGGCGGCGAGCTGCTGGACCATCGCGGCGGGGGCGGTCTTGCTGGTGAGTTCGTGGCCGGGCAAGCTGCCGTCGAGCGCCTGCCCCACGGTGGGATCGAACGCGATGCGCGGCCCGGACGCGCGCACCACGATCTCGCTTTGTCCTTCACGCACTTCGGCGCCGATATCCAGCGTGCCGCCGCGCACCAGCGCGTCGATGGCGATCAGCGAGAGGTTGAGCAGCGTCTTGACCGCGTTCTTGGGCAGCGAATCCCCGGCGAGCGCCCAGTTGACCGCGATGCGCCCGTTGTTGCCGACCAGCGCATCGACCAGCGCGCGCGGCTCTGCCAGCGCGATCTGTTCGCCAAACCCGCCAGCCGCGCCAAAGGCGAGGCGGAAAAAGCGCAGCTTGTCGGCCGAAGTCTTGGCGCTCTGTTCCAGCAGCTCGAAGCACTTCTGCCGCATGTCCGGGTCTTTTTCATCGGCAAGCAGTTCTAGGCCGTTGGACAGCGCGCCGACCGGGCTGAGCAGGTCATGGCACAGGCGCGAGCAGAGCAGGCTGGCAAGATCAAGCGGGGCAGTGGTCATGTGTCAGCAATCCAGCCATCTAACAGTGCGAAGTTGACGAAGTTGACACAGTCCTGGGGAAGAAGTCCCGCCCCGGCCGTGAACCGGCGCAAAGCGGCGGAAATGCGGGGAAAGGGCTGCGTACCGTGTCATCGAACGCCAGCCTTAAACGTCCTGCACCGCGTAGGAAAGCGGTTCGAAACCCTGAGGGGCGTCTTTCCAGACGGTTATGGTTTGATTGGCCGCGACGATCCAGATCCGCCCGTCACCCGCCGCGTTGGCGCGGTCCGTGGCGGAGGGGCGGGCAAGCCCGTTGGGGTGTGAATGGAAATAGCCCAGCAACTGCGGCCCGCCGCCGCGCGCGGTGCGGTGCGCGGCGATCAGCACGGTGGGGTCGATCTCGAAGTGCCGGGCGGGATCGGGATGGACGTTGGCGGCAGGCAGGGCGGTGTGGATGGCGCCGCGCTCGCCCAGCAGAAGCCCGCATGCCTCATGCGGGTGGGCGGCCTGCGCGGCGGCGAGAATCACGGCGCGGGCGCAAGGGGAAAGGATCACCGACATGACGCCCGATTTGGCCCGCCGCGCGCGCACGGACAAGGGCAAGTCGGCGTGGTCGGATGGACGCGGCGCGATAATCGTTATTTTACAATGCAAAGAGGTTGTGCGCGCACCTTTGCGTCCCCCCGTGCAAGTACATAACGCGGATTGCGCCATTATTATCGGCGCCGGGGTGATGCTGTCCCAAAGGCGATCGGAGTCCGTCACGGATCTTTGAACCGCAGGTTGGGAACACACCATGCTGCAAGGTCACACCATCATCAGGAAGCTGTGGACCGGCTGCGCGGTGCTGGCGGCGGCATCGGTGCTGGCGGCGGCGGTGAACACCATCAGCATGACGCGCGAGCAGGCGGCGATGGACGAAATCGCCCGCGCCACCGCGCTGCTGCGCAATCACATGGAAGCCGATATGGGCCACGACGCCATCCGCGCCGAGGTGGTCAGCATCGTGGCGGCGCGACAGAGCGCATCGATTGACGGTGCTGCCGCCGCGCGTGAACTGGATGATCGGCTGAACGAGTTTGAAGGCCATATGGCCCGCACGGCCGGCGTGTCCAGCGCGCCGGGGGTGAAGCGGGCGCGCCAGGCGGCAGATCCTGCCTTCCGGGCCTATGTGGCGCTGGGGCGGGAAATCGCGCGTGAGGCCGCCGCCGGGGCGGTGCCCGACGAGGCGCAGCTCACCCGGTTTGCCACGCTGTTCACCGAGCTGGAAGGCGAGATGGAGCATGTGTCCGACGCGGTGGAGGCGCACGTGCGCGACACCGGCGCGGCGGGGGCGGCCGTGGCCATGCAATCGCGCATGGCGGCAATCGCGTGCCTGCTGGTGACGCTGCTGGTGCTGGGCTGGACCGCGCGCGCGGGCCGTCGTGATGTGGTGGACCCGATCGTCGAGACGGCGGGCACCGTCCACGCGATGGCCAACGGCGACCTTGCCGTGACGGTGGGGCAGGCGCACCGCGCGGACGAGATCGGCGATCTGGCGCGGTCGGTGGGCGTGCTGCGCGACAATCTGTCCGCCGCGAAGGCCGAAACCGCGCGGCAGGCCGAAACGATCGTATCGTCGATCGGGGCGGCGCTGAGCGAACTGGCGGCGGGGCATCTGGCCTATCGACTGGAGCAACCGCTGGCCGGCCCGTTCGAGCAGCTGCGGACGGATTTCAACGCGGCGCAGGTCGCGCTGGGCCAGACGCTTGGCGGGGTCATGGCTTCGACCGAGCGGCTGCATGCCGTGGCGCAGGATATCGGGCAGGCGGCAGGCGACCTGTCCAACCGCAACGCCACGCAGGTGGCCAGCCTTGAGGAGACCGCAGCCGCGATCACCAGCCTGGCGCAGCGCGTGGCGGGATCGACCGAGGCGATTTCCACCGCGCGCAATGCGGTGGATGGCGTAGGCAGCGAGATTACGCGCGGCGGCAAGGTGATTCACAACGCGGAGGCGGCGATGGACCGGATCGAGGTGGCCGCGCAGGAAATCGGCAAGATCGTGAGCGTGATCGACGGGATCGCGTTCCAGACAAACCTGCTGGCGCTGAACGCCGGGGTGGAGGCCGCGCGCGCAGGTGAACAGGGCAAGGGCTTTGCCGTGGTGGCCAGCGAAGTGCGCGCGCTGGCGCTGCGCAGCGCGGATGCCGCAGCGGAGATCAAGGGGCTGATCGGCAATTCTTCGCAGGAAATCGGCGAAGGCGTGCGGCTGGTGCGCGATGCCGGCGCCACGCTGCGCACGATCACCGAGCGGATGGGCGAGATCAACCGTATGATGGAAGTCGTCGAAGCGGGCGCCAGCGAGCAGGATCTGGCGCTGCGATCGATCGACGAGACGTCCAAGCAGATCGAACAGATCACCCAGAGCAATGCCGCGGTGGCCGATCAGGTGACGCAGGCCAGCCATGCGGTGGTCGCCTCGGTGGGCGAGGTGGTGACGCAATTGGCGCGCTTCGACATCGGCGGCGTGGGCCGAATGCCCGGGACGCCCGTGCAAACCTTGCGGGCTGCCGCATGAACGCGCCTGTGCGCATCGTCGGGCGGCGACGGCAGCGGCGGCTGGCCTCTTGCCTCGCAGCGGCGCTGGCGACGCAGGGGACCCCCGCGCAAGCCGACGATGATGACGACGCGATTGAACTGGCGGGCGAAGTGACGATCGACCTTGCCACGGTGGCGGCGGGCGACGGCGACCGCAAAGCGCGCGCGCTGACCAACGTGAGCCTGTTTGCCGATGCGGACCTTGATGCGCTGATCGGCTGGCGCGGGGCAAAGGCGCACGTCCACGCGCTGGACAACCGGGGCGCGCGGCCCAACGATGCGGCGGGCACGCTGCAAGGGGTGAACAATATCGAGGTGCCGCATGGCGCGCTGCACCTGTTCGAGGCGTGGGTGGAACAGGACCTGGGGCACAGCGCCTCGCTGCTGGTCGGGCTTTATGACCTGAACAGCGAATTCTATGCCAACGATGCGGCCGGGCTGCTGATCGCGCCGCCGTTCGGGATCGGATCTGAACTGGCGGCGACCGGGCCGAACGGGCCTTCGATCTTTCCATCAAGCGCGCTGGCGGTGCGGGCGAACCTGCCACTGGGTGGGGGCGCCGGCTATGTCCGCGCGGCGGTGGTGAACGCGCGGGCGAGTACTATCGGCGATAGCGGCGGGGTGGACTTCGGCTTTGGCGACGGCGTGCTGGGCATCGCCGAGGTCGGCTGGTCGCATGGCGGCTGGCGCGCGTCGCTGGGCGGGTGGCGCTATTCGCGCAAGCCCGAGGACGTGTACGAAACCGGGCCGGACGGCGCGGCGCTGCGCAAGGTGTCGCAAGGCGCCTATGCGGTGGTTGAAGGGCAATTGCTGGGGGCGGATGCCGGGCGGCAGTTGACCGCGTTCCTGCGCGCGGGCCTGTCCGATCCGCACACCACGCCCTACGCCGGCGGGTTCCAGACGGGGCTGTTGCTGGCCCCGGCGCTGATCACGCGGCCGGACAGCCAGTTTTCGCTGGGGCTTCACCACGCGTGGACCAGCGACCATTACCGCGCGGTGCTGGCGGCCGACGGGCTGAAACCGGCGCGCGGCGAAACGGCGGTGGAACTGACTTACGCCGACAAGGTGGCACCGTGGCTTGCCCTGCAACCCGATGTGCAGTGGATCATGCGCCCCGGTGCGACACGAACCGCGCGCGACGTTGTGATGGCGACGATGCGGGTGACCTTCAGCTTCTGAAACCGCGTCCCTTGCCGGGTTGGATTTGATCCCCATATCGCCGTGCTATGGGGGGAAACGAGAGCATCATCGAAGGCACCATTGCGACCGGCGGGCAGCGGCTCGACCGGGCGCTGGCCGATGCCTCGGGCCTCTCGCGCGAGCGGGTGAAGGCGCTGCTGGATGAAGGCGCGGTGACGCTGGGCGGCAAGGCGGTGCGGCAGGCCTCGATGAAGCCGGCCGAAGGCGCCGCGTTCGCCATCCGCGTGCCGCAGGCGACTCCGGCCGAGGCGGTGGCGCAGGACATTCCGCTGAACGTCGTGTTCGAGGACGCGCACCTGATCGTGATCGACAAGCCGGCCGGGCTGGTGGTGCATCCGGCCGCGGGGAATCCCGACGGCACGCTGGTCAATGCGCTGCTGCATCATTGCCGGGGCCAGCTTTCGGGCATTGGCGGGGTGGCGCGGCCGGGCATCGTGCACCGCATCGACAAGGATACCAGCGGGCTGCTGGTGGTGGCCAAGACCGACGCCGCGCATGAAGGGCTGGCAAAGCAGTTTGCCGACCATTCGATCACCCGCGCCTACCGGGCGGTGACCGGCGGCGCGCCTATGCCGCCTGCCGGAACCATTCGTGGCGCCATCGGGCGGTCCAGCCACGACCGCAAGAAGATGGCGCTTGTGGATGATGGGCGGGGCAAGCACGCCGTGACGCACTATCGCACGCTGGAGGTGCTGACCGATGCCGCGCTGGTGGAATGCAGGCTGGAAACGGGGCGAACCCACCAGGTGCGCGTTCACCTTGCGTCAATCGGTCATGCGCTATTGGGCGACCCTGTCTATGGACGCACACCCTCGCGCCTTCGGCCGGTCCTTTCCCGCCTTCACTTTCGCCGCCAGGCCCTCCACGCGGCCGAACTGGGCTTCGTGCACCCGATTAGCGGCGAAACGGTCCATTTTTGCAGTCCGACTCCTGCCGACATGGCGGAACTCATCGAGGAACTGCGGGATTAGGAAGGAGGGTGCTACACCAAGGTCCAGATTGCGACTCAGCGAGTCGCAGGGTATTCAGTTGTCGTTTGAAACTGAAAACATTTGCTGTGTGGTCCCGCCGCCTGTCGCCCCTTAGGGGACGGTGCATGGGGTACTGACGCGACGAAAGGAAGTTCAGGTGAGTGAGCACAACAAGGCGCTGACCGTCCCCGCGTTGGGTGGGGAAGCGAGCCTCAACCGCTATTTGTCGGAAATCCGCAAGTTTCCGGTGCTGACGGCCGAGCAGGAATACATGCTCGCCAAGCGCTATCAGGAACATGCCGATCCGGAAGCCGCTGCACAGCTGGTGACCAGCCACCTGCGGCTCGTGGCCAAGATCGCGATGGGCTATCGCGGTTATGGCCTGCCGGTCAGCGAGCTGATCTCCGAAGGCAACATCGGCCTGATGCAGGGCGTGAAGAAGTTCGAGCCGGACCGGGGTTTCCGTCTGGCCACGTACGCCATGTGGTGGATCAAGGCCTCGATCCAGGAATTCATCCTGCGCAGCTGGTCGCTCGTGAAAATGGGCACGACCGCGGCGCAGAAGAAGCTGTTCTTCAACCTGCGGCGGATGAAGAAGAACCTCGAAGCGTTCGAGGACAGCGACCTGCATCCTGACGACGTGCGCAAGATCGCCACCGATCTGGGCGTGCCGGAGCAGGAAGTCGTCAACATGAACCGGCGCATGATGATGGGGGGCGATGCCAGCCTCAACGTCTCCATGCGCGAAGATGGGGAGGGCAGCTGGCAGGACTGGCTGGCCGACGACCGTCCGTTGCAGGACGAGACCGTGGCCGACGCCGAAGAGGCGCAGTTCCGCCACGACATGCTGGTCGAGGCGATGGAAAGCCTCAACGAGCGGGAAAAGCACATTCTGACCGACCGCCGTCTGATCGACGATCCGCGGACGCTGGAAGAGCTGAGCCAAGTCTACAACGTCAGCCGCGAACGCGTGCGCCAGATCGAGGTGCGCGCCTTCGAAAAGCTCCAGAAGGCGATGCAGCGCATCGCCGGCGAGCGTCGACTGCTGCCGGCGGGCTGATCGCAACGCCAGCGAAAATGCGATGCGGCCGGGGGAAACCCGGCCGTTTTCGTGAGAGTGGCTTTCGCACGCGCGGCTTGCGCGGTAGGACGGGCTTCGATGGTCGACGAGCTTCAGGCATTGCGCAATCCCGCCCGCCCGCGCCCCCGCGCGCCGGGACGCGTCCACGCTGTGCTGTGGCTGATCGCCCGGCTGGTGGCGGCGTTCCTGTTCTTCAGCGTGGCGCAAGTGGTGGTGTTCAGGTTCGTGCCCGTGCCGGTCACGCTGACCATGCTGATGGACCCCAGCGGCTTTACCAAGGACTGGACTCCGCTGACGCGGATCGACCGTTCAATGGTGGATGCCGCGATTTCGGGCGAGGACGGTAAGTTCTGCACCCACCATGGCTTTGACCAGGACGCGATCCTGCAGGCATTCCGCCGTAACCAGCAGGGCGGGCGCATCCGGGGGGGATCGACGATCAGCCAGCAGACCGCCAAGAACGTGTTCCTGTGGCAGGGCGGCGGCTATTTCCGCAAGGGGCTTGAGGCCTGGTACACGCTGCTGATCGAAACGATCTGGGGCAAACGCCGGATCATGGAAGTCTATCTCAACGTCGCCGAGACGGGCATCGGCACATACGGTGTGGAGGCCGGGGCGCAGCGGTATTACCACAAGGGGGCGTTGCACCTTTCGCGGATCGAGGCGGCGCGGATCGCGGCGGCCTTTCCGCAGCCCAAAGTGCGCGAGGTGGTGGGTGCCACGGGCTCCATCCGCCGCCATGGCGATGCCATCGCACGCCGCATCGCGGTGGTGCGCGGCGATTACGACGCCTGCGTCTATTACTGAAACGGCCCGGGTGAAGACCGCCGCGCCCGCCGGGCGCGGCGGTCCCGCACCGGCACGTACGCCTGAGCACCGGAACGGGCCGGGCTATCCTGTGGCGTTTGGGGGCGGGGCGCTGTGCGCCGCCGCACAGTTCAGGCGGCTTGCGCGTCGGCTTCGCGTTCGGCCACGACGAGCCAGCGCTCGGCGCCTTCCAGCCCAACGGCGGTCAACCGGCCCGAGGCGAATGCCCCGGTGTCGATGCCGATGCGCGTGGGGGTCAGGCTCGGCTCGTCCATGATCGTATGGCCGTGCACCACCGCGAAATCGCGGGGGGAACGATCCTCGATGAACTCGCCGCGAATCCAGCGCAGGTCCGACGCCTGCTGTTCCTCAAGCGGCACGCCCGGGCGGATGCCGGCGTGGACGAACAGGTAGTCCCCGATGCGGATCTGTTCTTCCATCGCTTCCATAAAGG
Organism: Pseudomonadota bacterium; assembly: GCA_039804665.1. Taxonomy (GTDB): domain Bacteria; phylum Pseudomonadota; class Alphaproteobacteria; order Sphingomonadales; family Sphingomonadaceae; genus Novosphingobium. The sequence goes on along the minus strand of JBDLVU010000019.1, from coordinate 10,261 downwards.
CGATGTCGGCCTGCGGCACGAACTGCGGCATCATCGCGCGCAGTTCGTCCAGCGTGGCGCGGTTGTACACCTCGGGATCGATCGGATAGCTCAGCAGCGTCTCGCGCCCGCCGTGGCGCAGGAAGTGGCGCAGCGTGTCCTCGCGCTCGAAGCTGCCGAGGAACATCTCTTCGTGATTGCCGGCCAGGAAGCGCACGGTGCGGCGGCGCGCCCAGTCGCGCGCGGTGGCGATCACGCCCGCGCTGTCCGGCCCTCGATCGACCAGATCGCCAAGCAGGATCACGGTTGTTTGTGCCGGGCCGCGCGCTTCGTCGTCGGCCTCGATCAGCTCGATCATCTCGCACAGCAGGTCCAGCCGGCCGTGGATGTCGCCGATGGCATAGGCGCGCTCGCCCGCAGGCATGCAGGTGAGGAGGGGGGCAGGCTCGGGCTTGCCGGAAAGGAGGGTGCGGAGCTTGTTGAGCATATCAGGGGCGACCGGAGTCAGGACGCATATGGGCCTGCCACGGTTCCATGCAAGGCCAGCTTAAGTGATGATGCGTAAAAGTCACAGGTGGGGGCAAAGGTGCAACTTTCTGTCGGAATCGTCTTGTGCGTTGCAACATACCGATGCACTCAAGGGGGGCAAGCCCAAGTCGGACCGCTCGTACGAGTTCGGCAGGTAGTGCGCAGGTGGGACGACGCGTCAAACAACAGCATAAGGATTTTGACCATGCGTACGTCCATGAAGGCCTTCCTGGCCTCGACCGTTCTGGCCGTGTCGGCCTTCGCCGTGGCCACTCCGGCTCTTGCCGACGAAACCGCCCCGCCGAGCGACTTCACCGTCACCGGCAGCGCCACCGTCGCCAGCCAGTATCGCTTCCGCGGCGTTGCCCAGTCGGACAACAAGCCCGTCATTCAGGGCGCCATCACGCTTTCCCACTCGTCGGGCTTCTACATCTCGACCTGGGGTTCCAGCGCGTCGGCCGGCAATAGCCCGGTCAACATTGGCGGCACTGAAATCGACGTCTATGGCGGCTACACCAAGACGATCTCGGGCGTGACGCTCGACGGCGGCGTCTATGGCTACCTCTATCCGGGCTTCACCCCGGGCAACTATGTCGAACTGTACGGTTCGGTTGCCTCGACGCTCGGCCCCGTGACGGCCAAGGTCGGCGCCAACTTCGCTCCGGCGCAGAAGGTGTTCAACCTCAACTGGACCTCGCCGCACCGCACCAACCTGTACGTGTACGGTGAACTCAGCGGTTCGATCCCCAACACGCCGATCTTCCTGCACTCGCACCTCGGCCACACCGGCGGCGGCTTCGATTATCCGAAGCAGTACATCGACTACACCGTCGGCGCGACCGTGAAGTGGAAGAACCTGGCGCTGGATGCTTCGGTGGTCGGCACCAACATCACGCGTTCGGATATCGCCGCGAGCAACCTGGCGACATACAATCCCGCTCTGACCGGTCCGCAGAACGTGGAAGCGTTCTACCGCACCGGCAAGGCCGTGGGCGTCGTCTCGCTGACCGCCTCGTTCTGATAAAAGGTTGCCGTCCCGCAAGGGGCGGCTGACGCGGGGGCCCGCGCCGGGATACCGGCGCGGGCCTTTGTGTATTCGGGCAGGCCCCCGCTACCGCAGATAGAAATCGATCGTCGTGACGACGCGGATCTTCTTGTAGGGCGAATCCGATACGCCCCATCCGCCGCCGCCATCGCCATCGCGCGCGGTGACTTCGAAATAGCCCTGCGTCGCGCTCTTGATCCCGCCCACGCCCGTGCCGCTGTCCTTGGCGAACTGTTCGGCGCTGCGGCGGGCATCGCGCGTGGCTTCGGCCACCATCGCCGGCTTGATCGCGTTCAGCCGGGTGAAGGTGTAGGCCATGCCCGATCCTTCTTCCAGCATCACGCCCCGACGCACCAGATCGAACTGGCGGCGCACCGCGTCCTGCGCACGGGCGATATCGGTGGTGCGCAGCGCCATGCGTTGGCGCACGGTGAAGCGGGTCACGCCATTGTCGGTGGACGCGGTAACGTTGACCCCGGTGGGCTGGAGAGCATCGGCGGGAAAGCCCAGTTCGCCGAAGAACGCGCGGATCTGGCGGCTGTCCTCGTCCACGCTGGCCTGCGCGCCGGCCATGTCGGGCGCGGTGGCGGAATACGCGATGGTCCAGGTGGCAAGGTCGGCGGTCACGTTGCGTTCGGCAAGGCCGCGCACGGTGACCGACCGGTCCGCCTCGCGGCTGCGGCGCAGGCCATCGCCCAGCAGGTAGCCGCCCAGCGTCAGCCCGGCCGCGACGATGCCGGCCGCGATCAGGATATCGCGTCCCGATTGCAGCGGGTGAAAACGAAAGGATTGGGAATCGGGCTCAGCTTCCCTATCTGTCTGGTCCATTGGCATTCTCCCTGCAGGACACGCGTCCCTGCGATGAGTTGTGTCATTTCGTCGATGAACCGATTTTGAACGCGAGGTTCCTGCCGTGACCAAGTTTCTTCATTCGATGATCCGGGTGACCGATCCGGACGCCACGATCGCGTTCTTCAACCTGATCGGCGTCCACGAAGTGCGCCGGATGGAGAGCGAGAAGGGCCGCTTCACGCTGATCTTCCTCGCCGCTCCGGGTGAAGAGGGCGTGGCCGAGGTGGAACTGACCTACAACTGGCCGGCGCAGGATGGCGCGCCGGCGGAAGTTTATGGCGCCGGGCGCAATTTCGGTCACCTCGCCTATCGCGTGGACAACATCTACGAAACCTGCGCGGCGCTGATGGCGGCGGGCCACATCATTCATCGCCCGCCGCGCGATGGCCACATGGCCTTCGTGAAGTCACCCGACGGGATTTCGGTGGAGCTGCTTCAGGACGGCCAGCTGGCGCCCGCCGAACCATGGGCGAGCATGGAAAACACCGGCACCTGGTGAGCGCGCGCATGTTTGCGTAGCAGCGACCGGAGCGGCGTTCGCAAATGCGCCGTCGTCGTTTCGCTTGGGCAGACGGTGGACCCGTTCGCGCGGTTGATCGAGCTGGACAGCTTTGCCGACCTGCCGTTCGAGCAGCCACGGATATTCGCCGTGTCTGCGCCGCTGTTGCCTGCAACCGAATATGCCGCGCTGCGGCAACATCTGGATGATGATCGCTCGATCGGGCTGGTCAGTTGGCGTAGCTCCGGTTGAGCTTTCGCAGTCGGATTGACGGCCGGTACTGCGTTGGTGCCCCCGGCAGGGTTCGAACCTGCACCTGCACGACTAGAAATCGCGTGCCCTATCCAGTTGGGCGACGGGGGCATGGGAGCGGCCTAGGAGAATCGAACTCCTGTGAGCGGGATGGAAGCCCGGTGCCGGACCACTCGGCCAAGGCCGCAATGCAAATGGTGGAGATCGATCGGAAATGCGCGCGGCAGCGCGTCAGCGTCTGAGGCGCGACGGTCTGCTGTTGTTGGTACGGCGTCCGTTCATGAGCAGAAGAATACCCAAACGATCGTCGGATGCAATGGCAAGTGAGAGGGCAGTTAGGCGGCTTAAGGGCCGCGGCTGGTTCAGCAAAAAGCCGTCATTCAAATCTATCCCGCGCGGCCAGCAGGCCCAACCATCCGCTGACAACATATTCTACGATGATTGAAAAAAGTCGGTCCACATCCCGTGGTGCCCGCTCTCGCAAGGGCGCGGGCAATAGATCCTGCTCGATGATCACGCGCAGGGCCGAGACGGTCATCTGAAACCCGACGGCGAAGCGTTCTTCGGAAAGATCGGGCATGAGCTGTGCCAGCGCGGCATGGATGGCACGGGAGTTGGGGATGACAAAGGTAGCGATCAGCCCACGGCTGGCCTGATGCGGGTCATTCGCCTCGCGGATCATGATGGCGATGAAGGATTGGCCCTCTTCTTCCTGAAGGATCAGGCGGGGACCGGCGAAGAAAGCATCGACCACGCGGCGCAATCCATCCTCGGGCGTCAGATCCTCGCTCAAGCCTGCCTGGGCGAGGAAGTTGGTGGCCTGTGCCTTGCCCATCCATTTTTCCCAGATGGCTCGGTACAATCCTTCCTTGGATCCGAAATGGTAGGCGATGCTGCCCACGGGCACCTGAGCGCCGGCCGCAATCTTGCGCAAGGTCAGGCCTGCGAAACCATGGGCCGCAAACAGGTGCTGGGCGACCGACAGGATGCGCTCACGGGTAGGCAGGTCAGTCTCGGGCATCTCTTGGCTTATCCTTTGGTCGGCATTCCACGGCTGGCCATAGCCATTGTCTATGGCCAACCCAAAAATCACGATTTGAACAAGCGTTCAAATCGACCCATGCAAGCATCAGGTCAACACGCTACTCACGAAACATATGGTGAGAAAGCCGGCTGGTCGGGATTGCGGGCACAGGCGACCAAACGCCTTGCCCTTTTCCCGAACAGGATTGGAATGGGAGACGATACATGCAATTTCGCCGTCTGGTCGCGCTCGCCCTGCTGGTTGGCTCTGCGCCATCAAGCGTTTTGGCGCAGGCCGAAATCATCCCGCTTTACAACGGGACTGCGCCCGGCACCGAGGGCTGGACGCAAAGAGAAATCCAGTTCGATCTGGTCGACAGGCGCTTCAATCCGCCCAATCCCGATACGCTGGTGGTCAATGTTTCGCGTCCCACGTTGACGGTGTTTCGTCCGGCAGCGGGTAAGGGCAACGGCGCGGCGGTGATTGTCGCTCCGGGCGGCGGATTCCGCGTGCTGAGCTACAAGAACGAAGGCCTGCGTGTCGCCCAATGGCTGGCCGATCGTGGCATCACGGCCTTTGTGTTGAAATATCGCCTGCATGCCATGCCCGTCAGCAACGCCGAGGATGTGGAAAAGGGCATGGCCCAGATGGCCAAAGAAGCAGGCACCCGCACCACCGGCACCGCAGGACCGGCCATCACCATCGGGCCGGTTGAAAATGGGGCGATCGCCGACGGTGAGGCGGCCGTCAATCTGGTACGCGCGCGCGCCAAAGAGTTCGGTATCGATCCGGCGCGCATCGGCATCATCGGTTTTTCGGCGGGCGGCGTGGTTTCGGGCGGCGCTGCCGTTCACGCGCCGGCGGAGCAGCGGCCCAACTTTGTAGGCATCATCTATTCCTTCACCCCGGGCCAGATCCCGCAGGGCGCTCCTCCTGCCTTCATGGCGGCGGCGGCCGACGATCCACTCTCGACCGCCATGCCGCAATTGTTCAGCCAGTGGCGCGCGGCCGGTGCCAGCGCGGAACTGCATATCTACGCCAAGGGCCAGCACGGCTTTGGCACGGCGAAGCAGGGGCTGCCGGTCGATAACTGGCTCGATGCCTTCCATGGCTGGCTGGTCCAGCAGGGCTTCGTGTCCGCCAACTGATCTTGCCTCTTTGATACCGACTGGAGTTTGACATGATTTTGTTCGCTCTTGCGGCCAGTCTTGCCGCGACCTCAACCACGCCCGCTGCAGCCGATGATGCGGGTTTTGCTCAAGCCTGCACGCAATTGGCCGGAACGACCGACGGCGCCATCGCGGTGACCGAGGCGCATGACGTTCCCGAAGGCCCTGCCCCACGCGGCCCCATGGTGGGGCCCAACGGCCCATCCGCCGCGCCCCAGCCGATCATCCCCCGCCACTGCCAGATCGCGGCGAAGCTGGAGCAACGCAAGGGAGCGGACGACGCCCCCTTCTTTATCGGCATCGAATTGCGCATCCCCGCCGCGTGGAACGGGCGCTTCCTGTATCAGGGTGGTGGCGGCATGGACGGCGTCGTTCTGCCCGCGCTGGGCAATGCGGTCAGCAATGGCGCCACCTCGCCGCTCGCGCTGGCACGCGGCTTTGCCGTGGTGTCCACCGACAGCGGCCATCAAGGTCGGGCGATGGACGATACCAGCTTTGCACAGGACCAGCTCTCCAAGCTGAACTATGGCTATGCCGCCATCGGCAAGGTCAGCGATGCGGCCAAGCATCTCATCGTCCGTGTGAAAGGGCGCGCGCCCGATCGCAGCTATTTCGTTGGCTGCTCGAACGGCGGGCGCGAAGCGATGCAGGCCGCGCAGCAATTCCCGGGCCATTTTGACGGCGTGCTGGCAGGCAAGCCCGCGTTCCACTTGAACGCGGCGGCCGTGCTAGCCAATTTTTCGGGCTGGGCCTATGCCGATGCGGCGGCAAAGCTGGGCACCGATTCCACACTGCTGTTCTCCCCCAAAGATGCTGGCCTGATCCAATCCGCGTTGCTCAAGGCCTGCGACGGTCAGGATGGCGCGGTCGATGGCATGATCTTTGACCACAAGAGCTGCCGCTTCGATATCCGCACCATCGCCTGCACAAGGGGGCAAAAGAATGGCTGCCTCGATCCGGTAAAGGTGCAGGCGATCTTGCGCGCCTATCGCGGGCCGGTGAATGCCGCCGGCCAACCCATCGCCGGATCGTGGAGTTTTGACGCGGGCAATTTCACCCCCGACTGGCTGATCTGGCAGACGGGCATTCCGACCCCTGCCGGGCCACTGATGGTCTTGCCGACACTCGTGCGGAAATCGCTGACCGATTACTTCGCGTGGCCGCAGTATACGGCTCCGCTTAAGGGCGGCGACGCAGAGGCCGCGCGCTTGCTGGCGGCCAGCGCCCAGACGGCAGCCTATACCAATGCCACATCGACGCAATATTCCAGCTTTGCCGCGAAGGGCGGGAAAATGATGATCGTGTCGGGATGGTCGGACCCGATCTTCTCGGCTACCGATCTGACCGCCTATTACGACCAGTTGGCCGCCGATGTGAAGGCGCAGGGCGCCGAGGCATCCCTGTTCTCCCGCCTGTTTCTGGTGCCGGGCATGACGCATTGCGGCGGCGGGAACTCGCTGGATGATTTCGACGCGCTGACTTACTTGATGCGCTGGGTTGAACGGGGCGAAGCGCCCGACGCCTTCATCGCCCGTGGCAAAGCATTTCCGGGCGTGGAACGTCCCATATGCGCCTATCCTTCCACCGCGCGATATGACGGCAAGGGCCCCGCAAATGCTGCGGCCAGCTACGTCTGTTCCTTGCCGGGCGCTTCAAATTCTCAAGCTGGCAAGCAATCCTGACTTCCCAGAAAGCGCTTGGCTGGCGTTTGCAACGCCTGCCAAGCGCATCCAGGCGGCGCGCGCCTGCTTCTGCAGGCGCGCTATTTCGGTGTGTTCCGAGCCGGCGTGCTGAGACTCAACCACTTTCAGAAGCCGGGTCACTCGGCTTGCTCGACCTCTGTCCGGCCACACCCAAAGCCGGTCGTTCGCGCCAACGCAGCCGCGAGATGAACAGAGGGCGGGTATCAGATCGTCTCGTGTGCCCCAAACGGCCGCTCTTAATGCGATGTCGGTCGAGCCTATTTTTACCGCAGCGTTCGCGTTTTAGATTTTGTCCGTCCGCCGGTCAGTTTGCCGGAGTGCATCAAGAAAGTCGCTGCACCACTGAGCCATCTGGACCCGCTCCTGCCAGTGCGCGCCACGATGATATGCCGCGCGAATCTTATCGGTGTCGCCATGCGCAGGCGCCCGCTCGATGGCATCAGGATGCGACCTGCCGCTCTTGTCCAGAAGGAACGAGGCTGAACCGCGCCGGCCGGATTTTGGCTAAAAACCGCTGATTTTCGGGGGCTGTCCAGACGAAGATGGATCGCTTTGGACCGGCGGTAGCGGGAACCGCAATAATCACTTATTATTATGAAAATAAAAGAATATCTTAAGATTCACGGTAAAGTGGCCCCCGATATGGCCCCCAAATGTGCCGGTTGCATGCGAACGTGGCCGAACAAAGCCTTTATTCGAGAAGGTGACCGCGAACCGAGTTACCCCCTACCCCCTATCGAAATTTCAGCCTACGAGACCGTACCGGGGTGGCACCCCCCATTATGGGGAGATGGGACCCGCAGTTCCTCCTTACATACGATTTCGCACGTCCGACGAGGTCGTATGCTATCAGGCTACCTTACTACGCAAGCCAAGGCGGGGCCTGCCTTGCTTTTTGCCACCAGCGAGCCCTAATGCGCTACAGTTCGAAACTATGGCAGACCGTCCCACGCCCATGTTTGTCATCAAGCGATTCACGATCTTAGCGGATCATGTCGAGGATCGACTACGGATGAACGCCGTTGACGAGGCGGGGGTAACGTTGTCGATTTTGCTGACACGGCGGCTACTCGATCGATTCCTGCCGCTTCTGACCCAACATGTGGAAGCGCAGGTCAACCGGGTTGTGCCGGTTGGTTTAAGTCTGTCCATGGCTCAGTTGAAGCTCAGGCAAGAGCGGCAGCAGAACCCCTGCCGGCCGGTCTCAGCGCCGAGGGAGGGTGAGACTTGGCTTTGCGTCAAGATGCGCCTGATCCCGCATAACGAGGGCGGCATCTGGGCCTTGATGGGCACGGAGGGGCAAGAAGTCCGGATGCTCCTGAATGACACTCATGCGCGAGCCGTTCTGGATGTATTCCACGGCAAATACCTAGCCATGGAATGGGGATGCGAGAAATTTCCTGAGTGGGTAGCCGATACGGCGAATCAAGCGGTTTCGCCGCAGGCAGTCATGCATTGAACGGCTTCCGACACGAATAGGGCGTCGCAGCTGCGTTGCGGGTAGTAGCGGGTGCTCGACCGGTTTCGGTCGCAGGCAGTCCAACGGTGGGGCAAGGGGGCAGTCCCTGCTTGCACTGCGTGAGAGGTGGCGCAGGAGCCAGCCGCAAAATGAATGCAGTAAGGGGATTATGCCCCTTACTGCATGACCCATCTGATTTTTAGAAGTGAGTGCCGACGCCGATGACGCCGGTGTTCTGGCCCCCAGAAATGCCGTACTTGCTATATTGGCTGTAGCTATACTGAGCCTTGACGAAGAGAGTCTTGCCGAAGCGATGTTCATAGCCGACCCCGAGACGCCAACCGTTCGCTGTGCCGTCGCCTCCACCTAATTCCTGAGCAGCATAACCGCCCAGCGCATAAAGGCTTTCCGCGCCGAACTTTGCTCCGACGCGTGCGACCAGAGAATAGTTCGCATACGTGCCGCCATCGTACCCTTTGACGCCATCAATACCGGCTTGCACACCGACAAAGGTGCTTTCGCTCACATCAAAATCGTAACCGGCGGCAGCGCCGTACGAGAGCTTCGTCCCCGTGCAGGAGCCGAGCGCGCAAGAGCGGGATACGCCGCCGTGAACATCTGCATTACCTTCACCGGCCCATGCAGGTGGGCTGGCAGCAGCAAGAGTGATCGCTGCAAGCGTGGTGCAAAACGATTTCATAATAGTCCCCCATGTTAGACTAGGTTGGTGCGCAGGCTGCTAAATACTAGATTTCGGGAAATGTAGTGTTTGACGATGTGTATGCAGACAACTCCCTCCCTCGGGGGATGATGGCACTTTTCCCAGTTACGAAAAGAAGTGGGGCACTGAGTACAATTGCACCAACAGCAGCAAGAGTATTGCCCTCACCCTCCTGCTTGTAATGACCCGTTACCGGGATTGACATTCCGTTCAAATCTACATGACGGAGTTCGATCTCCATCTTGCCTGACTTTCCGAACACACCCTTTCCGGTCCGCTTTGTGACCTCGCCGGTCGCCGGTGTGCCGCTAGGGATCACAGTGACGCCCTGCACCTTAACGTCATAAGCAACAGTGAGCCGAAACATATGGCCTACTTTAATTTGGTCGCCCTTGCTTGAGAGCTCATCAGTTAGGCGAAGAATGATTTCGCTGTTCGATGGAAGAACAAGATTTTTTGCAGGCTGCGCTTGCTCAATCGTTTGGCCGTAGGCCCCATTCGCCACTGCTGATGCCAAAAGGGCACACGCAAGAAAGGTCGTACGCATCATTTATGTCTCCTGACCCCGCTAAAACGCCAAAAAGCGCAGCGAATCGGAACTATAGTTCCTTGCCTGCTTTTGCAGGTTCGTTGCCTCTCCGCACGTGCCGATGCGCCCTGACCTCGTCGCCATTTTGGCTACTAACGTTCGATATACGCGTAGGGCCTTAGGCTTATCGCAAGAGGAGTTGGCGCACCGGGTCGGCGTCGATGTCCGCTATCTAGGGGGTATCGAGCGGCAGCAGGAAAACCCGTCTTTGAAGGTTCTCGCAGCGCTTGCGGATGCGCTGGGTACGTCTGCGGTTGAACTACTCACCGAGCGACTGGAGAGTTAGCCGTGCGGCTTGCGCCCTCGCCATTTCGGCCCGGTCGCCAGCCCCAATGCGTATGATTGAGTAGCCCCTAGTTTTCTAGACGCCTTCCACTTTCAAAATCTGCTGCCGTTCGAACTCGGCCGGCGACAGCATTCCGTTCCTGACCTGCTTGCGGA
>JBDLVU010000018.1:0-36306 GCA_039804665.1 Pseudomonadota bacterium | reverse complement strand
CGGTGGGCGATCCGCTGACCATCGTGCTGGTGGAAAGCCTGACCACATCGAAGTCCGCGACGGGCAAGACACAGAAGAGCGGATCGTTCAGCTTTACCCCGCCCACGGCCGGGCCGCTGTCGTTCCTGAACCCCAACGCCCTTAATCCTTCGGGCGCTTCGTCGTTCAACGGTCAGGGTAATGCCTCGCAGACGAGTTCGCTCGGCGGCGAAGTTTCGGTGACCATCGCCGAGGTGCGCACCAACGGCACCGCCCTTGTCAAAGGGGAAAAGCGCTTGCTGCTGAGCCAGGGCCAGGAATGGGTGCAGTTTTCAGGGATCGTGCGCCTTGGCGACATCGATGCCGACAACCGCATCACGTCCAACCGGGTGGCCGATGCACGCGTGGAATATGCCGGCAACGGATCGATCACGCGGGCCAGCCGCGAAGGGTGGCTGGCCAAGTTCTTCGGCGCGATCAACCCGTTCTGATGAGGGCCGCGATGACCACTCCCAACCCCTTGCGCACCATCGTAACGCTGATCGGCCTTGTGCTGGCCGTGGCGCTGGCGCCGCTGGCCCATGCCGACCGCGTGCGCGACCTTGGCGCGTTTCAGGGCGTGCGCACCAACCAGCTGACCGGCTATGGCGTGGTCGTGGGCCTGCCTGGCACGGGCGACGACAACCTCGATTATGTGACGCAGGCCATGCGCGGCGTGTCCGGCCGGCTGGGCGTACAGCTGCCCGCAGGCGTTTCGCCGGGGCTGAAGAACGCCGCCGCCGTGATGGTGACGGCGGACCTGCCCGCCTTTGCCAAGCCGGGCCAGCGCATCGACGTGACCGTGTCCACCATCGGCAAGGCCAAGTCCTTGCGCGGGGGCGCGCTGATCCTCACCCCGATGTATGGCGCGGACGGGCAGATCTATGCGATGGCGCAGGGCAACCTTGCCGTCGGCGGGCTTGGCATCACCGCCAAGGACGGATCGCAGCTGACCGTGAACGTGCCCACCGTGGGCCGCATCGCCGATGGCGCCAGCGTGGAACGCAGCGTTCTGACCGGCTTCGACAGCGGCGAGATACTGCGCTGGAACCTGTTCCAGGCCGATTTCATGACCGCCGCGCGCGTGCGCGATGCGATCAACACGCGCTTTCCCCAGACCGCATCGGTGGAGGACGGCGTGACCGTGGCGCTGCGCCTGCCCGCCGGGGCCGACCGCCGCGCGACGACGATGGCGGCGATCGAGATGATCGACGTGACGCCCGCCGAAACCCCCGCCAAGGTCATCGTCAACAGCCGCACCGGCACGGTGGTGATCAACAGCGCGGTGCGCCTGTCGCCCGCCGCGATCAGCCACGGCAAGCTGGTGGTGAAGATCGACGAAAAGCCGCAGGTTTCGCAGCCCGGTCCGTTCAGCCGGGGCCAGACCGCCGTAACGCAGAACAGCCAGATCAGCGCCGAGGAGCAGGCCGCGCATGTCGCCCTGTTCAAGCCCGGCGCGTCGCTTTCATCGCTGGTGGACGCGCTCAACAAGCTGGGCGTCAGCCCTTCGGACCTCGTGGCGATCCTTGAAGCGCTGAAGGAAGCGGGCTCGCTCAAGGCGGAGATGGAGGTGATATGACCCCGGTTTCCGCCCTTTCGGCCACAGCCGCTCCGCTCGCCCCCGAACGCGCCAAGCTGCGCGAGGCGGCGCAGGCGTTCGAGGCGATCTTCGTACGCCAGATGCTGGCCAGCGCCCGCGCCGCCGACTTTGGCGGCAAGGCGATGCTGGGCGATGACCAGGGCGACCAGACCTTTACCCAGATGCGCGACGAACGCTTTGCCCAGATCGCTTCGGAATCGGGCGCCTTTGGGCTGGCCAGGCAAATCGAGGCGCAGCTGGCGCGGATGATCCCGGCCTCCGCGCCCACGGCAAAGGAGGGCTGACCCCATGTCGAGCGACCTCCTGTCCATTGGCGCGAGCGGCGTAAAGGCCGCGAAGATCGCGCTGGACGTGACCGGCCAGAACATCAGCAATGCCTCGTCCGACGGCTATATCCGGCGCACGGCAAAATCGACCGAGGTTGCCTCCACCGGCTATCACGGCACGATCCGCGACGTCTCGCTTTCGGGCGTGCGCATTTCGGGCGTGATCCGCAACGCCGACGCGTTCCGGCAGGCCGAAGTGCGCCGCACCGGATCGGACACCGCGCGCGCCAGCACCGAGGTGAGCAGCCTTTCCAACATCGAGGCCGCGGTCGAAAACGCCAACGTCTATACCGCGATCACCGGGTTCGAATCCTCGCTGCAAAAGCTGAAGGAGGACCCCACCGACACCAGCCTGCGCGCATCAGTGCTCGAAGCCGGGCGCACGATGACGCAGACCTTCCAGATCGCCGCGACGCAGCTCGACGCGGTGGGCACGGGCCTGCGCTTCAACGCCACTGACGGGGTGACGCAGGTCAACACGCTGGCCGCCGAACTTGCGCGCACCAACCTGCGCCTGTCGCGCGCGGCGGACGCCAGCAGCGACCAGACCGCGCTGCTCGACCAGCGCGACAAGCTGCTGAACGACCTGAGCCAGTATGCCGACATCGGCACGACCTTTGCCAGCGACGGCACCGTGGCGGTCACCATCGGCGGCGGATCGGCGCCCACGCTGGTTGCCGGCGGCACGTCGTACGCGGTGGCGATGACCACCGTCAGCGGGACGGGCACCGTCAGCGACGGCACGATCAGCTTTGACGTCGGCGGCGCGCCGGTGGCGCTTTCGGGCGGATCGCTGGCGGGGCAGCAACAGAGCCTGATCAAGCTGGGGCAGGTCCACGGCAATCTCGACACGCTGGCCGCCGACATCGTGACCACCGTGAACGACGCGCAAAAGGGCGGCGTCGATCTTGACGGGACCACCGGGGGCGACCTGTTTTCGGGCGACAAGGCCTCGAACTTCACGCTTACGGCCAGCAGCGGGCGGCTGATCGCCACCGCCGCCACCGGGATCGGCAGCCGCGATACGACCAACCTCGACGCCTTGCGCACGGCGCTGGGCACCACCGATCCGGCCGGGCGGATGGACGGCATCCTGTTCGACATATCGGGCACGGTTTCCGGTCACACCGTCACGCGCGATGCGCTGAAGACCATTTCCGACGCCGCCGCGACCGCGCTTTCGGCGCAATCGGGCGTCGATCTCGATACCGAAGCGGTCAACCTTGTCCGCTACCAGCAGGCTTTCCAGGCTTCGGGCCGCGTGATGCAGGTCGCGTCCGATCTTTTCGACACCCTGCTCAACATCAAGTGAGCTGAACCATGAGCATCTTCGCCACCAGCACCAGCGCCTTCTTCGACAGGGCGAACCTCGATCTCAATTCGTTGCGATCGCAGGCAGAGGGGCTGCAATCGCAGATCAGCTCGGGCCAGCGGCTCACCACCTCGTCCGATGACCCGCTGGCGGCCTCGCGCCTGCGCAGCCTGCAACGCAGCGATGCGCTGGCGGCGGTGGATACCGCGGCAGCCAACCGCGCCACGTCGGACCTGAACCTTGCCGACTCCGCGCTCAACCAGTTCGCCAACTACATCACGCGTATTCAGGAACTGGCGACGCAGGCCTCCACCGGCACGCTGTCGGACAGCCAGCGCGCCTCGATCGGATCGGAACTGACGCAGATCCGCAAGGATCTGGTCAGCATGGCCAACACGCGCGACAGTTCGGGCCATGCGCTGTTCGGCGGCGACGCGTCGGGCGATGCCTATGATATCGATTCCACCACCGGCGCTGCCCGCTATATCGGCGGCGGCAGCGCGGGCGAGCTTTCGCTGGGCGAAGGGCAAACCGTTACGCGCAGCCTGACCGGGCCGGAATTCCTGAGCTTCAAGGACAAGGCGGGCAACACCACCGACCTGATGGCCGTGGTCAAGACGCTTGGCGATGCCCTTCAGGCCGGCGGCACCGCCGCGCAGACCACCGCCAACGCCTCGCTCGACACGCTGCGCAACGCGCTCGATTCGGTCACCACCGCACAGACCGTCGTCGGTTCGCGGCTGTCATGGATCGACCTGACCGTCGAACGCCAGACCGCGATGGGCACCGCCCGGTCGAGCGAGCAGGCCGATGTCGGCGGCACCGACACCAGCGAGGCCGTGGTCAAGCTGCAGGAACTCTCGACCGTGCTCCAGGCCAGCCAGGCGAGCTTTGCCAAGCTGTCCAGCCTGTCGCTGTTCAGCATCCTCCGCTGATTTCATTCAGGATACCCCGTACCCATGTTTGCAGGCATCGGCATCGTCGTTCTTCTCGCGATGGTCTTTGGCGGCTTTGCCATCACCGGCGGCGCGCTCGGCCCCGTTATGGAGGCGATCCCGCACGAAATGCTCATCATCGGCGGTGCCGCGCTGGGCGCCACCATCACCGGCAACTCGATGCATGAACTCAAAGGCATCGGCGCCGGGCTGGGCAAGGTGTTCAAAGGGCCAAAGCACAACAAGCAGGACCACGTCGACGCGATCGTGCTGTGCACGCGCCTGATGAAGATCCTGCGCAGCGATGGCCCGGTGGCGCTGGAAAGCCACGTTACCGACCCCAAGAATTCGCCGATCTTCGCCGAATTTCCGCGCCTTTTGTCCAACGGGCCGCTGGTCGCGCTGATCTGCGACACGCTGACGCTGATCGTCGTTTCATCGGGCACGCTGGAAGTGCACGCGGTGGAAGACGTGATGGATCACGCGATGAAGACGCATTTCCATGAAGAAAGCGAAGCGCACCATGCGCTGCAGGGGCTGGCCGATGCGCTGCCCGCGCTGGGTATCGTGGCCGCGGTTCTTGGCGTGGTGAAGACGATGGGCTCCATCGACAAGCCGCCGTCGATCCTGGGCGCGATGATCGGTTCGGCACTGGTCGGCACGTTCATGGGCGTGCTGCTGGCCTATGGCATGGTCGCGCCGCTGGCGGGCCGGCTGAAGCAGGTTCTGGATCAGGACGAGATGATCTTTCAGGCGGTGAAGCAGGTGATCATCGCAAGCCTGCACGGCTGGCCGCAGCCGCTGGTGGTGGAATCGGCGCGCTCCGGCCTTGGCCATGCGTTCCGTCCGGGCCTGTCCGAACTGCTCGACGCGCTGCGCGGACGTTGATTGTGCGTTTCCGTTTCACAGAAGCGCTGTCGGCACCGGCCCGCTCCGCGAAAGCGGAAAGGAACTAACCCATGGCCAAGGCGCCCAAGGGCAAGAACGAGCTGCCCGCACCGATCATCGTCAAAAAGATCACCGTGGTCGCCGGCGGCCATCACGGCGGCGCGTGGAAGGTCGCCTATGCCGACTTCGTGACCGCGATGATGGCGTTCTTCCTGCTGATGTGGCTGCTGGGCGCCACCACCGAAAAACAGCGCAAGGGCATTGCCGACTATTTCACCCCCACGCTGGTGAAAAAGAAGGAAGGCAGCGCGGGCGGCAACGGCGTGCTGGGCGGATCGTCGCTGACCGACGTGGACAACTATCCCCACGCTGCCGGCCAGACCGGCAGCAAGACGCTGACCGTGCCGCGCGATGCCGCCGGCGGGCCGAAGGACGGCGGATCGAAGATGAAGCGCACCGCCACGCTTCAGGACCGGTTGAAGCAAAAGCTGGAAAAGAGCGAGAAGCTGCGCAAGCTGGCCAAGCAGGTGCGCCTGACGATGACGCCCGACGGCATCCGGCTGGACCTGATGGACGACGCCAATTTCTCGATGTTCCGGCTGGGCACCACCATCCTGACGCCCGACGCCATGGAACTGATGCAGGCAATTGCCGAAGCGATCGCACCCGAAGCATCCGGCCTGACCGTGCGCGGCCACACCGACGCGTTGCAGTGGAAGCCGGGGGACGTGGCCAACAACTGGTCGCTTTCGGCGGGACGCGCCGAATCCACGCGGCAGGCGCTGATGCGCTATGGCGTGGGTGAAAAACGTTTTCGCCGGATCGAGGGCGTGGCCGATCAGGAACCGCTGGTCACCGAAAACCCCACCGATCCGCGCAACCGGCGCATGTCGATCCTGCTGATGGATTAAGGGGGAAAACCCCTTTTCCAGCTCCCGGCCCGTCCGCGTATCCTTTCGGGGTAGCGCGAACGGGCCTTCGCGGCTATGGGGCACGCAACCACGGGGCAGGCCCACGCGTTTTTCGCGCCATGCTCCGTCCGTGCCCGCCCACGCAATCCGCAGGCGGTCACCCCATGAAAACGCCTGGCACACCACGATTCATGGTCAGCCAGCCCTGCCAGATCGAAGCGCCATGCCGTTTACCCTTCTTCCCGCCCCCATTGCCGAAGCGTTGTCCGCAAAGGGCTATGCCGAGCCAACCCCCGTTCAGGCCGCCGTGCTGCAGGACGAGGCCGCCGGCCGCGACCTGATCGTTTCCGCGCAGACCGGCTCGGGCAAGACGGTCGCCTTTGGCGTCGCCATGGCCCAGCAGCTGATCGACATCGCCGGATCGGACCTGCGCCGGGCCCGCGCGCCGCTGGCGCTGTGCATCGCGCCAACGCGCGAACTGGCGCTGCAGGTGAGCAAGGAGTTGGCGTGGCTGTTCGAAAAGGCCGGCATCCGCATCGCCACCTGCGTTGGCGGCATGGACCCCATCCGCGAACGCCGCGTGCTGGAACAGGGGCCGGAAATCGTCGTCGGCACCCCGGGCCGCCTGCGCGACCATCTGGAACGCGGCGCGCTTGACCTTTCGGCGCTGGCCTTTGCCGTGCTGGACGAAGCGGACGAAATGCTCGACATGGGCTTCCGCGAGGATCTGGAGGAACTGCTCGACGCAACCCCGGGCGAACGCCGCACGCTGCTGTTCTCGGCCACGATGCCCAAGCCGATCCTGGCGCTGGCCCGCCGCTATCAGCGCGATGCCTTGCAGATCTCAACGATCTCGGCCGGCACCGGGCATGGCGACATTTCCTATCAGGCGGTCACGGTCGCTCCGGCCGATATCGAACACGCCGTGGTCAACCTGCTGCGTTTCCACGAAGCGCAGACCGCGATGCTGTTTTGCGCCACGCGTGAAAACGTGCGGCGGCTGCACGGCCTGTTGCAGGAACGCGGCTTTGCTGCGGTGGCGCTTTCGGGCGAGCACAGCCAGAACGAGCGCAACCACGCCTTGCAGGCGCTGCGCGATGGCCGCGCCCGGGTTTGCGTGGCGACCGACGTGGCCGCGCGCGGCATCGACATCGCCACGCTGGAACTGGTGATCCATGTCGAGCTGCCGCGCGATGCGGAAACGCTTCAGCACCGTTCGGGCCGCACCGGCCGCGCCGGGCGCAAGGGCACGGCCGTGCTGATCGTGCCCTATCCGCGCCGTCGCCGCGTGGAAATGGTGCTGCGCGGCGCGCGCATTGCCGCCGAATGGCTGGAAGTGCCGACCGCCGCAGCGATCCGCGAACAGGACCGCCAGCGCATGGTGGCAAAGCTGTGCGAACAGGTTGAGCCGACCGACGAGGACCGCGCACTGGCCGAACACCTGCTGACCCTGATCCAGCCGATGGACATGGCGCTGGCGCTGGTGCGCGCGCAGCGCCAGTCGATGCCCGAACCCGAAGACCTGATCGATATCTCGGCCAAGATGGCCGACCCCGGCAAGGCGCATCACCGCGAAGGCTTTGACGACACCGTGTGGTTCCGCATGGATGTGGGCCGCCGCCAGAACGCCGATCCGCGCTGGTTGCTGCCGCTGCTGTGCCGTCGTGGCCACGTGACGCGCGGCGAGATCGGCGCGATCCGCATCATGCCGACCGAAACCTGGTTCCAGGTGCCGCGCGCGATCGAGGCGCGTTTCCGCGCCGCGCTGAAGCGCACGTTGCGCGAAGGGGCGGAAGATGAATCGGGCATCGTGATCGAAGCCGCGCAAGGCACGCCGCCCAGCCCCGGCCGTCCCGGCCCGGCCAAGCACGGCGCACGCCCTGCAAACGGGCCGCGCGGACCGCGCCCGCACGGCGGCAACCGCCGGGAGCGCTAAGGCGCTCCCGGCCCTTTTGGCCGGTTCAGGCGACCGCGCGGGGCACCGCGCGGGCCGGCTCGGCCAGCGGCGCCATGCTGCGGTTGAGATAGCGGATCATGGAACGGTCGGCCTGGGCGGTCAGCCGGATCCACGTGCGCCGCGCGTCGCACGGATCGCTGCTGCGCTCCACCAGTCCTTCGCGTTCAAGCTGCTGCAACCAGCGCAAGCCGGTCGCCACCGGCACATCGGCGCCGATGCAGGCGCTGGTGATCGAAACCTGCCGCCCTTCGCGCCCGGCAATGAACAGATCCAGCAGCATGTCCCACGCAGGCTCGCTGAACAGGGTGGCCTTGAACACGTCGGCCCGCTGGCGACGATCGCGATAAAGGCGGCGCGCGGTGCCCAGCACCAGTTCGGCAGAAGCGATGGCCGCACGGCCCGCGCCCGCGCCTTGCGCGGCGGCCGAGGGGCACGCGATATCGGCCAGTAGAGTACGCAGATCGTCAACCATGCCGCGCATGGTTTCCGTTACATCGGCCAGATCGTGCCGCGCAGGGGCACCATCGATGGCCGCTTCGAGAGCGATGGGGGAGAGATAGTCCGTCATACGGGCAGGCAAGCCGATTTCCATCCGCGCAATCCTTTGCGGTATTTGCTTTGCGTTTGGCCGGGTCTTGCATTTCCCACTGCTGTGCGAAGGCCCCCCGACCACGTTTTCGGCACCCACCCCCTTTTTGCGGGAATCTCCAACGTACCGAATGATATATATCCGATGCGGATGTATTTCTACATAAAAGTGATTTATTCTGGAAACAAATCCGTCACTTGCGCGTTGTGCCGCACCTCAGATCCCCACCCCCTGTCGACAGGGTGACCAAAATGCGAAGGGCGGGCGCGCCATGGCTGCGCGCCCGCCCCGATTTACCGGAGACCCGAAACGGCCGAAGCCCGGCGATCCGAAGATCGCCGGGCGGGGACGCCTGACGGAGGCAGGCGCTTGCCTGGTGGAGACAGGCAATGTCCCATTCGGTCCAACGCTTAACGCAGCAGCGAGAGCACGTTCTGCTGGCTCTGGTTGGCCTGCGCGATCATCGCGGTCGAAGCCTGCGCCAGAATCTGGGCCTTGGCCATCTGCGTCGTTTCGGCCGAGTAGTCGGTGTCCTGAATGCGCGAACGGGCATCCGACAGGTTGGTGATGTTGTCGTTCAGGTTGTTCACCGCCGATTCCAGACGGTTCTGGCCGGCGCCGAGCGTGGCACGGGTCGAGTTCACGTTGGCGAGCGCGGCATCCACGTTGTCGATGGTGGCCGAGGCGGTTGTGGTATCGCCAACGTCAAGCGCCTGCGAACCGGCGGTGTAGGCGCCGGTGGTGGCGTCGAAGACGCCGTTGTCGGCGGCATCGTACTTCGTCGAGCCGGTGGTGCCGAACAGCTTGGTGGCGTCGAAGCCCTTGCTGACGAGGTCAACGGTATCGCCGGTGTTGGCGCCCGTCTGGATCGAGAAGGTCTGGTCGTCGGTGCTGTCGCCCGCCATCGTGGCGTTCACCTTGAACACCGCGTTGCCGTTGAACTTGGTGTTGTTCAGAACGTCCGAGATCTGGGCGTTGAGGTTGCCGACTTCCGAGTTCATCGCGTTGCGGTCCGAACCCTGGTACGTGTCCGACTTGGCCTGAACTGCCAGTTCACGAACGCGCTGCAGCATGTTGGTCACTTCGTTCAGCGCGCCTTCCGCGGTCTGCGCCATCGAGATGCCGTCATTGGCGTTGCGCACGCCCTGGCTCATGCCCTTGATCTGCGCCGTCATCGTGGTGGCAATGGCGAGGCCGGCGGCGTCGTCCTTGGCACCGTTGATGCGCTTGCCGGTCGAAAGGCGCTCCATCGCCGTGCCGGCCATCTTGGCCGCCGAGTTCGAAGCGTTCGCTGCCTTGATGGCGCTGATGTTCGTATTGATAACCGCCATGGTGTGTCTCCAGTAAGAGGGGTTGCCGTTCCCGAATGAACCGGCCCGAATGGACCGCCCCAGTTGGACTGCCGGGGGTCGAAAGGGGATCGACGCGGCTGCCACGGCAAAGACCGGCAGGATCTTGCCGGGTTTAAGCCCCCCTCCGGCCACGATCTGCCGCCCATCCGTGCAAACCCTTAGGGTAGCCCCAGCCCTTAAATTACGGCGCCCTTTGTCGTTTCCGCGCGACAAGACCCCAACAAAGCATGGTTAAAGCGGGGCAAGAGTTCATGATTCGGGATAACCTTCGGGACAGGCGGGGACTGCGATTTTCTGATGGCGCGGCCGCCGCGCATGCCGGCCTGGTGCAGCGCGCACGGGCGGTGACGGGCGGTTTCGGCGGTCAGGACCATGTCATCGTGCGCACCGAAAGCGATATGCCGGCCCCCGGACCGCTGGCCCGCAGCGTTACGCTGGCGCGCAGCACGGTTAACGCAATCACGCGTGGTCCGGGCGAACGCCACACGCTGGTCTATGCCGATGGCGCTTCCGAAGGTGCGCTGGCCGCCCTGCTTGCCTGCGCCGCCCCGGCAGGCAGCCCGGTGGCCGCCGATCCCGAAAGCCTTTCCATCCTTGCGCTGGCCGAACGCATCGCCGCCAGCGACATCCCCGTGCTGATCAACGGCCCCACCGGCACCGGCAAGGAAGTGCTCAGCCGCTTCATTCATGATCGCTCGGCACGATCGGCCAAGCCGTTCATCGCCATCAATTGCGCCGCCATGCCCGAAACGATGCTGGAGGCGATGCTGTTCGGCCACCAGAAGGGTTCGTTCACCGGCGCCAACGCCGCGAGCGAAGGCTTTTTCCGCGCGGCCGACGGCGGCACGCTGCTGCTCGACGAAATCGCGGAAATGCCGCTGTCGCTTCAGGCGAAGCTGCTGCGCGCACTGCAGGAAGGCGAAGTGACGCCGATCGGCGCGACCCACCCGGTAAAGGTGGACGTGCGCGTGATCGCCTGCGCCAACCGCGACCTGCCGCTGGAAGTGGAAGAAGGCCGCTTCCGCGCCGACCTGTTCTATCGTCTCAACGTGTTCCCGCTGGCGCTGTGCCCCCTGCGCGAACGCGCGGACGATGTTGCCCCGCTGGCCTTCGCGATGATGCTGCGCCACGTGCCCGCAGGGCAGCCCGTGCCGTGGATCGGCGAAGCGGCGCTGGCGATGCTGGCCGACCACGCATGGCCCGGCAACGTGCGCGAGCTGGAGAACGTGGTCCGCCGCGCGCTGCTGCTGGCGGGCGACGCGCCCGAAATCGGCCCGCAGCACATCGCGTTCGATCGCGCAGTGCGTGTCGCAGGCGAAGTGGCGACCACGCCGGAGCCTTCGATGGGTGGCACGGGCAAGCTTTCCAACATCGTGCAACTGCACGAAGCCCGCGCGATCCTGTCCACGCTGGAAGCCTGCGGCGGAAGCCGCGTGGCCGCCGCGCGCCAACTGGGCATTTCCGAACGCACGCTGCGCTATCGCCTCGCCTCGCTGCGTGAAGCCGGCATCGCGGTGGCCGGAGGCCGGCGATGAGTGGCATCTCGGGCGTCGGCGGTGCGGGCGGGATCCAGCAGATCCTGGCCATGCGCCAGCAGATCATCGACCGTTCGCAGCTGCTGCAACAGGTCAAGGACGCAAAGCCCACCGATGCCGCCGCGCCCGCAACGCCCGCCGGCAACTTTACCGACGCGCTCAAGTCCGCGCTCGACAACGTCAACCAGACGCAGGTGAAGGCCGACAACCTGAGCGAAGGCTATGAAAAGGGCGAAGTGACCGACATCGCCAAGGTGATGCTCGCACGCCAGGAATCCGGCGTTGCCTTTGAAGCAACGCTGCAAGTGCGCAACAAGCTGCTGTCCGCCTATCAGGACATCATGCGGATGGGGGTTTAACCTAGATGGCCGACCTCGTTCCTGCCGGGCAACCGCAGCCCTCCGTCTTTTCCGCCTTCACCGATCCCGCCGGGGGCAGCGTGCTGACGCGCACCGGCCGGTTCCTTTCGCAGCCGCCCGTGCGCAAATCGCTGCCGTGGTTCGGCGGCATCACCGCCGCCGGCCTGACCGGCGTGTTGTGGTTGACCATGGCGCCCGCGCCGCAGCGCGTACTCTATACCGACCTGTCGGACAGCGAACGCGCGCAAGTTGCCGCCGCGCTCGACAAGGCGGCGATCAAGTATGCCATCGACAATTCCACCGGCGCCGTGACCGTGGGCGAGGACGATCTTTACAAGGCGCGCATGGTCGCCGCCTCGGACGGCGCGCTGGCCACGCCCGAAACCGGCCAGCAGATGATCGACAAGCTGCCGATGGGCGCCAGCCGCAATCTGGAAGGGCAGCGCCTTCAGGCCGCGCGCGAGCGCGAGCTGGAACTGACCGTGATGGAAATCGACGGCGTCGAAGCCGTGCGCGTCCATCTGGCTGAACCCGAAAAGTCGGTATTCGTGCGCGACAGTTCGCCGCCCACAGCCTCGGTCATGGTCAAACTGGCCAAGGGGCGGCAGCTTTCGAACAGCCAGGTCTCGGCCATCGTCAACCTTGTCGCCAGTTCCGTGCCGGGGCTTTCGGTGGATGCGGTAAAGGTGATCGACCAGCAGGGGCACCTGTTGTCCTCCGGCCAGCCGGGCGACAACGACCGGCTCGACCTGCAAGGGCGCATGGAGGAAAAGCTGCGCCAGCAGGTGGCCACGCTGCTCACCCCGATGCTGGGCGACGGCAACTTTTCCAGCGAGATCCAGGTCGATCTCGACATGGACCAGCAAACCAGCGCCCGCGAAAGCTATGACAAGCAGGGCGTGGTCCGCAGCGAAACGCAAACCGCATCGCAAAGCGCAGGTGCCGCCGGCGCAGCTGGCGTACCGGGCGTGCTGTCCAACACGCCGCCCCCGCAGACGCAGGTGCAACAGGGCTCCCCCGCCCCGGCCGCGACTCCCGCCGCCCCCGGAGCGCCGAACCCCACGAATACCGACAGTTCCTCCACCCGCACCTATGAACTGGGGCGCGAGGTGGCCGTGACCAACGCCACCCCCGGCAAGATCAAGCGCCTTTCGGTGGCCGTGGCGCTCAGCGCCGATGTCATGGCCAAGGCAAAGCCGGCAGAGATCGAGCAGATCAAGCAGCTGGTCAGCGCCGCCGTTGGCGCGGACCCGGCGCGCGGCGATCAGGTGACCGTGGCGGTGCGCAGCTTCCGCCCCGCGCTGGTCGAACAGCCCAAGTTCTGGGAAACCCCGTGGTTCGCCACGCTGGTGCGCAACGGCGTGGCGCTGGTTGCCGTGCTGATGACGCTGCTGCTGGGCGTGCGCCCGCTGATCAAGGCACTGCGCCGCGAACCGGCCGATGCCGCTGCGGGCAAGAAGGCCAGGAAAGACGCCGCCGACGACGAAGACGGAGAGGGCGACGAAGCCGACTTCGAACGCGCCCCTCCCCCGCCGCCCGCGCGCCGCCGCGCCGAATTGCAGGTGGCGCAAGACCCCGACACCGGCGTGATCGATGCCGAACTGCTCGGCCGGCAGGTGGGCCTTGCCCAGCGGCTGGTGGCGGAACGCCCCGATAACGCCGTGGCCGCGCTGCGCCAGATGCTTACCGATCCCGAAGCGGAACCAGCCGAATGACCGACCAGCCCCTTGCCATCACCGATCCCGAACGCGCCGCCGTAATGGTCATGCTGCTGGAGGAAGACCAGGCGGCCGGGCTTCTGGCGCAGCTGGAACCCGCAGAACTGCGCGTGCTGGGCGAAAAGATGTGCGCGCTGGGCGAAATCAGCCCGGTCGCCATTGCCGAGGCGATCACCGGCTTCGTCGAACGGACCGAGCGGCTGGGCCTTGTTGCCCACGACCGCATCGGCCAGGTGCGCGACCTGATGACGCGCGCCGTGGGCGAGGTGAAAGCCTCCAGCCTGATGCAGCGGATCGCGCCCAAGGCGGCGCAGACGTCCTCGCTCGAACTCGCGCGCTGGCTAACCCCGCAAGTGCTGGTGCCGCTGGTGCGCGATGAACACCCGCAGGCGATTGCCGTGCTGCTGGTCCAGCTCGATCCCGAAGTGGCCGCTGGCGTGCTCCATGCGCTGCCCGATGAAGTGCAGCCTCAGGTGGTGCACCGCATCGCCACGCTTGGCCCCGTCGCCAACGAAGCGATCATGATGCTGGAAGACATGCTGTCGCGCCGCATCCAGGAATGCCACGGCCGCGCCGCGCTGGCGATGGGCGGCCCGCGTGAGGCGGCCGATATCATCAACGCATCGGCCCGCACCGTGGAAAAGCGCGTCATGCCGGAAATCGCCAAGCAGGACAAACAGCTGGCCAAGGCGATCGAGAACGAGATGTTCAAGTTCGAGCACCTGTTCGTGCTCGACGACAAATCGATGGGCTCGCTGCTGCGCGAGGTGGATTCCGACACGCTGATCGGCGCGCTCAAGGGTATTGGCGAAGACCAGCGCGAGGTGTTCTTCCGCGCCATGTCGAGCCGCGCGGCCGACGGCGTGCGCGACGAAATTGCTGCGCGTGGACGCATGAAGATGGCCGAAGTGATCGAGGCGCAAAAGGCCATCGTCACCGCTGCGCGCCGCCTTGCCGCCGAAGGCGTAATCGTGTTCGGCGCGGGCGACGACGACTATGTCTGACCTGCCGATGCGGCTTTCGCTGGCCGCGCTGGGCGGCGGCACCGGTGGCTTCCTGCGCGATGCGCGGTTCGGCCGGATGAACGCCCGCCCGCTGCACCATGCGGCGGCGGAGGCGGATGCCGATCCCGTCGGCCGCGCCTTTGCCGATGGCTATGCCCAAGGGGCCGAGGACGCCCGCACCGCCGCGCTGGTGGAGGCCGCAGAAGCCAATGCCGCGCGCGATCGTATCGAGACGGCGCTGGCCAACATGGATGCAGCATTGGTGCAGCAATTCGAGGAACGCCTGCGCCAGACGGTGATGGCGTTGTGCGAGGCGGTGGTCGCGCCCGCCGCCATCGACCCCGACGCGCTGGCCCACCGCGTCAAGGCTGCCGCCGCGCTGTTTGCGCGCGCCGGCGACGAACGCGTGATCCGCCTGCACCCCGAAGATCTGGCGCTGGTCCACGCGCGACTGCCCGAAGACTGGCACTGCGAACCCGATTCCTCGCTGGAACGCGGCTCGATCCGCGTCGAAGGCCCGCAAGGCGGCGTGGAGGATGGCCCTGCGCAATGGCGCGCCGCGCTGGAAGACGCGCTGCGCCAATGCTGAACCTTGCCGACGATCTGTTCCACCGGCTGGGCAGCGCAGCACCCGATTACGCCCCGCGCCGCTATGGCGTGGTCACCGCCTGCGATGGCGGGCTGCTGGAAGTGAGCGGCCTTTCCGTGCCGGTGGGCGGGCAATGCCGCATCACCCACGGCGGCGGCACGCTGGCTGCCGAAGCGATCGGCTTTCGCAACGGCCATATGCTGATGATGCTGCTGGGCGATCCGGTTCTGCTCCGCCCCGGCGCGCGCGTGCGACCTGAAGGGCGGCCCGGCATGTTGCCCGTGGGCGAGGCGTTCCTGGGCCGCGCGGTGGATGGCGAAGGCCACCCCATCGACGGCGGCGGGCCCATCGGGGCGCGGCAGGAATGGCCGGCAGGCGGCGTGCGCGCCGGTGCGCTGGACCGCTCGCCCGTGCGCGAAAGCTTCGACGTAGGCGTGCGCGCACTGAATGCCCTGACCACCTTCGGCGTGGGCCAGCGCATCGGCATCATGGCAGGGTCCGGCGTCGGCAAATCGGTGCTGCTGGACATGATCGCGCATGGTGCCGAGGCCGAGATCGTGATCGTCGGCCTGATCGGCGAACGCGCGCGCGAAGTCTCGGACTTCGTGGAACGGCACATGGCCGGTTCCAAGCGCAGCCGCAGCGTGGTGGTGGCCGTGCCCGCCGACCATGCGCCGAACCTGCGCATCCGCGGCGCGATGCTCGCCACTGCCCTAGCCGAATATTTCCGCGCGCAAGGGCGCAAGGTCCTGCTGATCATGGACAGCCTGACCCGCGTGGCCCATGCTGGCCGCGAAATCGCGCTGCTGCTGGGTGAACCCGGCGCAGCGCGCGGCTATCCCCCGTCCGCGCTTGCCACGATCACCAAGCTGGTCGAACGCGCCGGCAATTCGGCGGCGAGCGGCGGATCGGTGACGGGGCTGTACACCGTGCTGGCCGATGGCGACAATCAGGACGATCCGGTCGTGGATACCGCGCGTTCGATCCTTGATGGCCATGTCGTGCTATCGCGTGATCTGGCGCAACGCGGGCAGTATCCCGCCATCGATATCGCCGCATCCTTGAGCCGCGTGATGAACGATATCGTGGCTCCGCAACATCAGGTGCTGGCGCGGCAATTCCGCGCGCTGATCGCATCGTACGAAGCCAACCGCGATCTGGTTCTGATGGGCGCCTATCGCGCCGGGGCCGATGCCCAGCTTGACCGCGCGATCGCCATGCACGACCGGCTTGTCGCCTTCCTTGGCCAGTCGCAGCGCGAGGTAATTCCGCTCGACGACAGCATCGCCGCGCTGCTCGACCTGCTGGGCGGCAATGAAGGCTGAACGCGCCCGGCTGGCCCGGCTGCAACGGCTGGAGCGCATCCGCGACGTGGCCCGCCGCACCGCCCTTGCCGAAGCCGGCCGCGCCGAAGGCACGCTGGCGCAATTGCTGGCGCTGGCCGAACGCACCGATCGCCTTGCCGCCGAATACGCCACGCGCGCCGATGCGGCAGACGCGGCATCGTTGCAGCAAGTGCACCATTTCGTGCGCGGGCTGGAACGCATCAGCAATACCACCGCGCACGACATCGACCGCGCCCGCGTGCACGCCGATGCCCGCGCCGCCGAAGCCGCCGCCGCTGAACGCCGCCGCGCCGCCGCAGAGGAACGTGCCGAAGCGCAAGCCCGCGATATCGACCGCAAGATCGCCGCAAATGCCTTGCCGCTCGGCGCGCGCAAGAATTGGCACGGGTCTTGAATAGGAAGCAGCAAGACCGACGGAGACCTGCTTCGCAATGATCGAGATTGCCGCCCAAACGCTCCGGACTGCCGTCCCCACAGGCACCGGAAGCAACGCCGCCCCCGCCGATTCCGCCGCGCTGCCGGGCTTTGACGCCCTGCTGGCGCTGCAGGTCGGCGCGGGGGCGGCGCCCGGCAATGCCGGCGGCGATCCTCTTGCCGCCCTGATGCCGGCACCCACACAGGGCGAAGCATTGCCGGATACCGGCAAGGATTTGCCGGATGCGGCAAAGCTGATGGCCGCGCTGAACAAGGTGATGGCCCAGACCGGCCCGGTCCGCACCGCGCCCAGCGCCGACGCGGCACCGAGAAAGACCGCTACGCCCGAAGACGAGGCAGCGCCGACGGATTCACCCGATACCGCCGTGGCGACTGCGGCCGTGCCCGTAACGATGGTCATGCCCTCTGCACTGGAACCGGTCGTTCAGGCATCGCAGCCCAAGCCACGGACGACCCGCGCCGGCG
Organism: Pseudomonadota bacterium; assembly: GCA_039804665.1. Lineage (GTDB taxonomy): Bacteria > Pseudomonadota > Alphaproteobacteria > Sphingomonadales > Sphingomonadaceae > Novosphingobium. The sequence goes on along the minus strand of JBDLVU010000018.1, from coordinate 18,967 downwards.
GCACGACGCCGCAGCCGACCGTGTCCACCGCCCCGACACAGACCGCACAGGCGCGCGCAAAACCGGCCCAAACCACGCCGGCAGCGCCCATCCCCCACGCAACCTCGCCCGATGCCGTGATGCGCGCCGTGATTGAGCGCGAAGCCGAGCCGGAAGTCGCCACACGCCCCGCCGGCGCGATTGCGACACCTGCCGCCACGACCCTCGCGGCACGCACGCAGGCTCCCGGCGCCGCAGCCGATCCCTCTGCCCTTGCCGCGCGCAGCCCTGCGGCGGCCCCGGTCGCCGAGCGACCGAAGGACGCACCCGCCGACGCGCCCGTTCCGGCAGCGCCAATGCTCGCCACCGCTGCCGCAGCGCCCGATACATCCGCGCCTGCCCCCGTCAGCGCCGCGCCCCGGCATGAACGCATCGACTTCGCCACGCTGGTCGATTCAATCGCCCGCGCGCGCGACGATGCCGCTGCGTCCGGCCCGGTTTCCGTTTCGCTGGCACACGGCGAATTCGGCAAGGTTGCGCTGCGCTTCGATCAACGCGACGAAGGGCTGGCCGTCACCATGTCGAGCGCGGACCCCGGCTTTGCCCCAGCCGTCGCCGCCGCCAGCCAGAGCGCGGGCAGCGCCATGAACCAGGACGCCCCGCGCGGCGAAGCGCAACCGCGCAACACCGCGCAAACAGCAACCGACGCGCGCGGCAACGGCTCCACCGGTGGCGAAGGCCGCCAGCAGGATACCCCGCGCCAGAGCGGCCCCGGCGCCAACCCCGCGCCCGGCCGCAACGCCGCTTCTTCCCGCGATGACGACGCCACCGGCGGCATCTTCGCCTGACCCTGATCCGATCACGAAAGCACGACGATGAGCGACAAGAAGGACAAGGACGCGAAGCCCAAGAAGAAGGGCGGCGGCATGATCGTGAAAGTCGGCGCGGCCGTCGCCCTGCTTGGGGTCGGTGCCGGCGGTGCCTATGGCCTGCTCGCCGCCGGGATCATCGGCGGGGGCGGCGGTGAAGGCGAACACGCCGAAGCCAAAAAGGAGGACAACCGCCCCAAGCTGGTCAAAAAAGGCGAGGAGGACCCCTTTGCCCCGGCCGCCAAGGAAGGCGAAGGCGGTGAAGGCGGCGGCAAGGAGGTCGAGGGCGACGGCGGCAGCGAATACCGCACGCTGTATTACAGCTTTGCCGACGACTTCACCTCGAACCTCAAGGATTCCGAGGCTCTGGTCCAGCTTTCCGTCGCGTGCTCCACCCGCCGCGATTACCGCGTGATGCTGTGGCTGAAGAAGCACGAACTGGCGATCCGCTCGGCGCTGCTTTCGGTGCTCGCCGATACGCCCGAGGCCGACGTGCAGACCGCCGAGGGCAAGGACCGCCTGCAAAAGCGGATGACCGCCGCGATCAACAAGGTGCTGACCGATGCCGAAGGCTTCGGCGGTGTCGACGCGGTCTATTTCAAGACCTTCATCGTCCAGTAAGCGCCGAGAGAGGCCACCGATCCCATGAAGCCCGAACGCCGCATCGTTGCCGAACGGCCGCTGGCCCGCCACTGCGCGGAGCTGCTCAAGCCGGCGCCGGCAGGCGCGGACCTTCAGCCCGCGATGGCCATCGCCGCAGAGCGCCTCTCCCGCGCGCTGCGCGGCGCGCTGGCTCCGTTGCTGGGTGGCGATCCGCCGATGGTGGAATGCCATGTCGGGCCGGAAATCACGATCGAGGATTTTGCCGCCAACCCCGGCCTTCATGCCTGGTCGGTCTATGGCTCCGGGCCCGGGCAGGAAAAGCTGCTCTCGGCCATCGATGCAGAGGCCGTGCTGCGGCTGGTTGACCGCGCCTTTGGCGGCCCCGGCGAAGCGCCCCGGCCGATGCCGCGCGAACTGCCGCTTTCGGCCGAACTCATGGTTCAGCGGCTGGAAGCCGTGCTCGCCGTCCGGCTTGGCGAGGCGCTGGGCGGCAGGCCCGCGATCCGCGCGCTGCACCGCGACAGCACGCTGGCGCAAGTCCAGCCTTATGCCCCCGCCACGCGTCTTTCGGTGCTGACCATCGAAGTGGCCGAAGGCACCCGCGCGCCGTGGAGCATCCGCTTTGCCCTGCCCGTTTCGGCGATGCCCGCGCTGATCGGGCTGACCCAGGCGCCCAAGCCCGCGCGCAAGCCGGCCGCGCCCGCCGATCCGCTTTCCGAACCCTTTGCCGAAGTGCCCCTGCCGGCGCGCGCGCTGCTGGTCGACATGCCGATGCCGCTTTCCACCATTTCCACGCTGGAAGTGGGTCAGGTGCTGAACCTGCCCATCGCCCGCAATGTGCCGCTGCACATCGGCACGCGCACCATCGCCCACGGTGCCATCGGCGCGGTCGACGATCGCGTCGCGCTCCAGCTCACCCAGCTTTCCTGAAAGACGAGGACCTGATGACCCTGATGACCCGCGGCTTCGATCTCCTGAAGGATGTCGACGTGCGCCTGACCGTCGAACTCGGCCGCACCGAGATGAAGCTCAAGGACGTGCTGTCGCTGACCGAGGAAAGCGTCGTCATGCTAGACCGCCTGACCGACGAACTGCTCGACATCATGGTCAACGGCAAGCTGATCGCGCGCGGCGAGGTTGTCACGCAGGGCGAACGCTTTGGCCTGCGCATCGTCGAACTGCTGGGCACCACCCCGGGCGGAGACGCCTGATGCTGTGGTACGTCCTCAAGCTGCTGATCCTGCTGCCGATGATCGGCGGCCTTGCCTGGGCCAGCCTGAAATTCGCCAAGCGGATGGAAGGCCGCTTTGGCGCAGGCACGGGCGAGCGCGCGGTCAAGGTCATCGAAACGCAGATGCTTTCGCCCACGCTGCGCCTTGCCGTGCTGGAATTCCATGGGCGCGAGATCCTCGTCTCCACGTCCAAGAACGGCCTTGTCCGTCTGGCCGAAGCGCCGGCGCGCGCGCGCAGCGTGCCCCATGCGGATTGAGCCCCCCATGGTCATTAAACCGATGCGCCGCCTGCCCTTCATCGCCCGCTTCGTAATCCTGTTCGTGGCCCTGAGCGTCGTCGCGATGGCCCTGCCCGCGCACGCGCAGGCCGTGGCGGCCCCGGCCGCGCCCGCCGCCATCCCCGGCGCGCTTGATCGCGCGTTCGGCCAGCTTTCTGGCGCGCAGAGCGGCGGCACGTTGTCGCTGTCGCTGCAACTGCTGCTGGTCATGGGCCTGCTCACGCTGCTGCCCAGCCTGATCCTGATGATGACCAGCTTCACCCGCATCCTTGTGGTGCTGGCGATCCTGCGGCAGGCGCTGGGATTGCAGCAATCGCCGCCGAACCAGGTGCTGATCGGCCTGTCGCTGTTCCTGTCGCTGTTCGTGATGTCCCCCACGCTCGACAAGGTGAACGCCAACGCCATCCAGCCCTATTCCGCTGGCGCCATCAACGCCGAACAGGCGATGGCGGCGGGGGGCCGTGAATTCCACGCCTTCATGATCCGCCAGACGCGCGAACACGACCTGCAGATGTTTGCCGACATGGCCCGTGCGCCCAAGTTCGCATCGCAAGCCGATGTCCCCTTCTCCATCCTGCTGCCCGCCTTTGTCACCAGCGAACTGAAGACCGCGTTCCAGATCGGCTTCATGCTGTTCCTGCCGTTCCTCGTCATCGATCTTGTCGTCTCGTCCGTGCTGATGAGCCTTGGCATGATGATGATGAGCCCCACCGTCGTCTCGCTGCCGTTCAAGCTGTTGCTGTTCGTGCTGGTGGATGGCTGGGCGCTGCTGATGGGCAGCCTGGCATCGAGTTTCGCGTGATGGATGACACAGGTTCCATGCTCGCCCTGACGGACCGCATGTTGTGGGTCACCGCGCTCGTCGCCGGGCCGGTGCTGCTGGCCAGCCTTGCCGTCGGCCTTGTCGTCGGCATCGTGCAGGCGGCCACATCGGTCAACGAACAGACGCTCACCTTCGTGCCAAAGCTGGCCGTCACCGCGCTGGTGCTGGTGCTGCTGGGCGGGGCGATGCTGGGGCTGATCGGCGATTTCCTGCGTGATATCTTCGCCCAGATCGCGGTCATCGGCCGGTGATCGCGGCATGATCGCGCTCCACTTCGGCTTTGGCGCGCTGGAGGCTGAATTCTGGCGTCTGATGTTCGTGATGACGCGGATCGGCGCGGCGTTGTTTGCCGCCCCGCTGTTCGGCGCCACCACAGTGCCTCCCCAGTTGCGCGTCACCATGGCGGGCGCGATTTCAGTGCTGATCTGTGCGTGGACCCCGGTGGTCGCTCCCCCTGCGCTGCTTTCGCTGCCCGGCCTTCTCGCCATCGGCAATGAAGTGCTGATCGGTCTTGCGCTGGGCTTCGTGCTGCAATGGTCGTTCACCGCGCCGATCATGGCGGCAGAACTGATCGGCGGCGGCATGGGCATGGCCATCGCCACAACGGCCGATCCGATCAGCGGCGCGCATTCGCCTGCGCTCGGCCAGTATTTCTCTGTCCTGCTGACGGTGCTGTTCCTGGGCCTTGGCGCGCATCTCAACTGGATCGCGCTGCTGGTGGACAGCTACCGCTCGTTCCCGCCGGGCACCACTTGGATAAGCCCGGCGCACCTGCAGACCATCATCGATTTCGGCGCGCAGATGTTCACCACCGCGCTGGTCATCGCGCTGCCGGTCACGCTGCTGCTGCTGATGGTCCAGATCATCACCGGCATCATCGGCCGTTCGGCCCCCAGCCTCAACCTGATGTCGCTGGGCCTGCCCGCCGGCGTGCTGGCCGGCATTGCCGCGCTGATCGTTTCGGCCCCGCTGATCGTCGACCGCCTGACAGACCTGTGCGCCACCGCAGTGGAACAGGCCGCCACGGTTCTGGTGAAATAGCATGGCAGAGGACGCCGGCGAAAAGACCTTCGCCCCAACCGAAAAGCGCCGCAAGGAAGCCGCCAAGAACGGCGATGTCCTGCGGTCAAAGGATCTCACCACTGCGGTGGGCGTGCTCACCGGCGCGGCATGGCTGCGCTTTGCCGGGCCGTGGGCGCTCGATCGCATGGCCGGCACCGCGCGCGCCGGCTTCAGCTTCGATCGCGCCGGCATCGAAGCGTTCGATCCGCAGAGCATGATCCTTGCCGCGCTGACCGCCTCGCTACCGCCGGTGCTGGTGCTGGGCGGCATGGTGATGCTCGCCGCGCTGATCGCGCAGCTGGGCTTTTCCGACGGGCGCTGGCTGCCTTCCAACCTTGCGCCCAAGGCGCATCGCATCAATCCGGCCTCGGGCCTGAAGCGCATGATCGGCGTGCAGAGCCTGATCGAACTGGGCAAGGGGCTGGCCAAGCTGGCCCTGCTCGGCACCATCGCGTGGATGTGGATGCGCGGCCGCATCGATACCATGATCGGGCTGGGCGCGGGCAACCTGCACGCCCAGCTCACCTATGGCTGGGACGCGCTCCTGTCGCTGCTGTTCGCGCTTGGCGCGGGGCTGACGGTGATTGCGCTAATCGATTTCCCGATCCAGTGGGTCCGCCGCTTCCTGCGCCTGCGCATGTCGTTGCAGGAGATCAAGGACGAGCACAAGGAATCCGAAGGCAGCCCCGAACGCAAGGGCATGATCCGCAACCGCCAGCGCCAGATCGCCATGGGCGGCCTGCAAAAAGCGATGCGTGAAGCCGATTTCGTGGTCACCAACCCTACCCACTTCTCGGTCGCCATGGCCTATGATCCAGCCCGTGCATCGGCCCCGATCGTGCTGGCAAAGGGCCGCGGGGACAAGGCGCTGGCCATGCGCGAACTGGCGGCCGAACTGAAGGTGCCGACGCTGGAATACCCCGCGCTCGCCCGCTCGGTCTACTACACCACGCGCGAAAACCAGGTGATCCGCGAAGAGCTGTACGGCGCGGTCGCCTCGGTCCTCGCGTTCGTCCTTTCGCTGAAGCGGGGCGAAACGCCGGCCGCGCCGCGCGTGGACGTTCCGATCGAACTGCGCTTCGACGCCGATGGCCGTCCCGAACGCGTTTTAAATCCTTAACTTCCCCTTCAGGGAGCCGTTCTTCCCGTCATGGCTACGACCTCGTCCACCTCGTCAACCTCTGCCACGTCGAGCAGTTCGGTCACGTCGACGCTGATCTCGTCGCTGGGCGGCGGCAGCGGCATCAACATGAGCGGCCTTGCCGAGCAGTTGGCAACGGCGCAGTTCGCGGCGCGGGTAGACCAGCTCAACGCCAAGAACCAAAAGCTGACCACCCAGATTTCGGCCGCATCCACGCTCAAGAGCATGATCAGCTCGCTCGCCAGTTCGATGGGCGATCGCGTGCGCACGGGCGATCTGGCGATCACCCCGGCCATCGCCAACAGCGCGGTCGCCACGGTTACCAAAGGCACCGCCACCGGCAGCGGCTCCTATTCGCTCGAAGTGACCAAGCTGGCCAAGGGGCAGACCATCACCTCGCCGGCGCTGACATCGGCCACCTCCACGGTCGGTTCGGGCACGCTCACGCTGCGCTTTGGCAGCATAGACGGCACCACCTTCACCCCCGATTCAACCCGCGCGCAGGTGGACATGACCATTGCGGCGGGCGCCTCGCTGAACGATGTCGCCACCGCGATCAATCGCACCGGCTCAGGCGTTACCGCCTATGTCGCCACCGGCACATCGGGCGCACAGCTGGTCCTCAAGGGAGCCGACGGCGCCGCCAACGCCTTTCAGCTCGAAGCGACCCCCGACGCGTCCGATCCGGGCAATCCCGGCCTGTCGCAGCTAGCCTGGACACCCACCAACACCACGCGGCTCAAAGCCGCGGCCAGCGATGCCAGCTATACCCTCGACGGGGTCTCGCGCACGTCGGTGTCGAACACGATCACCGATGCCGCGCCCGGCGTCTCGCTCAAGCTGACCGGCACCAATGTGGGCAACCCCACCACGATCAGTTTCAACGATCCCACCAGCGCCATCACCACCGCGATGGACGACCTGACCAGCGCGCTGAACGAGATGGTGGCCGAACTCAACACCGACACCGCCGCGGAATCGGGCGCACTCAACAACAACCCCGGCGCGCGCGCGCTGCGGCGCGCGCTCACCACGCTGGCATCCACCACGGTGATGCCGAATGCGGCGACGGGCGAACCGACGACTCTTTCGGATCTGGGTCTCAAGACCAACCGCGACGGCACGTTCGCGCTCGATGCCGACAAGCTGTCAAAGGCGCTGGCCGCCAATCCTGCCGGCGCGGCCAAGATGTTCACCACCGGCCTCTATGGTGTTTACGCCACCATGGACAAGCTCAGCCGCACGGTCGCCAAGACCACCGATCCCAACTCGCTCGGCGGCGCGATCAGCACCATGACCACCCTGCAGACCACGATCAGCAAGACGCTCAGCGACATCGCCACCAAGCAGGAAACCCTGCGCACCAATCTGGTCGGCCGCTTCGCCTCGCTCGACACGCGGCTGACCGATTCGAAATCGACCCTGTCCTTCCTTCAGGCGCAAGTTGCGGCCTGGAATGCAAAGAGCGCCTGACATGCTGCTGCGCCGCGATCCCTGCGAAGCCTACCGCCGCGTCGATTTCGACGCCCGCGTCTCTGGCGCCACCTCAGGCCAGCTGGTCGACCTGTGCCTCGAACAGGTTGCCGGCTCGATGGGCCGGGCGATCTACGCCGAATCGCGTGGCGACAACGCGGCCAAGAGCGCGGCGCTTACCCGCGCCGTCGCCGCGCTTACCGCGTTGCAGCTGGGCGTCGATCCGGAAAACCCCACCGGCCAGGCGCTGATCCAGCTTTATACCTCGGCCCGCGTCGCCGCGCTCGACAGCGTGCTGAACTTCGACGCGGCCAAGCTCGACGCGATCCGGCAGGATTTCATCGAGATCCGCCAGGCCATGCTCGGCGGCATCCCCAACTGAACAATCCGGCGGCGGCGCATCTGCGCGCCTTCGACACCCGCTCATCCTGAGCCTGTCGAACCACGCCCATCCCGCAAAAGAAAGGCCCGGAACCGCATGGGGATGCGGTTCCGGGCAGAAAAGAACGTCGCACGGGGGCGCACAACGCTCTCGGGGTATTGGTGTATCCGGTTCAACCGATGCCGCAGGCGCCCAGCACGGCGGTGCCAAGATCGCCCAGCGAAACCTCACGCGATGCGGCATCGATGGCGATCGCGGCTTCGGGCGCTTCGGCTACCAGCGCGGTCTTGCGATCCTGCACCAGCGTGACGCTGCCCGCGTCCTTCATCAGCTTCAGCCCCTTCGCGCCGTCCGCGCCCATGCCGGTCAGCAGCGTGCCCACCGCCGGAACCGCGCCGCGCGCGATCGATCCGAACAGCAGGTTGGCCGAAGGCCGCGCGCCATCGACCGGCTCGCGCGCCATCAGGCGGATTTTGGGCGGCTGGCCCGGCTCTACCACCACGTGGCGTTCCGGATCGGCGGCGATGTAGATCGTGCCCTGCGCCAGCGGCGCGCCATCCTTGGCAGCCTTCACATGGCACTTCAGGTCCTTGTCCAGCCGCGCGATGAACGTCTCGGCCAGCATCGGTTCGGTCTGCAGGCACACCACCGTGGGCGGGCAATTGCCGGGGAAGTGCGAAAGGATCGTCGTCAGCGCGTCGATCCCGCCCATCGAGGCGGAAAACGCGGCGATATAGCCATTCCATTCGAAGGCCACTTCGCTCACGCGGTGCTCGCGCACGTGCTTGCGGTCCTTCACGTTCGAATTGGCCGCCGCCAGCACGATCTTGCCCAGCTTGCCGACCGACTTGCTGAACTGTTCGGGCGTTGCCTTCAGCGGCTTGGGAAAGCATTCCACCGCGCCCAGCTCGAACGCCTTGAGCGAGGTTTCGGTGCCCGCCTGCGTCAGCGACGACAGCATCACCACCGGCAGCGGGTTGGACCCCATGATCTCTTCCAGGAACTCGATCCCGCTCATGCCCGGCATTTCCACGTCGAGCGTCAGCACGTTGGGGCGCAGTTCCTTGATCTGGTCGCGCGCGTCGGCGGCATTGGATGCGGTGCCGACCACCTGCACATTCTTCGCCTGTTCGAGGATGTCCGAAAACAGTGCGCGCATCGCCGCGGAATCGTCGACAACAAGAACGCGTGCATCGTGCATGGAACAGCCAACCCTTGATTCGGCGCCCCGTCGCGGGGCTCTGTCCGTTTCGGATTAACCTTGCAGCCGCCAGCAAATCCTGTTCGCTGATATAGGTATCTCACCCTAAGGTCGGGGCAAGTCCCCCTTTCCGCTTGCCCGTTAAGCATGGTCGGAACCGGCGGTGGCTTCATGCCCCGTCGTGCCCGCAAGTCCGTGCCGAAAGGGTTCCGCCACGATGCCCACGATCACTTTGCCTTCCCGCTGCGACCGTGCCGCGGCCGAAGCGCTGCTTCCTGAAATGGTGGCTGCGCTGGGATCGGGCGTGATGCACATCGATGCGCGCGAATGCCGCCAGATCGGCCAGGTCATGCTGCAATTGCTGGTCAGCGCGCGGCGCACCGGCGACGGCGCGCTGATCGAGGCTTCCCCCGCGCTGCTCGATACGGCGCGCCAGTTCGGCCTTGAAGCGGAACTCTTTGATGGAGCCGCCGCATGAACGCCGAGGAAATTCAGGCCATCTTCTTCGCCGAATGCGAAGAATCGCTCGCCGCGGCGGAACAGGGGCTTGCCGCATGCAAGGCCGGCACCCACGATGCCGATACCGTTAACGCTGTCTTCCGCGGCGTCCATTCGATCAAGGGCGGCGCCGGCGCGTTCGGCTATGTCGCGCTCCAGGCCTTCACCCACACCTTTGAAACGCTGCTGTCCGACGTGCGCGACGGCACCGTGGCGATCACCGAACCGCTGGTCGACCTGATGCTGCGCGCGCTCGACGTGCTGAGCGATCATGTCACCGCCGCACGCGGACAGGGCGATACGCCCGACGACGAATCGCTTCAGGCCGAACTGACCGCCGCGATGGCCGCCAACGCCGGCGCCGCGCCTGCCCCGGTTGCCGCGCCCGCTGATCCCGCGCCCGCCAGCAGCTTCGACGATGAAGACGATTTCGGCATCGATTTCGATTCGATGCTAGACGACATCGCCGGCGAGCTCGGCTCCGACGATGCCGCCACCGCCGAACAACCGGTCGGCAAGGGCTGGCACTTCAAGGTTCGCCCCCACGCCGGCGCCATGCGCAACGGCAGCGAACCGCTGCTGATGCTGCGCGAGGTGCTGGAACTGGGCGCCGCTTGCGTGGAATGCGATGTCGGCGCGGTCCCACCGCTCGACACGCTCGACCCATGCACCGGCTACCTCGGCTGGACCTTCCTGCTGCCCGACGACGTCAGCGAAAGTGCCGTGCGCGATATCTTCGATTTCGTTGGCGAGGATTGCGGGCTTGCGATGGGCGAGGATGCCCCCCTGCCCGCGCTGCGCCTGCCCCAGCCGGCCGCGCCCCGCGCCGCCGCGCCGGTCGCCCCCGCCGCGCCTGCCCCCGTTGCCGACAGCGCCGCTCCAGTCAGCGCCACCCCGGCGGCGTATGCCCCCGCGCCCGAAAGCGAAACGGCCCGCGCCGGCGCCCCGCCCGCGCCGCCGATGCCCGGCCAGTCGATCCGCATCGAACTGGGCAAGCTCGACAAGCTGATCGACGCGGTCGGCGAACTCGTCATCGCGCAGGCGATGATGGCACAGCGCCTTGCCGGCGATGGCCTTGCCGTCACCGAAGAACTCGCCGTTCTCGAAGGCTTGACGCGCGACATTCAGGAATCGGCCATGGCCATCCGTGCCCAGCCGATCGGCTCTGTGTTCAGCCGCGTGCCGCGCATCCTGCGCGAACTGACCACCAGCACCGGCAAGCACGTCCGCCTCGACGTGTCGGGCGAAAGCACCGAGCTGGACAAGACCGTGATCGAACGCCTTGGCGAACCGCTCACCCACCTCATCCGCAACGCGGTGGACCACGGCATCGAATCGGCCGAAGATCGCCTTGCCTCGGGCAAGCCGGCCGAAGGCACGCTGACGCTGTCGGCAGAGCACCGTTCGGGCCGCATCCTCATCCGCATCGCCGACGACGGGCGCGGCATCGACCGTGAACGCGTGCTGCAAAAGGCCATTGAAAAGGGCCTCGTCGCGCCGGACGCCGTGCTGTCGAAGGAAGAGATCGACGCGCTGATCTTTGCGCCCGGTTTCTCCACCGCGCAGCAGATTTCCAACATTTCCGGCCGCGGCGTGGGCATGGACGTGGTCCGCCAGAACGTGAAGGACCTTGGCGGCCGCATCACCATCGATTCCGAACCCGGCGCGGGCACCACCTTCACGCTTACCCTGCCGCTGACACTGGCGATCAGCGACGGCATGGTGGTCAACGTGGGCGACCAGACGCTGGTCGTGCCGCTGGCCAACGTGGTCGAAAGCCTGCGACCCGCGCCCGACGAGGTGCAGGGTCTCGGTTCGCGCCGTTCGATGATCAACGTACGCGGTCGCTTCATCCCGGTCGTCCCGCTTTACGAGGCGGTCGGCGCGCGCGGGGCCACCGAAAAGGCCGAAGAAGGCGTGCTGATCGTGGTCGAGACCGAAGGCGCCGGCCGGGCCGCGCTGCTGGTCGACGCAATCTGCGACCAGCGCCAGGTCGTGATCAAGAGCCTCGACACCCACTACCGCTCGGTCGAAGGCGTGGCTGGCGCCACCATCCTTGGCGATGGCCGCGTCGCGCTGATCGTCGATGTCGATGGGCTGGTCGCCCGCACGCTTTCTGGTCACGCACTGGCAGAGGCCGCGTGAGCGTTTCCGACGCCTTTGCCGCCACGCTCCCCGGTGTCAGCCCGGGGGTCTATGATGCCGACGATTTCCGCGCGATCAGCGAAATCGCGCACAAGGAAGCGGGCATCGTGCTGCCGCAGGGCAAGGCGATGCTGGTCTATTCGCGCCTGTCCCCGCTGGTGCGCAACTCCGGCTGCGCCACGTTCGGTTCGTATGTCATGCGCATCCGTGAAGACGCGGCCGAGCGCAAGAAGGCGATCTGCGCGCTGACCACCAACCACACCTTCTTCTACCGCGAATCGCACCACTTCGATCATTTCCGCGATGAAGTGCGCCCGGAACTGGTCCAGCGCTTGCAATCGGGCGGCAAGGCCCGGCTATGGTCGGCCGGCTGCTCCTCGGGCGAGGAAACGTGGTCGCTTGCCATGACCCTGCTTGGGCCGGATCATGGCGCGGGCATTGCCATCGCCCGGCGCGACATACGCATTCTGGCCAGCGACATCGCCACCCACGCGCTGGCTAAGGCTACCGCTGCGCGCTACCGCGAAGAAGACCTCAAGGCCGTGCCCGAACCCTTGCGCCGCGCCTGGACCCAGCCGCAGGGCGGCGAATCCGTGATCGCGCCCGAAGTCCAGGCACTGGTCCGCTTCCGCCAGCTCAACCTCTTGGGCGATTGGCCGATGCAGGGTCACTTCGATGTGATCTTTTGCCGCAACGTGATGATCTATTTCGACAATCCGACCAAGGAACGGCTGCTGGCGCGCTTTGCCCGGATGCTGGCTCCCGATGGCACGCTGTATGTCGGCCATTCGGAGCGCGTAACCGGCCCCGCGCTTGAAGACCTCGCCCCCTCCGGTCCCACCGTCTATCGCAGGAGGGCAGCATGATCCGTGTCGTCGTTGTCGAGGATTCCCCGACCATGCGCGCAATTCTGAAGACGCGGCTTGAACGCGAAGGCGATATCGCCGTTGTCGGTGCCGCCGCCAATGCCGCCGAAGGGCGCCAGATGATCCGCGAGCTGAACCCCGATGTCGTCACGCTCGACGTGGAAATGCCGGGCATGAACGGGCTCGATTTCCTTGAAAAGATCATGCAGCTGCGCCCCACGCCGGTCATCGTCGTTTCCGGCTCCACGCAGAAGGGCACCGATACCACCGCCCGGGCGCTCGCGCTCGGCGCGGTCGATGTCTATGCCAAGAACGAAAGTTCGGGCGGCCTGCCGATGGAGGACATGGGGCGTCTTGCCGGGCTGATCCGCGAAGCTGCCAATGTGCGGTTCAGCCCGCGCGGTGCCACCACGCAACGCGTCGCCACCGAAGCGCGCACGTCGCTGCGCGAACGGCCGCGCCTGATCGCCATCGGGTCATCCACCGGCGGGGTAGAGGCGCTGCAGACGCTGCTCAGCGAATTTCCCGCCGATTGCCCGCCTACGGTGATCGTCCAGCACATCTCGCCGCGCTTTGCCCCGGCCGTGGCGCGCACGCTCGACCAGCACTGCCCGCCGCGGGTGCTGATTGCCGAACCCGACCTGCCGTTGAAGGCAGGCCACGTTTATCTCGCCCCCGGGGACGATCGCCATCTCTCGGTCGGTGGCACGGCCAGCTTCCACGCGCGGCTGCGCCGTGGAGAACCCGTCGCCGGCCATGTGCCCAGCGTGGACGTACTGTTCCAGTCCGTCGCCGAAGTCGTCGGCGCGCAGGCAGTGGGCATCCTCCTTACCGGGATGGGCGCCGATGGCGCGCAAGGCCTGCTCGCCATGTCGCGGCGCGGGGCGCACACCATTGCGCAGGACGAAGCCACCTGCACCGTATTCGGGATGCCGCGCGCGGCGATCTCGCTCGGCGCGGCGGGGGTCGTCGCGCCGCTTGGTGCCATCGCGCGCCATGCGCTGAGCAAGGCGGCCTGACCGCATGTTCGAACGTCCCATCCTTCCCAGCGCCGCCAGGCCGGTTGACCGTATCACCGTGATGCAGGGTCAGGCGCTTGTCAGCAGCGAACCGCACGTGGAATTCACCACCGTGCTGGGTAGCTGCGTGGCGCTGTGCCTGTTCGATCCCGAGGCGCACGTTGGCGGCATGAACCACTTCCTGCTCGCCGAACCGCCGCCGGGCATGCCCGTCACCGCGGTCGACGAACACTATGGCACCTACCTGATGGAGCTTCTGGTCAACCAGATGCTGGGCAAGGGCGCGCGCAAGATCCGGTTGAAGGCCCACCTTTACGGCGGCGCCAACGTCAACCGCAACATGATGAAGATCGGCAGCGCCAATGCCGAGTTCGCCCGCGGCTTCCTCCAGCGTGAAGGCATCGACCTGCTGCGCTCGGATCTGGGCGGCACCGCCGCCCGCCGCGTCGATTTCCGCCCGGCTTCCGGCCAGGTGCGATGCCGCATGGTCGAGGATCGCCTCGCACCGCCTGTCCAACCGATCGCGCGCCCGGCTCTGGCCACCGGCGACGTCGAACTCTTCTGACATCAACGAAGCGAGCCGAGCATGACCGAAACCACCAGGATCCTTACCGTCGACGACAGCCCGTCCATGCGGGCCCTGCTGAACCATGCCCTTACGTCGCAGGGCTTCGACGTCTCCCAGGCCGAGGACGGCATTGCCGCGCTCGACTGGCTGGCGCTCAACGAGGTCGACGTCGTCATTACCGATATCAACATGCCCCGTCTCGACGGCTTCGGCCTGATCGAGCGCCTGCGCGAAGGCAGCCGCCACCGCGATCGTCCCATCCTCGTTCTCACCACCGAGAGCAGCGAGGAAAAGAAGGCCCGCGCCCGTGAGGCCGGGGCCACCGGCTGGATCGTCAAGCCGTTCGATCCGCAAAAGCTCGTCGCGGCCGTGCGCCGCGTGTCCCACTGATCCGGAATGCCAAGGGGAACCAGACCATGATCCGCGAACTCATCACCTTCGAAGTCGAAGGCCAGGTCTTCGGGCTCGACATCATGTCGATCCGCGAAATCCGCGCATGGTCGCCCACCACGCGCCTGCCACGCGTGCCGCACTATGTCGCCGGCGTCGTCAACCTGCGCGGCACGGTGCTGCCAGTGATCGACCTTGCCGCCCGGCTCGGCTGGCGCGCCACCGAGGCCACGCCCCGCCACGCCATCATCGTCACGCAGATCGGCGCGCAGGTCAGCGGCTGGATCGTGGATTCGGTGTCCGACATCGTCACCATCCCCGATGAAGCCCTGCAATCGCCCCCGCCCAGCGCCGGGAACGATACCGTCGTCCCCTTCCTTGAAGGGCTCGCCGCGATCGAGGACCGCATGGTCATGGTGCTGAACCTTGCCTCGCTGGCCGACGGTGCCCGCCTCGAAGAGGCCGCGTGACGCCCGTCCCTGCCATTTCGGGAGAAAAGCCCATGGCCAACATGGCCACCCACCGCCAGATCGCGGTGGTGCTAGAGGAGTTGTCGCAGGACGTGGAAGCGCTCGGCGCCCGCCTCTGCCTCGACATGGAGGTGGCCGTGCGCCACATGGACACGCTCCAGTCGATCGATCTGATCGCGCAAAAGCAGCGCTCGCTCGCCGCGCTGCTGGTGGCAGACTGCCCCGAGGCAGGCGTCGAACAGATCGCCATCGATACCCTGCGCGAACGTCTGCGCCTGCTGCGCCGCGCACCGCACTAACCCGCGTTGGCGGCCCGCGCGTGCCGCCCGTGCGTGCCGCATTGGCACATCATCGCGCCAACGATTGCCAAGTCCGTGCCGATCCCGCACAACCGCCCCGGATTTGGGGTCGTTTATCAGATGGCGGTTATCGGCGTTTACAGCGTCAAGGGCGGCGTGGGCAAAACCACGCTGGCGGTTGATATGGCCTGGCGCTCGGCCGCCCGGTCGGGCCAGCCCACGCTGCTGTGGGATCTCGATCCGCAGGGCGGCAGCGCGTTCCTCCTCGGCATGGACGAACGCCCCGGTAAGCGCGCCGCCTCCGTCTTCCAGCGCGATGGCCGCCCGCGCGACCTGATCGCGCCCACGCCGTTCGCTGGGCTCTCGCTGCTCCAGTCCGACGAAAGCCTGCGCTCGCTCACCCTCACGCTCGCCCGCATCGGCCACCGCAAACGGCTGGCCAACCTCACCGCGATGCTCAGCGCCGACTACCCCCGCATCGTGGTCGATTGCCCGCCCCTGTTCAACGAGGTGAGCGACCAGATCATGGCGGCGGCCGACCTGCTGATCGTGCCCCTGCCGCCCTCGCCGCTTTCGGCCCGCGCGCTCGACATGCTGCGCACCGACCTGCTGCGCAGCCACCACCGCCACCCGCCGATCCTGCCTGTGCTGTCGATGGTCGACATGCGCCGCAAGCTGCACCGCGAGGTGGTGACCGGCTTCGCCGCCGGCTGGCCGATCATCCCGATGTCCAGCGCCATCGAACAGATGGCCGTGCGCCGTCGCCCCATCGGCACGTTCGCCGCCGCGTCCGAATCCAACGAACGCCTGCAACGCCTGTGGGACGCCATCGAAATGAAGCTGACCACGCGCGAGGCCCTTCGCGCCTAAACCTCGGGCAATCGCTGCCCGGCAAAGCCCCACCCGGCCAGCCCCTTGCCCCACGCCCGGCGCAGCACCTGCCCGGCATCGCGTATCGAAAACGGATGCGCGTTCTCGAACCCGTCGAGTTCGCCCCACGCGATCGGCACCGCCACCGGCGCCCCGGCCCGCGCCCGTGCCGAATAAGGCAGCACCGCAGTCGCCCCACGCTGGTTGCGCAAATAATCGATGAAGATCCGCCCCACCCGCTTCGCCTTGCTCATCGTCGCCACAAAACGGTCCGGCTCCGCCGCGCTCAGCGCTTCGGCAAAGCGGCGGGCAAAGTCCTTGTGCGCATCCCACGAATGGCCGGGCGTCAGCGGCACCACCACATGCACGCCCTTCCCGCCCGAAAGCATGGCAAAGCTCGCCAGCCCCAGGTGGGCCAGCCGGTCATGGATGAAGTGCCCCGCGCGCTTCACCGCGTCGAACCCCAGCCCCTCGTCAGGGTCTAGGTCAAAGATCATGCGATCCGGCCGTTCCACGTCGCTGCTCCGCGATCCCCAGCCGTGGAACTCGATCGTCCCCATCTGCACGCACGCCAGCAGGCCATCGGCGTCCTCGACATAGATATATTCTTCCGCGTGCCCGTCCTTCTCGGCAATCGGCACGTGGTGCACCGCCGGGCCGAACGTGCCGCTGTCGTGCTTCTGGAAAAAGCACTTCTTCCCCCGGCCTTGCGGACACCGCACAAGGCTGATCGGCCGCCCGCCCGCAAACGGCAGCATCAGCGGGGCCACCGCGCTGTACCAGTCGGCCAGATCGCCCTTCGTCTCCCCGCTTTCGGGAAAGATCACCCGGTCCCGGTTGCTGATCCTGATCTGCTCCACGCGCTCCTCCGGCGCCGCCTCGGCCCTTTCGGGTACCACATCCACCGCCTTCATGTCGCCGCACAGGCCCACAAAGCTCGCATGCCGCGCCGGTCCTCGCGCGGCACGTCTGCGGCGGGCTCGCTCACGGCCAGCCCTTGCCACCACGCCCGTGCCGCCATCGCTCCACCTGCCTTTCACAGTGTAGAGTCCCAAAGGCAGTCCGGGTTCCCGGCCCCGTCACCCCGGACTTGATCCTGCGTCCTGCTTTTTGCTCGCGTCACGCGCCACGCAGAACCAAAAAACCGCCGCCAGCGTTAACCCGTGCTGGACTTGGCCCCACCCCCTCGTCCAAAGAGTCGGCATCATGTGGCAACTCTATCAGTTCCCCCTCTGCCCCTTCAGTCGCAAGGTGCGTCTCCTCCTCAGCGAAAAGGGCGTCGCCTACGATCTCGTGCGTGAAAACCCGTGGGAGGCGCGCGACGAATTCCAGAACCTCAACCACGCGCTGCGCACGCCGGTCATCACCAATCCGGAACGCGGCATCGTGCTGTCAGACAGCCGCGCGATCTGCGAATATTTCGAAGAGACGGTGGACAAGGCGCCGATGATCAACGGCACGGCCACCAACCGCGCCGAAATCCGCCGCCTGATCGCGATGTTCGATGAAAACTTCTTCAACGCCGTCACCGGCCCGCTGCTGGACGAACGCATGAAGAAGCGCCTGTTCTTCCGCCAGCCGCCCGACAGCAAGGTGCTGCGCGAAACGATCCGCCTCGCCAACCACTATCTCGATTACGTCGATTTCCTGATCGACAACCGCCCGTGGCTGGCCGGCGCGCAGATGAGCCTTGCCGACCTCGCAGCCGCAGCGCAGATTTCGGTGGCGGATTACCTCGGCGGCATCGACTGGTCGCAGCACGAACAGGCGCGCAGCTGGTACTCGGTCTTTAAAAGCCGCCCCAGCTTCCGCCCCTTGCTGTCCGAACGCATGGACGTGATCCAGCCCCCCGCCCACTACGCCGATGTGAACGCCTGATCAGGCGTCCCTCACGCCAGCTCGAACATGAATAACTGACACGCGCGTCTGTTATTCATGTTCGCTGTCCTACACAGCGCGTTTCTGCCACAGTGTGCAGATGGCCTCTTGCACCCGCAAAAACCTGCAGTTTCCGCAACTTAAGGCTCATTCCATCCGGTCCGGATTTTTCGCTCAGGACCGTGTCAACTTCGTCAACTTCGCCCGCGAATCAGGCGGCCTTGGCCTTCACGCCAAAGCGCCCGTACTTGCGGAAACGGACCATCCAGCGGTCAAGGAACAGCTCCAGCGGCCGCGCCTTCACGCCCAGTTCGGCCAGGCCCGGCAGCGTGCCGCTCGCCACGTTGCCCTTTTGCAGCAGAGCCCACTGGTCGCGGCTCAGCGGCGCGCCGGGCAGCCAGCCGGTGCCCGTTGCGATGGCGCACGAAACCGCATCGGGCAGCTCGGCGAACACGCGCGCACGCCCTTGCGCGGCGGCGATCTTGCGGTTCAGCGCGATCATACTGATCTGCTCGGGGCCCGCGATTTCATAGATCTTGCCCGCGTGAGTGCCTGCGTTGGCCAGCACGTTGCCCACCGCCTCGGCCGCATCGTCCA
This sequence comes from Pseudomonadota bacterium, assembly GCA_039804665.1. Classification (GTDB taxonomy): domain Bacteria; phylum Pseudomonadota; class Alphaproteobacteria; order Sphingomonadales; family Sphingomonadaceae; genus Novosphingobium. Next base: position 324 of record JBDLVU010000018.1, on the reverse strand, counting down.
CGAACGCGGGCTGGAACTTCGCCTGCGGGGCAAACACCGGCAGCAGCGGCAGCCGCGCGATCAGGCCGGCGAACATCGTCACGAACGCGTCGTCTTCGGCAAACAGGATCGACGGGCGCAGGATCGTCGCCTCGGGGAACGCGGCCTTCACCGCTTCCTCGCCCAGCGCCTTGGTGCGGGCATAAGCCACGCCCGATTCGGCGTCGGCCCCGATGGCGGACACGTGCACCAGCGCCGTGGCGCCGGCATCGCGCGCCGCAGCGGCCACGTTGCCCGCGCCCTTGGCCTGAACCGCGTCCAGATCGCCAGCGAACGCGCCGACGA